>CAYOIT010000040.1:0-33277 GCA_964404035.1 uncultured Verrucomicrobiota bacterium | reverse complement strand
GGCGGCACGTTCACGCAGGCGCAATCGACCGCCTTCATCGGCGGGGTGGGGCCGCAATCGGTGACCAGTGCCGGGCAGCAGTTCTACAAACTTACGGTCACGAATGCCTCGGGCTCCGTGATGTTTGTCGATGCGATGAAGGCCACGCAATACCGAAGCATGTCGGTGTCGGTGGCGTACGGCGGCAATGTGAGCGCGAACGATGTCTGGGTGTACAGCGACTCCGGCAGCGTGACCCAGACGTTTGCCTCAGGCTCGGCCTGTACCGTGAACAACTTCTATTTCCTTGGTGGGGCGGGCAGGACGCAGGTGCTGCGGAGCAGCGCGGCCGGGGCCTGGTCGCTAACCGTCTCGAACTTCATCTACGCGAAGTATGTGGATGTCCAGAATAGCGACGCCTTGGGCGGGCTGCCCGTCTATGCGGTGTCGTCCACCGACAGCGGCAGCAATCCCAACTGGGTGTTCGATGCGCCCTGGAAGGTGTGGACCGGCAGTGTGAGCACGAGTTTCACCAACGACAACAACTGGAGTCCCGTTGGGGCGCCGACGGCGACCGACTATGTGCTGATTGACGATCCGCATCTGGCCAGACTGACCGCCACGACCACGGTGTCCCGGTTGGTCATCGGCGGCAGTACCCAGGCGACCCTGGAAGCCAATGCGCCGCTGACCGCGCTGAACGAGGTGCTGGTGCTGGCGGGCGGCGTGTTGAACCACGGGACCAACGCCGCGGCCCCGACCCTTCGCATGAACCTGTCGGTGCCGGGGACGCTGACGGTGGCGGCGGAAGGGACCATTGACGCAACCGGAAAGGGGTACCCAAGTTGCTATGGGCCGGGAACGTCAAGCGGTGGGGTGAGCGGGAACAACAAGCGCAGCGGTGCCGGCTATGGCGGCAAGGGTGGCCAGGGAACAGGCCCCAGTCCCTCCTCGCCAGGCGAGACCTACGGATCGGTGACGTGGCCGACCAACTGGGGCAGTGGCGGCGCGGACTCGAGTTACTCACGCGGCGGCGGCGTGGTTCTGCTCACTGTCGGCGGCATGACGCGCGTGGACGGCTCCATCTCGGCTAATGGCACGAATACCAATGTTGGCGCGAACAGTGGTGGCGCGGGCGGCAGCGTGGTGCTGACCACGTCGAATCTCGTGGGGAGCGGGACGATCCAGGCCAATGGTGGGGTGGGGTACAGTGACGCGGCCAATTGCGGGTCAGGCGGTGGCGGTCGCCTTGCCGTGCTGTTGACGGGTTCGAGCAGCTTTGGAGGAGTGAACCTGCGCGCGCTGGGCGGCAGCGGCGGCACGCCGGGGGCAGCCGGCACGGTCTACACGCGGATTCCGGGTCAGGGCCTAAACGCGGGAACCCTGACCGTGGCCAATAACGGGATGAGCGCGAACCGCAATACCGAGATCTCCATCGGGGTGATCGATGCCATTGTGGGAGACGTTGTCATCGCGAACGGCGCCACACTCCATTTGAACACGAACCAGTCGTTGACGGTGAACGGGAGTTTCTCGAACGGCAATGCCTTTGTGTCGCAGCCGGGCAGCACGCTTCTGTTCGCGGGAACGAACACGGGCGTCATTTATGGCAACCAGACCATGGCGAACCTGATCTGCACCAACGCGAACAAGACGCTGCATTTCCAGGCGGGTCGCACCAACACCGTGGAAGAGGCGCTGCGGCTGACCGGTGACGGCGTGAACAAGCTCGTGCTACGTTCCACAGCGGACGGGAGTGCCTGGTACCTGAGCCTTTCGCCCATGGCTGGGCTCACCGTCGATGGCGTGGACGTGAAGGATTCGCACGCCGATGCCGGGTACGGCACGCTGATCGCGGCCACCGCTTCCATCGATTCCGGCAACAACACGAACTGGTCGTTCGCCTCCGTGGGCCTCACGAATACCTGGATCGGTGCTGTCGACACCGACTGGGTGACGCCGGGCAATTGGGATCAGAACCGGGCGCCGATCCCGGGCGACGTGGCGGTGGTGATCTCGAACGGCTGCGCTTTCTACCCGGTGCTGGCAACGGACCGGACCGTGCCGGACTTCGTCATGCGCGCCGGCAGCGCGTTCAACTTGAACGGGCAGAATCTGACCGTGACCGGCGACGCGACGATCGGCGGCACGCTGGCGGCCTCCGGGCCGGAGACGGTCTGGTTCGCGGGTAATGTCGACTTCACGGGTGGTGGGCTCGTGCCGGCCGTATCGACGCAGATTCTCAACGGTGTTACGGTCCAGTCAGTGGTGAGCGATGGTGTGCACTTCAAAAACCTGATTGTCAGTAACACGGCGGCGACGGTGACGTTCGCCGATGCGATGAGCGCGGATTACTACCGGTGCGCATCGGCATCGGTCCGTTACGAGGGTGGCGTCAGCGCGGTGGATTTCGTGGTGTACAGCGACGGTGGGTCCGTCACCCAGACGTTTGCGGCGGCAACGACGAGTACGGTTCAAAATCTGTATCTGTACGGCACGGCGGGCAAAACTCAGGTTCTGCGGAGCGCGGGCGGCGGCGCCTGGCGGCTGACGGTGTTGGATGTGGCCTTCGTGCGCTACGCGGATGTGGCGGACAGCGATGCATCGGGAGGCAAGACGATTCATCCGCACGACTCGTTCGATGCCGGCGGCAACACGAACTGGGTTTTCGACACCGTCTGGAAGACCTGGACCGGGAATGTCGACACGAACTTCATGAACGCCAATAACTGGAGTCCGATCGGGGCTCCGTCGTCGGCTGATTTCGTGTTGATTGACGCCACGAACCTGGCGGTGCTGAGCGCGCCGGCCACCGTATATCATCTGCAGTTGGGCGGGATCACGGCGGCCACGCTGCGGGCCAACGCCGCGCTGATCGTCCTGGAAGACCTGCAACTGCTGGCTGGCGGCGTGCTCACACACGGCTCCAATACCACGGCAGAGACCTACAAGCTGAATGTCTCGGTGACGGGCAACGTCACCGTGGCCGCGGGGGCGAGAATCGATGCCAACAGCCTGGGCTTCAGGGGCGGGTCCGGCCCGGGAGCGGGCACGCTTTGGAGTGGCGGCGGGAGCTATGGCGGCCAGGGAGGTTTGGCGCGTGACGGGCAGGCGCCGGGGCCGACGTACGGGTCGATCACGTCGCCAACCAATATCGGCAGCGGGGGCGCCACGAACCAGACCGGAACCAGCGGCTCCGGAGGCGGCGCCGTACGGTTGATCGTGGCTGGCACAACCCGGCTCGATGGGACCATCCGCGCCAATGGCAGGGGTACCGGGGATCGGTATTACGGCGGCGGGTCGGGGGGCAGCGTGTGGATCACGACGTCGAATTTGTTTGGCGCCGGAAGCATCGGTACCATTGGCGGCAACGCCACGTATAGCGGGGAAGGTGTGTCGGGCGGTGGCGGCGGACGTATCGCCGTGCATCTCACCGCGTCGGATGACTTCGGAAGCGTCACCTTCCTGAGCTACGGCGGCACGGGGACGAAGGACCACGGCGCGGCGGGCACCATTTACCTCCAGGGGCAGAGTGATTCGTCCGAAAAGGGGATCCTGATCGCGGACAATAACGGGCGGGCCACACGATACCGCGGGGTGACGGACCTGAGCGGCGTCGACAGTATTGTGTTCGCTCCGCGAGGGGTGCTGCTCCGCAACAGCGCCCTGCTGGGCATTAGTTCGAACGATACGCTGACCCTTACCAACACCGTTGTGACGGGCGTGTCCACCAATGGGTTGCCGGGTCTTTGCCTGAACGGCGGACGGTTCGTCGTACCGCCGTCGTTTACGCTCTCCAACCTGGCCGTGTTGGTGGATGTGGCGGCGTCGGAGTTCAACCCGGCAATACAGCTTACGGTCGGCGAGGGGGGCGTCCTGGAAATCAACGTGCCCTACAGCATTACCGGGACGGTGAAGGTCGCGGCGGGCGGTCTGATGCGCCACCGCCAGAATACGACGAACGAGGCTTACAAACTTAACTTGGCCGTGGTGGGCGATCTGACCGTGTCCACGGGCGGCATGATCAACGTCACGGGGCTGGGATGCCTGTCGGACTACGGGCTCGGGAAGCCGACCGACTACCGCAGCGGGGGAAGCCATGGGGGATTGGGTGGAACGGGGGGCTCGGGGTACCCCACCAACACCTACGGATCATTCCTGGCGCCGACGAACACGGGCAGCGGGGGCGGCGGCGGTGGCTACTATGGTGTCGATAGCGGCGGCGGTGCCGTACGGCTGGACGTGACGGGCACCACGACCGTTGACGGACTGATCGCCGCGGACGGCACGAACGAATACATCCAGGGCAATTCGGGCGGCTCCGGCGGCAGTATCTATCTCACCACGGCGTGGTTGGCGGGTTCCGGCACCATCCGTGCGAACGGCTCGGCGGCGTGGGACATCAACGGCTATTCCGGCGCAGGAGGCGGTGGCAGGGTCTCGGTCAACCTCACCTGCTCGGAGGACTTCGGGGCCGTGATCCTTCAGGCGCGGGGCGGCTCAAACGGCAACAACTCGGGCGGCGCGGGCACGGTCTACCGGGCTATGGCTTCCCAGGGCAGCGGCCGCGGGACGGTGACCATCGACAATAGCGGCCTGGGTATGGACGGCTACGCGGAACTGCCCGGGCGGGTGACGCCGGGGCTGTCCAACGAGTTGGATCACGCCATCCTCGTGTTGACCAACACCAACACCCGGCTGGCGCTGACGGCGCCGGCCACCGTGGGCAATCTGGTGCTCTACACGACGAACGCCTCCTGTCTGACGCTGGGGAGTTGGGATCTGACGGTGAACGTGTCGGAGCACCCCCTGAGCGCCCTCGTCGGGAAGGGACCCGGGGCGACCAATCGGGTCGATCACTATACGCAGATTCTGTGGAATCCGAAGCGGGGGACCGTGTACGGGTTCCGGTGAGAAAATCCCTCTGCCTGCCGGATAGGGGCGCGGCGCCAAAGGATTGGCGCCCTCCAGAGGAGCAAACAGGTTGTTGTCGTCACATTTTGGAGGGCGGCAATCCCTTGCCGCCGGGTATTGGTGACTTGAAAGAAGGGGAAAATATGAGAACAACGCAACGCTATTCCTTGGCTTGTTGGATCACGATGTCTGTCCTCGCCCTTCTGGCGATGCCGGTGTTCGCCGGAACGGTCGTTTCGCAGGCGAATGGTCTGTGGGCGGCGCCGGCCACCTGGAGTCCTGGCGTTCCCGGAACGGGAGACGACGTGTTCATTGCCGCCGGGCATACGGTGACACTCACGAACATGCCCGCGGTGGTGGTCAACTCGCTGTCGGTCAGCGGCCTGCTGACGCATGTGGGTAACACGACCACGTTCAAGCATCGCGTCAACCTCCAGATCGGCGGGGATCTTACGGTGGCGGCAGGCGGACGCATCGATGTCACGGCCATGGGATACACCAACGGTTACGGGCCGGGAACGCCCGGGGGAAATGACAGGCGTAGCGGCGCCAGTCACGGTGGAAAAGGCGCGCAAGGAGCGACCACCACCACTTGGCCTGGCGAGACTTACGATTCCGTCATTGCTCCGACCAACCTTGGCAGTGGGGGTGTGGCGATCAGCGGTGTCAACTCAACATGTGGCGGGGGCGCTGTCCTGCTGAACGTCGGCAGAACGACGCGCATCGACGGTCTCATTGTCGCCAACGGAACGAATGGGTTCGGGACCGCCAACTCCGGCGGCGCTGGCGGCAGTGTTTATCTAACGACGTCAAACCTGCTTGGCGGCGGCCTTGTTCAGGCCAATGGTGGGTTGGCCCAGAACAATAACGGCAGTTGCGGCGGCGGTGGCGGGGGCCGTATCGCGGTGGTGTTGACCGGATCGGCCAGCTTCGATTCCGTGGCGTTGCAGGCGTTCGGTGGCACGAATCTGCTGGCCGGGGACATTGACTTCTCGGGCGCGGCCGGAACGGTTTACAGGCGCACCCAAAATCAGGGGACGAACGAGGGGGCACTGATTATCGCCAACAACGGGGTGAACGGAAACCGCAAGACGGAGATTTCGTCCAACGTAACCGATGCATCGGTGGGGGATGTGATCATCCGGGACGCAGGAACCTTGGTGATTTGCACCAACCAGTCCCTCGTCGTCAACGGCAGTTTCTCGAACGGCTATGCGTTCGTGGCGCAGCCCGGCAGCACGCTGCAGTTTGGGGGCACGAACCCGGCTACGATCTATGGCAGTCAGACCAACGCCAACCTGGTTTGCACAAACGCCGGAAAGACGCTGCTATTCCAGGCTGGGCGCACGAACACGGTGGAGGAGGGGCTGACGTTCAAAGGCGACGCCTTGGCGAAACTCGTACTGCGATCGTCGGCGGATGGAACCCAGTGGCGGCTGAGCGTCAAAGGCTCCGCCCTACAGACGGTGGATTACGTCGATGTCAAGGACTCCAAGGCCAATGTCGGCTACGCGGCGCCGATCACCGCCACCCACTCCATGGATTCCAGCAATAACGTGAACTGGAGCTTCACGGAGGTGGGCCTGACCAATACCTGGCAGGGGGCGAGCAACAGTACGTGGAGTGTGGCCACCAACTGGAGTCTTGGTCGGGCGCCCATCGGTACCGATGTGATGGTGCTCATTCCGGGCGGAAAGGTGCGTTATCCGGCCCTCGATACCGAGAGGGACCTGTCCGCGTTGACGATGGAGACCGGCAGTGCGTTCACCCTGAATGGGCAGAATCTGCGTATCATTGGCGATGCGGCGATAGGGGGGGCGCTGACGGCCTCGGGGGCGGAGTTGATTTCCTTTTTCCAGGACGTTGATTTCACAGGGGGGGCCTTCACGCAAGCCCAGTCGACCGTGATCATCGGCGGCACGAACGCCCAGTCGATCACGAGCGCCGGGCAGGCGTTCTATCGCCTGACGGTGACGAATACCCAAACCACTGTTACCTTTGCCGACGCGGTGTCGGCCTCGCAGTACCGCAGCCTCTCGGCTTCGGTCAGCTTTGGCGGCAACCTTGCCGCAGGCAGTTTCTGGGTCTACAGCGATGGCGGCGCGGTGACGCAGACCTTCGCTTCGGGAGCCGCCTACGGCATGGACGAACTCTATTTCATGGGGACGCCGGGCAAGACGCAATACCTGCGCAGTTCGGGCGCGGGCGCCTGGTTGCTCAACGTCTCGAATGTGGTCTACGTAAAGTGCGTCGATGTTCAAAACAGCGATGCGTCCGGCGGCCGGACGATCAACGCTCTGGGTTCCGCTGACGGCGGCGGCAACCCCAACTGGGTGTTCAACACCAGTTGGAAGGTGTGGACCGGCGCAACGAGCGCCAGTTTCACGAACGATGCCAACTGGTCGCCCAGCGGGGCGCCGACGGCGACGGATTACGTGTTGATCGACGATCCGCATCGGGCCAGGATCGCGACGCCCGTCACTGTCTACCGGCTGGTGCTGGGCGGCAGCACGCAGGCGACCCTCGAAGCGAACGCGCCGCTCACCGTGGTGGAGGACGCGCAGGTTCTCGCCGGCGGCGCCCTGACCCACACGAACAACACAACGACGGCGGCTTACCGGCTGAGCGCCGTTGTCAGTGGACGACTGACCGTGGCGACGGGCGGGAGCATCGACGCTAACGGCAAGGGTTATGCCAGCGGTTACGGGCCGGGTGCGCCTGCGGGTGCGCCGACCTCGAGCAACAAACGTAGTGGCGCTGGACACGGCGGCAGGGGTGGTATGGGCGACGATCTGGTCGATCCCGGCAAGACCTACGGGTCGATCATCGCTCCGACCAACCTGGGCAGCGGGGGGTCGTACTACAGCTCGCCGGGTAACGGCGGCGGGGCTGTGTTGTTGACGGTCGGCGGTGTCACACGAGTTGACGGCCTCATCACGGCCAACGGGACGAACGAGCTTGTGAATGCCAATGGGGCCGGTTCGGGAGGCAGTGTGTACCTCACGACGTCAAATCTGGTGGGCAGCGGCACGATTCAAGCCAACGGCGGTATCGGCTACTTCAGCAATGGGAATTCCGGTTCGGGCGGCGGCGGTCGTGTGGCGGTGGTCCTCACCGGTTCCGGTGACTTCGGTTCGGTTACGCTGAGGGCGCTGGGCGTCACGGGATCCTTCCCCGGCGCGGCCGGGACCGTGTATAAGCGGACCCAGGGCCAGGGTCCGAACGAGGGAACGCTGGTGGTGGACAACAACGGCGTCGGCGCCAACCGGAACACGGACATCTCCGCGAGCGTTACCGATACGGCGGTGGGTGATGTGATCATCCGCGGCAGCGCGGTTCTGCAGTTGAACACCAACCAGTCGCTGACCGTGAACGGGAGTTTCTCGAATGGAAATGCGTTCGTGGCCGAGCCCGGCAGCACACTGCAACTCGGCGGCAGCAACGCGGCCACGGTCTATGGCAGTCAGACCTTTGCCAGTCTGGTCTGCACCAACGCTGGCAAGACCCTGCTGTTCGAGGCCGGCCGCACGAACACCGTGCTGGACGGACTGACGCTGAAGGGCGATGCCACCGCCGATCTTGTGTTGCGGTCGTCCCAGGACGGCGTGCAATGGCGGTTGAGCGTGACAAATGCCGCCGCGCAGCATGTCGAATACGTGGATGTCAGGGACTCCAAAGCCGATGTGGGGTTCGCCACCCAGATCCGGGCCACATACTCCACCAACTCCGGGAACAATGTCAATTGGTCCTTCGCCGAGGTGGGCGTGGTCGACACCTGGATCGGGACGAGCAACACTGCCTGGACGGTCGCCGCCAACTGGGACCTTGGGCGCGCGCCCCTCATCACGGATTCAGGGGTCGTTATCTCCAACGGCTGTCCGAACTATCCTTTGTTGGATACGGCACGGGAACTGCCGCCTTTGACACTGATGCCGGGCAGCGTGTTCAACCTGAATGGACAGAACTTGACCGTGGCCGGCGATGCGGTTTTCGGTGGAACCCTGACGGCGGCAGGGACGGAGACGTTGACGCTTCTGGGTAATGCGGACTTTACGGGTGGCTCGTTCGTACCGGCCAACTCGACGGTGACCATCGGCGGCAGCAACGCGCAGTCCTTCGTGAGCGCTGGCGAGCGGTTTCATAGCCTGACGGTGAGCAATACGACGGCCCTGGTGAGTTTTGTGGACGCGATGGCGGCGGATTACTATCGCAGCATTTCCGCCTCGGTCAGCTATGGCGGCGGTGTGACTGCGATGGAGTTCCGGGTGCTGAGCGACGGCAGTGCGGTCACTCAGACCTTTGCGGTCGGGGCGGCCTACAGCATGGACTACCTCTATCTCCAGGGGTCGGCTGGCCACACGCAGGTTCTTCAGAGTGCCGGCGGCGGGGCATGGCGGCTGAACGTGGGCACTGTCGCTTACGCGCGTGCGGTTCAGGTTTCAGACAGCGACGCCTCGGGCGGTCTGACCGTCTACCCCATTGATTCGCAGGACGGCGGGGGCAACAGCAACTGGGTGTTCGATGCCGTGTGGAAGGCCTGGACGGGCGCTGCCGATACAAACTTCGGGAACGGCAGCAACTGGAGCCCGAGCGGGGCCCCCGCCGCCTCGGACTTCGTGCTGATCGACACTCCGAATCCGGCGGTGCTGGGGACGCCGACGACGGTGTGCCGCATCATTCTGGGCGGGACGACGACGGCGACGTTGCGGGCCAATGCCCTGCTGACAGTCCTCGAAGACCTGCAGGTGCTTCCCGGTGGCGTGCTGACGCATGGCAGTAATACGACGGTCTCAACCTATAAGCTGACCGTGTCCGTGGCGAGCAATCTCACGGTGGCGGCGGGCGGGTCGATCAGTGCCGAATCCCTGGGCTTCAATGGCGATTACGGCACCGGCGCCGGCACGGACTCTGGTGGCGGCGGCAGCTATGGCGGACAGGGCGGTTACGGACGCGATGCCGGGCAGGCGCCGGGTCCGACGTACGGGTCGATCGTGGCGCCGACCAACCTCGGCAGCGGCGGCGCGGTGAATTCGGGCTCGCCTAGCGGGAACGGCGGAGGCGCCATACGGTTGACGGTGGGCGGGGCGACCCGGATCGACGGCACGGTCAGTGCCAACGGGAAGAGCACGACGGCCAACCAGAGTGGCGGCGGATCCGGGGGAAGCCTCTGGCTCACGGCCGGATCCCTGCTCGGAAGTGGGACGGTTCGCGCCAACGGAGGCAACGCGACCTACGGGTCGGGTGACGTGTCGGGTGGTGGGGGTGGGCGGATTGCCGTACGGCTGACGGGGGCGGACGCATTCGGGAATGTGGTCCTCCAGGCGTACGGCGGGACGGGAACGCGGGACTGCGGCGCGGCGGGTACGATCTATCTGGAAGGCCAGAGCGATGTGCCGGGGCAGGGCCGCCTGATCGTGGACAACGCCGGGCGCGCCACCGTCCTGGGGGAAGTGACGGACCTGAGTGGTGTTGCTGCTGTTTCTTTCTCGCCGCGCGATCTCTCCTTGCGCAATGCGGGCGTGGTCGGAATCGGCGCCGATGACACGTTGACCCTCACCAACACTGTCCTGGCGGGGGATGCCACCGGCGGCCAACCGGGCATCCGGTTGCGGGGCGGCCAGTTCATTGTCCCGGCCTCGTTCACCTTCTCCAATCTGTTGGTGGCGGTCGATGCGGCCGGCTCGGTGTTCAGCCCGGCAAGCTCGCTGGTGGTTGCTCCGGGCGCCGTACTGGAGATCAACGCGCCCCATGTGATCGCCGGATCTGTCACCCTGCCGTCTGGCACCGTGATGCAGCACAAGAATAACGCGACGACCGAGGCTTACAAGATCGACTTGACGGTCCTTGGCAATCTGACCGTGGAGAGTGGCGCCCGCATCGACGTCGCCGCGAGAGGTTACCAGTCGGCGAGCGGGCTGGGGGCCTCCATCCTCGTTCCCGCCGATGGATCGATCAAGCGCAGCGGCGGAAGTTATGGCGGGAAGGGTGCCCAGGGCACTCACTCGCTTCCCGGGCTGACGTACGGCGCGATCATCGCGCCGACCAACCTCGGCAGCGGCGGTTCCTCCCACGGGCTGACGTCGGGTGGCGGCGCGGTCCGGCTCACGGTTAGTGGCACCACGCGGGTAGATGGGCTTATCACCGCCGACGGTACGAACACGAGCATCCAGGCCAACGGGGGCGGTTCGGGAGGGAGCGTGTGGCTTACGACCGGAACCTTGTTGGGCAGCGGCACGATCCAGGCGAATGGCGCCAGAGGGTGGAACGATGGCTTGAATTGCGGTTCAGGCGGCGGCGGGCGGATTGCGGTGATCCTGACAGGGTCCGGGGACTTTGGAGGCGTGGGGATCCAGGCGCGCGGAGGTGCGAACGGCGCCTATTCGGGCGGCGCGGGCACGGTCTACCGGGCGACCGCCTCGCAGGGGGGCGGGCGTGGGACGGTGATGGTCGACAACGACGGCATGGTCATGAACGGCTATGCGGAACTGCCGGGCCAGTTGAGTCCGAGTCTGTCCAACGAGTTGGATCACGCGATCCTCGTGTTGACCAACACGAATACACGTCTGGCTCTGACGGCGCCGGCCACGGTGGGCAACCTGGTGATCTACACGAACGCCTATCTGGCCCTTGGGAGTTGGGACCTGACGGTCAACTCAGCGGAACACCCCCTGGGCAGTCTCGTGGGCTGGGGACCTGGGGCAACCAATCGGGTCGACCATTATTCGCAGATTCTATGGAATCCGACGCGCGGGACGATCTATGGCTTCAGGTAGGGGCTTTGGTGGACGTCTAACCGCGCTAGGGACAGCGCGGTCCACCTTGCCGGCGACTAACCGCGCTAGGGACAGCGCGGTCCACCTTCAGAGCGCTGATAGGACGGTTCGCCTGGATGATTAATGATGAGGACAACGGGGAATTCGGACAATTTGGAACTCAGGAAATCAGGAATGGAAACACGGCTTCATGAGTTCCTGAATTCCAGATTCAAATCTGGTCCAGCGGTGTGAACGTGGTGCGGGAAAAAGTGAAATGCACAACCAACACGCCGTCGCAGTCTCCCTCGCGTTCCGCTCGGAAACTGAACGGCAACGATGAGAGAGTTTAACGACCGATGACCAATCGATCTACTGTCCATGAGCCGGCGCGAGACGTTGACGTCATCGCCGATGTTGATGTGATCGTGTGCGGCGGCGGGCCGGCCGGGACCGGGGCGGCCCTGGCGGCGGCGCGGAACGGCGCCTCCACGCTGCTGATCGAGGGGGCCCTCTGTCTGGGCGGCATGGCCACCTCAGGGATGGTCAACCGGCTCGGGCCGTACCATGACCAGAAGGAGATCATGCTCCGGGGAATCCCCTGGGAGATCCTGCGGATCCTGATCGGGCGCGGTTTGGCTCAGGAACCCATCATTTGCGAGCCGAAGCACTGGAAGGACTACTGGCTGGTGTTCGATCCGGAGGGCATGAAACTCGTGCTGGACGAACTGGTGCTGGCGGCCGGGGTGCAGGTGCTCCTGGCCGCCCAGGTCGTGGCGCCGCTGATGGACGGCGGGCGCATCAAGGGTGTGATCGTCGAGAGCAAGTCCGGGCGTCAGGCCGTGCTGGGCAAGGTGGTGGTGGATGCCACCGGCGATGGCGACGTGGCGGCGCGGGCCGGGGCGCCCTTTGCCCTGGGGCGCGCGGGCGACCAGCTGATGCAGCCGTTCACGACCTTCTTCAAGTGCCTGAACATGGACTGGCCGAAGGCCTTCGAGTATGTGAGCCGGAACTACGGTGACCTGGTAAAGCAGTCGAAGGAGGAGGGCGGCAACGATTTTGTGCTGGCCGGCACCGACAGCTATCTGCATGCGGAGGAAACCTATTTCAACTGCCTGCATGAGCACCATCAGGACGGCACCCAGGTCCGCGATATCAGCCGCGCGGCGATGCAGCTGCGGCGGAAGATGTGGAAGAACGTGGAACTGTTGCGCCGTCACGTGCCCGGTTGCGAGCGGGTCAGCCTGAGCGCTTCGGCCGCGGCCATGGGCGTGCGCGAGAGCCGGCGGATCACCGGGGACTATGAGTTGCAGTTGGACGACGTGCTCAGCGGTCGTCAATTTGATGACCAGGTGTATCGCTATGCCTGTTTTGTGGACATTCACGAGCCCAAGCCGGGGGACAAGTCGGCGGCGGCCGACCGCGCCCTGGAACCGGGGAAATCCTACGGCATTCCTTACCGGTGCCTGGTGCCGGTGGGGGTTGAGCATCTGCTGGTAGCCGGGCGGTGTTTCTCGGCGTCGCACGAGGCTTTGGCTTCGGCCCGAATGATGCCCTCATGCCTGGCCATGGGTGAGGCGGCCGGGACGGCGGCGGCGCTCTCCGCCAGGGATTCGATCAGCCCAAGAACCCTGAACGTCAGCCTTCTCCGGGGTCATCTGGCCCAGCAGGGGGTTCTGTTGTGACCGTCCGCCGCAAACGCGTGCGTGCCTCCCGCCCGGTGCCGCCGGTCCTGCCTGTGAATGAGACCAGTGTGCGGATGGCGCTGGAGGCGGCCGGCATGGTGACGTGGGAGTGGAATCTGGAAACCGGGCTCATTCGCTATTCTGACAATATGCCGGGGCTTGTCCGGGGAGAGCGTTTTCAACCCTTTGTTACCGTCGCCAGTTTGTTGCCGACCCTCCATCCGGAGGATCGCGACCGGTTGGCCCGGGCTTTGGAGCGAACGAAGACGGAAGGGTGTCCCTTTGAGTGCGAGTATCGGGTGCGCATGCTCGACGGCAAATACTACTGGATCCTGGGCAAGGGGAAGACCGTCGTCATGGAGAAAGGCAAACCGGTCCGGGTTTTGGGCATTTCGCAGGACATTACGGCCCGGAAGCATGCGGAGGAGGAACTCAAGCGACGTTCGCGGCAGTTGGCGGAGTTGGCCTCAAAACTGGTGATGGTAGAGCATCGTGAACGCCGGCGCCTGGCGGATCTTCTGCATGAGGAGTTGCAGCAGCTGGTTGTCGGCGCGCGCATCCAGGTGCACACGCTCCTGGAGGCGACGCGAGGCTCGAACCGGAGACGGTTGGATGTTTTGCAGGAGGCCCTCGGTGAAATCCTGGATCTTTCCCGGTCCATTACCAAGGATCTGGCGCCTCCGGTGTTTCCTCAAAAGGATCTGGCCGTGACTTTCCAGTGGCTGGTTAACAACATTCTTCAGCGGCAAGGCCTTGCCGTTTCTCTGCGGATGAGCCGGACCTTCAAGAGCATCAACGAGATCAGGATTGTGCTGTTGTTCACGGCGGCGCGTGAACTGCTCCTGAATGTGGTCAAGCATGCGGGCGTCAAGCAAGCCGAACTTTGCTTGCGGCAGCGGGCCGGTGGCATCGAGCTTGAGGTCAGGGATAAGGGTACAGGCTTCGACCTGCAGACCCTCAAGGCGGTTGATGCCGATCACGGGTTCGGCCTGTTCAGCATCCGGGAGCGCGCCGAACTGCTGGGCGGCACGCTGGCCATCGATTCGGCTCCCGGGCAGGGAACGCGCGTAGTATTATCTTTGCCCTTGTCGGCGACCAAGATCAAAGGGGCGGGCTAGAGGGCAGTCGATTGATGTTTCTGGAGCCGGGACGCCCTCGTCCCGGATGTTGCGGAAGAGACACTGAAGAGACGGGTGAAGAGGCGGGACGAGGGCGTCCCGGCTCCAGAGTTGGCTAAGGGGGATTCATGCGAACGAAAAGTACTGTATTTCTGTCTGTGGCGGCGGCCACGCTCTGTGCAACCCTGGTCCACGCGGCGGACTTCACCACGTGGGGCAAAAACGAGACGATCCGGCTCGCGGGGTATTCGCGGGCCGAAACGCTGACGAATTTCCCGGTGTTGGTTGTGCTGAGCACCAACATCCCCGGGTTCAGCTACACCGATTTTCTTTCCGGATCCAGCGCGGACCTGCGCTTTGCGGCGTCCAATGGCACGGATGAACTGAATTACGAGGTCGAGTCGTGGGACACGAACGGGGCGGTGTGGTCGGCGGCGTGCGCGTGATCGGCGGTCGCGTCGATATGGGCGTTTACGAACAGCCTTCACCCGGAACGAGTTTCATGTTCCGGTAGGTTGTCCGGACACGGTTTGGAAGGCATGTTCTTTTTCGTGGCACGGGTTTCCAACCCGTAGCCGGCAACGGGTTGGAAACCCGTGCCACGTTGCGTTGTGGGCGCGACCCGCCTTGGGGTTTGAGTGTTTGGTTTGGACAGAAACAGGGAAGAATGAGGAGATATCGTATGCTGCATAAACGAACAATGATGGCGTTGGCACTAGTCGTATTCACCGGGATCGGTTACCTCCCGCCAGTTAGCGCCACTGAAACCGAGAACCGGGGGCTGCGGGTACTCCCTGCATCCGGCAAGGTCGTGGCGGATGGCAAGGTTGACGATTGGGATCTCTCCGGCGGCCTCTTCGCCTGCGGCGACGTGGAGCATCTGAGGGACCAGTACGCGGTGTGGTTCCATGCGATGTATGACGCCGAGAATCTCTACCTCCTGGCGCGCTGGATCGATCCCACGCCACTGAACAACCCGGAGAACTTCGGTGGGCACGGGTTCAATGCCGACTGCCTGCAGGTGCGCTTCATCCTGTTTCCGGAAACGCCCGAGAAGACGACCACCTGGTGGACGATGTGGCGGGAGGCGAAGGGTGCCTCGGTGGCGGACCGCAGCTGGCCGGGCCCGCGCAACGGCGTGCCGGATAACCCGGTGGAAAACCTGCAGCGGGCGGAAGAGTCCGGCGTCAAACAGGCCTTCCTGGCGGATGAGGGTGCCAAAGGCTATGTGCAGGAAGTCATCATTCCCTGGAAAATGCTCAGCGTTTCGGGGAAAGCCCCGCAGGCTGGCGAGAAGTTCAGACTGACGATCGAGCCCAATTTCACGGCAGGCTCCTATGGCCGCATCACCATCAAGGACATCTTCGACGCGAACGTGAAGGCACCGGACCGTATTTTCACCTTCCGGGCCTACAAGCACTGGGGCTCGGCCACGCTGGAACCCAAGGGCAAGGTCGACCCGCAGCCGGTGCGCCTGGCGGACAGCCGCACGTTCCCCGTCTCCATGCAGGGTCCCGTGCCGGTGGTGGACTGGAACGGCGTGGTGGCCAAGTTCGAGTGGCCTGGTTTCAAGCCGATCGCTTTCGAGATGCCTTTCGAGGGCTACGTCTCCCTGAATGTGATCGGACCCGATGGCGTCGTGGCGCGTCACCTGCTCAACTGGGACAAGCGCTCGCCGGGAAAACACGTTGTGCAATGGGACGGCCTGAGCGATGCGACCTATCGGACTCCCGGCCAGCCTGTTCCGGTGGGCGAGTACACCTGGAAAGCCATCGCCCATCCCGGCGCCAAACTGACCTTTCGCGGCTATGCCAGCTATGGCGGACGGGTGCCGTGGAACAGCGGGCCGAAGGACGAGTGGCTGGGCGACCATGGCGTGCCCTCGTCCGTGGTCACGGATGGTGAGCGCCTGTATCTGGCGTGCAACGGCGCGGAAGGCGGCCGGCATTTGCTGGCCACTGACTTCCAGGGCAAGGTCATCTGGGGTTTGCAGAACACCACGGGTGCCGCCGATCCGGAGCATATTGCCGTGGCTGACGGGGTGGTTTACATCCTTCACCCGAAGTCGACCTGGATGGCGGGTGGGGGCACGATCAGCCGCGCGGAGGCCAAGACCGGGGCGTATCTTCCCTGGCCCGGCACCAAGTCGCATATTCTGAGTATCGCCGGGGTCTGGCCTGCCGATCAGCCTGGCTTCAACCTTTTCAATGGGCTGGATGCGCGCAGCGGCAAGCTCTATGCCTCCGCCGGCTCGACCGCTTTCTTTAAGGATGATGTGGCCGACTGGAAGGCCCTGATCGGCCAGCTCAAAACCAACACCCCGCTGGCCCAACGGATCATGGCCGCGATCAATCCTGAGACCACCAAGCGCCTGGATCAGTTCCTCGCCGGCAAAGTGACGCAGGAGCAGGCTTTTGCCACGTGGACTGGCGGACCGCGGTTCGATAACGAAATGGCGGCCGCTTTCTCCAAACTCCTGGAGGCCACAGATCTGGCCCCGGAGACCGCCTCGCTCTCCTCGCAAGCTCGGGCCCTGACCAATCGCCGGCACCTTGAGAAGGCGTTCGGCGCGGCGCTTCGGCCGCTGCCGCCCCATGTCATGGCGATCATCGACGTGGCCTCGCAGAAAGTGGTCAAGACCTGGCCGATCCCCTTCGGTGGCGCGGTGAAAGCGGTGAGCGACAATCTGGTCTACGTCATCTCCGATGGTTCGACGATTCTCGCGCTGGATCCGGTCAGCGGCAAGACCAAGCCCGTGGTCACCGGCCTTCACGGCGCCCGGGGGCTTACCGTGGACGCGGCCGGCAAGCTCTACGTGAGTGTGGGCGCCCCGGAGATGCAGGTGATGGTGTTCGATGCGTCCGGTAAAGAACTCGGGCGTATCGGTCGCCCGGGCGGGCGCGCGCTGCGGGGGCCCTGGCAGGCCGACGGACTTTTGTTCCCGGCAGGGCTGGCGGTGGATCGCGAGGGCAAGCTATGGGTGATGGAACATGATCCCCATCCCAAACGCGTGAGCGTCTGGAATCTGGCCGACCATAAGCTCGTCACCGATTTCTTCGGCCCGACGCAGTATGGGGCGAGCGGCAGCGCGATCAATCCGCGCGATCCGAATCTGATGGTCGGGGTGGGGTGCGAATGGCGCCTCGATCCCAAGACCGGGAAGTCGGTCTGTGTCGGCGCGTTTGACCGGCAGTATCATGGGTTTGCCACGTTCCGCGAAGGAAAGAACGGCAAGCTGTACCTGTACACGGTCTATGGTGACCACGGCAAGGGCGGCGTGCAGGTGTGGGAGCGGCTGGGCGACGCCAACTACGCCCTGCGCGCGGTTCTGAAGAATGAAGGCGACCAGCGCGCCGGGACGGGCCGGGCGGTGCTGTGGGTGGATGCCGATGGCGATGGCAAGGAGCAGGACGGAGAACTGCAAAGCCAGGACGGCATTCTGTTCTGCGAGAGCAACAACGGCTGGTGCCTCAATCTCGGGCCGGACCTGACGCTCTACCCGTTCGATCTCAAGGATAAGCTCCTGAAAGCGCTGCCCGCCGACGGGTTCACCGCCTGCGGGGCGCCCGCCTATTCCCTGGCGGCGTTGCGGCTGATGCCGGCCGCCATGAGCGCGGGCTATGAACGTAACAGCGGCTGCGCCGTCCCCAGTTCCGATAACCGTGCCATCCTGCTCAATCCGAGGGTCAAGGATCATCCGGCGAAGAACCTGTGGACCGCGTTCGACCTGGCCAGCGGGAACCTCCTCTGGACCTACCCGAACCCCTATTACCAGGTCCATGGGTCGCACAATGCCCCGGCGCCGGAGCCGGGCCTGTTTCGCGGGGCCTTCGGGCCGATCGGCTCGGTTGATATCAAAGGGGCCGGCAGTTGCTGGATCATCAACGGCAACGTGGGCGAGTGGGGTGTGCTCACGACCGAAGGGTTCTATCTGACCCGGCTCTTCAACGCCAATATGTTCGAGTGGCGCTGGCCGGTGGACATCACGCCGGGGGCGGACATGACCGATGTGCCGCCGGGCTGCGGAGGCGAGGATTTCGGCGGTTCGGTGTCGCAGGCCAAGGACCCTGTGACAAGCTCAGGGCAGGGTGGCCAGGTCTATGTGCAGGGGGGCAAGAGCGCGATCTGGAACCTGGCGCTCTCAGGGCTGGACCAGACTGTCGCCGTTCCGGGAGGCAAGCTGACGCTCACGGAAGCCGACACGAAACAGGCCCTGGCGTTGCGTGAGCAGGCTCTGCAGGCGGCCGCCACCGGCGCCAAGGTGGCTGTTAAGAAGATGACCGTAACCTTCACCGGCAATATCAACGCCGATTTCAAGGGCGGCTCACTTGTGGATTACCAGAAGACCGAGGATGCCCGGGTCCGCACGGGATTGGCCCATGACGGCACTACGCTGTACCTCGGCTGGGAAGTCCGCGATGCCACACCCTGGGTGAACGGGGCCACAGACATTTCGCAGATGTACGCCTGCGGCGATACGGTCGACTTCCAGCTTGGAACCGACCCGGCGGCGAAGGCGGGACGCGGCAAGCCGGTCCAGGGTGATCTGCGCCTGTCGATCGGAAACTACCAGGGGAAACCCACGGCGGTGCTGTATAAGTTCGTGTCGGCGGAGAAGAAGCCGAGGATGTTCACGTCGGGAGTCATCCAGGGCTATCAGGTCGACTGGGTCGATGTGCTCACCGAAGCCAAGGTGCAGGTGAAGACGACCAAGGAGGGGTATGTGGTCGAGGCGGCGGTGCCGTTGGCGTCGCTGGGACTCACCTTGACCCCGAACCTCACGTTGCGCGGCGATGTGGGCGTGACCCACGCCGATCCGTCGGGCGCCCGAACCAAGTTGCGGACCTACTGGGCCAATCAACAGACGGGCCTGGTCGACGACATCGTCTTTGAGTTACAGTTGACGCCCCAGAACTGGGGTGAGTTGGTGTTCGAGTAGGAAAGAGTGAGAGTAGGCCTGACAGTACGGCGGGCACTACGCTGCCCGCCGATGCCGGGCTCCGGCGCGACAAGAGCGCCCGGCCTACTTGGGTTGCGGGTGATAGCCCGCCTTGGAGTGCGGCAGTTTGTGACTGCCGCCTTGCCCTTGGGCTGGTGAGAAGAAAGGCGGCAGGAGGGAACTGCCGCACTCCGAAGGTTGGCGCCAGGGCGCCAACGAAGCCGTTTGGGTGGGATACGGGCAGAGTCAGTTTCATTGTCTTGTTGCAGGAGCGTTCTATGAAAGTATGCAGACCGATATTCTCGATGGCTATGGCGTTGGCGTTTGCCGGGGTGACCGGTCATGCCGCGCCTCCCCAGCCTGTGCCGCCGCCTCCCTCGCTGGCCATCGGGGCCGGCGAGGTGGATGGGGCCGCCTGTCGGATTTGGATGGAGGGCGCCCCGGTTGAGGGGGACGCCGGAACTTCGGTGCTCGCCTCGCTTGGGCTTCAGGAGGGGAAGCCGTGGTCGGCCGGGACGCCGCACCAGGGCAAGAACCGGCAGTACCTGATTGCCTTCAAGCAACCGGTCGCGGTGGGTTCGGTGCTCTTCCAGCAGGGAGGGACGGTCAAGTACCTCAAGTCCGGCGCGGCGTTTCCGCCTGACCCGGCCGATACTTCCGTATGGGTGAATGTGGTTTTTCCGGCGTCGCAGTCCGGCTTTCGGCTGGCACCCCTGCCGCCGGGCACGGAAACGCGGGCCCTGCTTTGCACGCTCAACAAGACTTGGGGGCAGTGGCAGCGGCTGGAACTCCTGCGGCTGCTCACGAAGCGGTTGTTCAATGCGGTTCCCGCCGCTGTGGCAAATGCCGAAGCCGATTATATCGCGTACCACCGGCTTGGCCCGCCCACGTTCTTCTACGCCAACAACATCATCCGCGGCTCCGGCTCGTGGCAGAGTCATGGGCTGGACCAGGATGAGCGCATCCCCCGCGCGCCGGTGACCGATGTGGACCCCACCTGGTTCACGGTCTCCTGGGATGCGCCCGAGACGTTCGAAGGCCTGCTGTTGCGCAGCAATTTCAAGTCCTTCAAGCTGCTGGCCTGGCGCGGTCCGGAGACGATCAACCCGGCCGTCGGCGGCGTGAGTGACTGGGAAAAAGTGAAGCATACGGTCAAGGACCAGGGAGACCTGCAGTGGATCTCCTTTGCGCCGGTCAAAACCCGTGGGTTGAAGTTCCTGGTCGAAGGCACGAGCCCGCCCAAGTTCGGGCGGATCGACGGCCTGAGTGCGCTGATCGATCTCGGGGCCGGCCCGGTGCCGGTCCGGGCCGTGGTGGCGGAGAACCCTCCGTACCAGATTGCCGTGACCCTGCCCGAAAAGGGCCAGTTCTCCATGGCGCTGGATACGGCCCAGGGGAAACGGGCCAGGAACCTGGTCATGCGGGAGGATGCGGCGGCGGGCGAACAAACTATCGCGTGGGATCTCAAGGATGAGCTGGGCGGCTTCGTGCAACCCGGGACTTACCACTGGAAGGCGCTGTATCATCCCGGGCTGCAACTGCGCTATCAGATGACCCCGTATCCCAATATCGAGTCCACCACGAAATCCAACTCCCCCTGGCTCAACGGCCAGAGCGGTCCCGGCGGCTGGCTGGCGGATCACAGCTCGCCGCGCGCCGTCTGCGCCGCCGGCGACCGCGTGTTCATCAGTGCGCCCTGCTGCGAAAGCGGGACCGCCCTGATCGAGTGCGATACCGACGGGCGCAAGTACTGGGGCCACGGGAATATCATCGCGTGGACCGGCCCCTCTTACATGGCGGCGGATGGCCAGTCGCTGTATACGGCTCCGTCGGTGGGCGAGGGCGATTACATCTGGCGCTTTGCGTTGGCCGACAAGAAAATGGACACGATGTTCCAGTTCAGCTCCACGGCGACGCGGCGTCGCGGGATTCGCGGTCTGGCCGTCCGCGATGGCAAGCTCTACCTGTCGATCGCCGCGAGCGTCAACGTGCTGGAGAACGCGCTGACGGCGTCGGATGTGGATCTCGACCGATGCGAACCCCGCTACACGGCGTTGACGAAGAGCAGCAAGGATGACGATCCCGATCCCCGTGGCGACTTCCTCCGGTTGTTCCGCCTCACGGGGACCCCGCCCGGGAGCAAAGGGCTGGTCAGCCTGGAGACCGCCCGTCAGCCGGCCCCGCGCCAGCACATCGTGCTGTCCCTCAACCGGCCGGTGCCGGTCGGGAGTTTCGTTTTCCCGATGCCTGCGGTGAAAGGGTTGACCCTGCACCTCAGTGTGCTCAAGCCGGATGCGCCCTATCCGCCGGTGGCCAGCCGGGAGGCGGATTGGACACGGGTTTGGAAAGGCACAGGACAGGGTTGGACCGTGGTGCCGGCGCCGTCGAATACGCTGACCCGGGCCGTCCGGCTGAGTTTCGACAAGGGCATGAACGAGCTGGATGAAGTGCTGGCCGAGGACGGGGGCCTCGACGGCATGGTCTCGCTGGCCGAGGGCGAAAAGCCCGCGACCGGGAAAGGGTCGTGGAATGCCGAGCTTGACGGCATGAAGATTTTGCGGCGCCGGTTTGAGAACCTGTTCCCCTCCTGCACGGTGACGGTGAATTCGGGAACGGTCGACGCCAACGGGGTCTGGGACGCCCGCCGCGAAACCCCGCTGACGAGGGACGACCCGGGTGTCTTCATGATGACCTGGAAAGAACCGCAGTCCATCCGCGGCCTGGCCATTGTCGAAATCGACGGTCGGTATGCCGACATCGAGGCGTGGACCGGGGCGGGCGAGCCGGATATGAAGGCTGAAAAGGGCTGGGACAAGCTGGCCACCTACGAGCAGAAACTTCGCTACTACTACCAGCCGGATCCCAACCACAACAGCGCGGCCAAGTATATGGACGGCTATGTGGATTTCGGGCGCGAGGTGCAGACCCGCGCGCTGCGGCTGCGCATTGTCGAGCAGTGGATGTGGAAGGAAGAGGGGCGCAACGGTTGCGTCGGGGTACGTCGCGACCGGGGCGGTCAGGATCTGGATCCCTCCCGGTGCCGCGTTTACGGGGTCGCACCGCTGCGCTATGCCGGCGGGGAACCCGAGGTGGATGCCCTGGCCTCCAGCCGGTTGGAAGTCTACGACATTGCCACCCGGAAACTCGCCAGGGAGCTTCCGCTCGAGAAAGGCGGCGATCTCGCCTTCGATGCGCAGGGCGCGCTGTACGCCTGTTCGGCCGGCGGTGTGGTCAAGGTGGATCCTGAAAGCGGCAAGCACAGTCCGCTCAAGTTGGACGTTAAGAAGGCCACGGCCCTTGTCTGTGACAAGGCCGGCAACCTGTACGTCTTCGATGCGGACGCCGACCAGCGCGTCATCAAGGTGTTCGATCCCGCCGGAAAATTGCTGCGCGTCATCGGTACGCCCGGCGGGCGCCTGATGGGCCCCTGGGACCCGGCACGCTTCAGCCGAACCTGCGGCAACGTGGATCTCGGGATCGATGCCCGCGATCAGCTCTGGGTTGTGGAGGACAGTGCTGCGCCCAAGCGGGTCAGCCTGTGGGGCCTGGATGGCACGTTCAAGAAGGATCTCCTGGGCAATACCCCCTACGGCGGTGGCGGCTGTCTGGATCCCTACGACAAGACGCGGCTGTTTTTCGAGGGACAGGAATTCGCGCTGGACTGGAACACGGGAGCCACCCGGCTCAAGAATGTGACGTGGATCGGCGATTCGGATCCGGGAGAGAAACCCATCAAGGTCGGCGAGCGGTTATACCTGGTGACCCGCCCCCTGTTTCTTGATCAACCCGTGGGCGTGGTCTATCTCTACGAGAAGGACCATCTGCGGCGTGTGGCGGCCGTGGGCCAGGCGGGCCGATTCCCACCGCTTCGAACGTCCGAGGTCCTGAAGAAACTGGGACGCAAGGCCCTGGGCGACCAGTCGTTTGCCTGGTCGGACCGCAACGGCGACGGGGTCCCGCAGGCCGACGAGGTGGCGTTCTTCGAGCTCAAGGACCGGCGGGAGACGATCTCTTGTTTTGAGGAGACGCTGGCGGTGGATGGCGGCCCCTGCCGGTACGAGGTCAAGGAGATCCTGCCGAACGGGGTTCCCGTCTATGAGCGGAAGTCCAAGCCGTTCGGGGAGAACGCGGTGCGGACGTCGGACGGCGGCTATTTTGTGATTGGCAACAGCAGTCAGATGAAAGGGCTGGGCGCCGACGGCAAGGGCCTTTGGACGCATCCCAACGAAGGGTGGGGGGTGCATGCCCTGTACAAGGCGCGTCCGTGGTTCCCCGGTCAGGTGGTGGCACAGTTCGGTGTGGTCGGGCACGAAACCGCCCCGGCGGGCGATCTGGGCGAGTTCTTTGTCACCCACGGCAACAGCGGCGTCTGGCATCTCTGGTCGGCCGACGGCCTGCTGGCGGGGCGGCTGTTCCGCGACATGCGCGGACCGGGCGCGAAGCCCTGGAGCATGCCGGAACACGAGCGGGGGTTGGATCTCACCGATGTGACGGTCGGCCAGGAACACTTCAACGGCTATTTCTGCCGGACGCGGGAGGACGACAAGTATTACGCGGTGGCCGGCCACAATCACGTCAGTGTGGTCGAGGTGCTGGGGATCGACAAATTCAAACGGATGGGCGCCGCTATTGAGGTTACCCAGGAGGCGCTGGACAAGGCGATGGAGTGGGACCGGAAGAAGCAGGCCCGCCAGCTTTATGAGGCCGCCAAGGTGATCGACTGCCGCCAGGCGCGCGGCGTGACGATCGACGGCAATCCTGGTGAGTGGGAGACCGAGGCGGCGCGATTGGGCGACGACGACACCACGTTCTCCGCGGCCTATGACGACACCTATCTCTATGTGTGTTACCGGGTCAGGGGTGCGGGTCCGTTCAAGAACACCGGGAACGATTGGAAGCGGTTGTTCAAGACTGGTGCCTCGGTGGACTTGCAGATCGGAGTCGATCCCGCCGCCAAGGGTGACCGGAAGGCCGCGGTGGCGGGCGATCAGCGTCTGCTGATGACCTCGAACAACGGCAAGCCCGCGGCGGTGCTGTATCAGCCGGTGGCGCCGGGGGCCAAGCCCGAGGAGGCGTGGGAGGCCCGCACCATGGTGTTCCGCGCCGGCTTCGACCGCGTCGTGCTGGCGCCGGAGGTGAAGATCGCGAGTGAACCGCTCGACAAGGAGGATGGCTATTGCGTCGAGGCGGCCATTCCCTTGAAGACGCTGGGGTTGACGATCAAGCCCGACCTGGTCGTCAAGATGGACTGGGGCATTCTGGTCAGCGGTCCCGCGGGCACAGAGGTTCTGGGGCGGCATTACTGGGCCAACGGCCAGACCAGTATTGTATCCGATGAAGCCGCGGAGGCGCTGTTGCATCCGGACCTGTGGGGGATGCTGCGGTTTTCGACCGGGAGCGGCAAGAAGGGTCGCCCGGAGATGAGTCTCGACGCGCCCCTTGGTACCGACGCCAGCCCGGATTTCGAGTTGGACTGATTCATACTTGATCGAGGTCGGCTTCAATGTCAGCATGGTTGCCATGAGCACAGCCACCACAGCTTCCCCTCAGAGTGCCGCGACGCTCGCTGAGGCACGCGACGTGGCGGCCAAGTTTGCGTCGGAGATTCGCACGGAGTTCGGATCTCGTGTGCGTTGTGTCCGGCTCTACGGCTCCACGGCCCGCGGGGACTGGACGACGGAATCCGATATTGATGTCCTGATTCTGCTCGATCAAGTGTCGGACGAAGACAGCGAGCGAATTGTCGATCACGCGGTCGCTTTGGGCGTACTGGGATCGGGCCTGTTGATTCAGCCGGTGTTCATGGCGGAAGCCGAATTTACGCAGCTCAGGAACCGGGAGCGTCTCTTCGCGCTCGAAGTCGAACGGGACGGGGTGGATTTGTGACCGCAGATAACGCGAAAGCCAATGCGCGCGCTGAGGCCGCTCACGGAGACGAGTCTTTGGCCTCCGCCCGTTGTCTTGCGGATAACGGGTTTCCCCGGGATGCCGTTTCCCGCGCCTGCTACGCCGCCTATCATTGGGCACGTGCCCTGCTCCTGGCGAAAGGGATCGAGTCCAAGACTCATCGCGGCACAGTGCAGCTCTTCAGCCTGCATTTCGTCAAAGACGGCCCGCTGGCCGACGAGATTGCGGCCCTTCTCGCCCACCTGCAAACATATCGCGAACTGAGCGACTACACCTCCACCGCCAGTTTTTCGGAGGACCAGGCGCGCGCGGAGATAGACCGGGCGGCGCGGTTCATCCAAGCCTGCCGCCCGTTTGTCGAATAGCCCATTGGGAGCGGATCGAGCGGTTTCCTCCTCATCCTTTTGGGAAAATACCGGGTTGATTCCGCAGCCTGAACGTTTCATCATGGCGCGCCATTAACACAACGACCGGAGGACTGCTGTGACCACCAAGCATGCGGATGCGCTGACCTTGAAAGACCGGCTCTCGCGACTGACGTTCATCCAAGCCGCCAAACTGCTCGGAGAGAACGGAGGCCGATTCATCGCCAAGGGGGGCAAAATAGAAATCGACCCCGATCGCGTCAGCCTGGATGAGCACCGTCTTCTGGTGCGGCTTCCCGAGGCCGAGGTCGCGATTTCCCTGGCCAAAGACGCCCGCCAGCGCCTGGCTTGGAAATGCTCGCAATGTACCACGGTTTGCGAACATGTCGGCGCCGTGTTCTCTATGGTCCTGGAGGACAAGGCCACTTTGGGGCTCTCCGTATTGCCGTCCGACAGCACGCCCATCGAGTTTCTGACGGAGTCACAGCTGATCGAGCGCATGTTGGCGGATCGTCAAAAGCGGGCCAAAGAAGAGAAGATGACGCTGAAGGCGCTGACGCCGGATACGCTATGGTCGGACTATCTCCTGACCAGCGCCGCGTCGGGGAAAACCTATCGCGTAGCGTTGCGCGGCTGGGAACGCGGTGAGTCCTATTGTTCGTGTCCCGATTTCCGAAAGAACACCCTCGGGACCTGCAAGCATATCCTGTTCGCAACCGAGAAGGTCCGGCGGCGCTTCCCCGCGCCGGTCCGCAATACGCCCTATCGCCGATCCAGCCTCTCTGTGCATCTGCACTATGGAGCGGAGGTGGAATTGAGAATGCTTTTGCCGGAGGTCCTGCCGGATAACGTCAGGAAGATTGTCGCCCCCCTCAGGAACCGTCGCCTCGACGATGTGCGTGACCTGCTGGACCGTGTCCGGCGAATCCAGGCGGCGGGCTGCTCCGTCAACCTTTATCCGGATGCCGAGGAGTACATCAATCAGAAGCTGTTTCTCGACAGGATCCGATCGCTCGTCGCGACCATACGCAAGGATCCGGCGGCGCACCCGTTGCGCAAGAGCTTACTCAAGACGGAACTGCTGCCCTATCAGCTCGACGGCGTCGCGTTTGCGGTCGGTGCCGGGCGGGCGATCCTGGCCGACGAAATGGGACTGGGCAAGACCATTCAGGGAATCGGCGTGGCCGAATTGCTCAAGCGGGAAGCCGGCATCAGGAAGACCCTCATCGTCTGCCCGGCGTCCGTGAAATCGCAATGGTGCGCGGAAATTCGCAGGTTCTCGGAGAGCAGCTGTGACCTTGTCGGCGGCGGCGCGGCGGAGCGGGCGCGGCAGTATGCCGACGAGACCTTCTTCACCGTCTGCAACTATGAACAGGTCCTGCGCGACATCCTGTCCATCGAACAGGTGAAATGGGATCTGATCATCCTCGATGAAGGCCAGCGCATCAAGAATTGGGAAGCGAAGACGTCGCGCGTCATGAAAGGGTTGAGGTCGCCTTTTGCGTTGGTGCTGTCCGGAACCCCGCTTGAGAACCGTCTCGACGAGCTGTTTTCCGTCGCCGAGTTCATCGATGAACGCCAATTGGGGCCGGCCTTTCATTTCTTCCATCGCCATCGTGTGGTGGATGAGCGCGGCAAGGTGCTGGGCTACAAGAATCTGGATGACTTGCGCCGCCGCCTCGCCCCCATGCTGTTGCGCAGAACCCGGCAGGGTGTCATGGGGCAGCTTCCCCCGCGGACGACCGAAATCGTCCGGATCACCCCCACTGACGAGCAGCAGGATTTGCACGGCGCACACATGCGCATCGTAAGTTCGATCGTGCGGAAGAAGTTCATAACGGAGATGGATCTTCTACGGCTGCAGAAGGCGCTCCTCATGTGCCGCATGGCGGCCAACAGCACGTATCTCGTCAACAAGGAAAAACCGGGATTCTCAAGCAAATTGGAGAAGATCGGAGAATTGCTGCGCGACCTCAGCGAAGAGCCGGACCGGAAAGCCATCGTTTTTTCGGAATGGACGACCATGCTCGATCTGATCGAACCCATCCTGGCAGAGAACGGTCTGGATTACGTGCGTTTAGATGGCTCGGTTCCGCAGAAGAAGCGCCAGCTTCTCGTCAACCGGTTCCAGCGCGACGCCGCGTGCCGGATATTCCTGACGACCAACGCGGGGGCGACCGGCTTGAATCTCCAGGCGGCCAACACGGTGATCAATGTGGATTTGCCGTGGAATCCCGCCATGCTCGAACAGCGAATCGGGCGGGCCCATCGCATGGGGCAGAAGCGGCCGGTCCAGGTGTTCGTGCTCGTCACCGAAGGGACCATCGAGGAGAACCTGCTGACCACCCTTTCGGCCAAACACGAAATGGCGCTGGCGGCTTTGGACGCCACTTCCACCGTCGACCGGGTCACCATGGAGAGTGGTATGGAGGAACTCAAGCGACGTCTGGAAGTGCTCATCGGAGCCAAACCGGAAGCCCCACTGGACGCGAGTGAGAAGTCCAGACTCGAGCTTGAGTCGAAAGAGAAACTGGCCCGCCGCGAACGGATGTCAGTGGCCGGCGGACAATTGCTGTCGTCCGCGTTCGACTTCCTCGCCGCCCTGGTGCCTCAAACCGCCGGTAAAGAGGAGACGGAGAGAGCTTCCGAACGTGTAAGGGAGCAGCTTGCGGAGTGTCTGGAGAAGGACGAGCAAGGCCGGGTGCGCCTGACCATTACGCTTCCCGACCCGGCAGTCCTGAGCACCATGGCTGAATCGTTAGCCCGACTCGTTGCCTTTGCCGGCGCCGCGCGGTGAGTCTGAAAAGACAGGCTGGGGAGAATTTCCAGCTACACACCGTCCACCGCGAAACCCTTACTGCGTGTCGCCACAGCCAAGGAACGGTCGTGTGTCAGGAATCGGTCCAGTTCGACACCGGTAAGCACAAGGCAGATGCTGACCCGACTTTCTGGTTTCGGCTAGGCCGGTTCAGGGTGCGGGTTGCCCCAGTTCGTTTTCGAACACGGCGGGTACTTTGGTGATGCCCGGGACGGGCTCGCCCCGACGCTGCCGGTCGATCAGGTCGATGCAGACACGCAGAATAGCCTGGGTGTCGAAGCCCAGACGCTTGGTCGCCAGGACACTCGGGGGCCAGGGGAAGTTGCAGTGCTCCACGACTTCGATCTCATCCGGAACCCGTACGCCTGCGGCGATCAGGCCGGCTTGCGCATGTTCCACCAGGTTGTCATCAGTGATCACCAGGCCGTCAGGTCGTGTGGAGGGGGCTTCGTGCATCAGCAGCCGAACGCAGTTGATCGCGCCCTCGGTGGCGGACTGGCTGAGGGTCAGTTGCCAATGGGGGGGGCATTGGATGCCGCGTTTGGTCATCGCCTGTTCGAGATAGTGCTCGTCATCGGAGAAATACCCGGGGACCAGCAGCAGGGCGACCCGGCGGCGTCCGCGAGAGACCAGGTAATCGAGGGCCCGGTCCAGGAAGGAATAACGATCCGTGGTCACGGCCGGGATGTGGGGTGCGGGCTGGGTGGTGGAGAAGGCCACCCGTACCAGGCCGGGCTCGTCGACGATCGGGGTGCCTTTCAGTTTGTTCGGCGGATGGGCAAACACGATTCCCGCCAGCTGATGCGCCGCCACCTGGGTTAGTAACCGGAGCCGATCAGGCGTATCGGTGTGGTTGTCCACGCCATGAAACCGGTGAATCGTGCGTTTCTCGGTGCGCTCATAGGCGGTCAAGGCATTCTCCAAGGCCCGGTAAAACTTGTTGTAATGGGTCTCCCGGGTCGGATCGAGCGGGAAAAGAAGCGCCAGGTTGTTCAGGTGCGGCGGCCGGTCCATTACGTGTGTTCCCACACGCTGTCGTTTCCGGATGAACCCCTCGCGCGCCAGTTGGTCCAGCGCCCGATGAATGGTGAAGCCGCTCACCTTGAACTGGCTGGAGAGTTCGATTTGATTGGGTAACTGGCCTCCCGGCGGATAGGTTCCGTCGAGAATGGATTGGCGCAAGGCGGTCAAAACACGTTGTTTTCGTCCTTGCTCCGACGGTTTGTCCGAAAGTGTCTGATCAGGCTCTTTTTTCATGAAGATGCGACAATAATTGGCAATATATCGATTTTTGACAAGTTAATTATTGGCGTTCGCTTTTTGACTAATATCCAAAAAGCGTGGCACGGGTTTCCAACCCGTCGCCCAGGCAACCGGGTAAGCAAACGAAGAGAAGAGGCTACGGGTTGGAAACCCGTGCCACACCGAGAAAAACACACATCACATCAGAACGTGTAGGTTTTGCGGGAATGAATCTCATGATGGGCTTTCGGATCAACGATATGCGTTATAGATTGCACGGCATGCTATCAATAACAATATGTCGACTGGTGGGTACAATCTAGGGTAACATGAAGTGTTTTTGGCAGAAGGCTGAACAGGGGGAAGTATGAAGCATGATTTCCGGTTACTAGGTCTGTTGGTGATGGCAGCTTGCGGCGTTGCGCACGCCAACTCAGTGACCTCATTGGTCAATGCGGCCGGCGCGAGCTGGCACGACACCAACACGTGGGTTGGCCAAGTCGTGCCCACGACGGGCGATGACGTGGTGGTGGCGGCGACGAACGGCGTGGCACTGACGAATTCGACCGATTTTCTGAATTCGATCACCGTGAAGACCAACGCCACGCTCAACTTCAGGAACTGGACGACGCTTCTGAGCGCCTCCAATGTCATGGTGAACGGCACGATCACGCATACGGCTGCCACCACGAACGGTGCGCCCACCAACCGTGTCTACATCCTCTGCACCAACCTGACAGTGGCGGGGGTGATTGACGCCGATGGCAAGGGCTACCAGGGCGGGCGGTCCAATGTGGGGATTACGGTGGGGCAGGGACCGGGCGGCGGACAGGCCGGTGGCGATCCCTCCGGCGCCGGCGGCTACGGGGGCGAGGGGTCGTGCAAGGTTACGGGAGGCAAGAGTGGAACCAATGGCCAGACGTATGGCACCACCTACTATCCTGTCGGTCCAGGCAGCGGCAGCGGCTACCGTCCTGCCAACATTCAGGGGGCCTCCGGCGGCGGCTCGATCTGGATCGAGGCGGCGGGCACAGTCGCCGTGAGTGGGGTGATCCGGGCCAATGCCGGGGCCACGCCGGGCTCAAGCCACGTTGGCGGCGGCTCAGGTGGGGCTATCTTTCTTTCCGCTGGCGTGCTGTCGGGTGCTGGTCGGGTTGATGCGAGGGGTGGGGTGGGTGACTACTATGGCGGTGGCGGCGGTGGCGGACGCATTCACGTCAATATGGGTCTGGGGTTCGAGCTTGCGCACTCTGTAGTGGCCGGTATGAGCGGTGGACAGATCACCGGGTGGCCGGAGGGGTATAACGGAACGTACGTGGTCACGACGGAGAATCCGGATCTGACGGTGCGCGGGAGTCCCGCCAACCATGGCACTCCGACTCCCTATGCCCACGGCGTCAGCGCGATCCTCGCGGACACCTGGGTGACCAACTCGGTGAACAGTCCGGCGGACACCGCCAACGGCGTGCGTTATTTTTGTCTGGGCTGGACCCTGACGACCAACGGTGCGCTGGCCGACAGCGCGGCCACGACCCAGGCGGTTTTCCAGTTGGTCTCGACCAACACGGTGCTGACTTATCTCTGGACGAACCAGTACGAGCTTGTGGTGTCGCCCGCGACGAACGGAACGGCCACGACGGCCTCCAATGGCTGGTACACGAGAGGGGCGATCGTCACCGGGCTGATGCCTTCACCCGATCCGGACTACGAGTTCCTGCTCTGGTCGGGCGACCTCACGACGGCCCTCTACACCAACACCCCCCTGGATGTCGTCATGGACCGGCGGCGTTACATTACGGCTCACTTTGGCTCGACCGTCACCGCCACCAACCGGAGTCTGGCTGGCGGGAACTGGTTTGCCTGGACCAACTGGGTTCCCAAGGGGATCCCGGGTCGGCTTGACACCGCGCGGTTGACGGGGAGCAACACGACGCTGAACCTGCCGGTCACGGTGGGCGCTTTGGTGGTGGGGGCCACCGCCACCAATACTTTTACAGGCTGGGACACGCTGCTGCAGGCCTCGGAGGTGACGGTGAGCGGGTTGGTGACGCACACGGCTTGCACTACCGGCGGTGCTGCAACCAATCGGGTATGGATCATGACCGGCAATCTGAACGTGCCCGGAGCGATCGATGTGAGCGGGAAGGGCTATCAAGGCGGAACCACCAACGCGGGGAGAACAGCCGGGCAGGGGCTGGGCGGCGGCCAGGCAAACGATCCGTCCGGCGCTGGCGGTTACGGTGGCGAAGGGAGCTGCAAACTCGCGGGAGGCAAGAGCGGAACGAATGGGCAGACGTATGGCTCCGCGACCCAGCCTATCGGGCCGGGCAGCGGCAGTGGATTGGAGCCGGGTCAGAAAGCGTACGGCGCCGCCGGGGGCGGGTCCGTCTGGATCGAGGCGAGCGGTCGTATCACGATTGGAGGAACGATACGCGCCAATGGGGGCATGAACGTGTATGGTCAGCATGTGGGGGGCGGTTCCGGGGGCGCGATCTACCTCTACGCCGCAGAGTTCGGTGGTAGCGGCGTGTTGGAAGCCAAAGGGGGGGGAGGCGCCTGGAATGCCGGTGGAGGCGGTGGGGGTCGCATTGCCGTCTCCTTCGCATCGGGATCGGAACTGACTTACTCCGTCGAAGGTGGTGCGAAAGGAACCGCGACTCCTCCCGTCTGGCCCGCCGGCTCGAACGGAACCTACATTGCCACGCTGCTGGGGCAGGCGCTGTTTGTACAGGGGTCTCCCGTGGACCACGATACCCCCACGCCGTATCCCCATGGAGCCAGTTCCGTCATGCCGGGAATCTGGATCACCAACAGCGTGGTCAGCCCGGCGGACGAGACGAACGGTGTTCGTTATGTCTGCACGGGTTGGGTTGTCACCACCAACGGAGCTGTAGCGGAGAGTGGAGCCTCCTCCCAGGCCATCTTCCACATGCATGCCGATGTGACCAACACCGTGCTGACCTATCTCTGGACCAACGCGTATCAACTTGTTGTGTCAGGCGCCACCAACGGAAGTGCGACGACCGCTTCGAACGGCTGGCATCTGTCCGGCACGATCGTTCCGGGAATTCAGGAGATACCCGACCCTGGGTACGAGTTCGCGCAGTGGTGGGGCGATGTGCCGGGCGATCTGGCGTACAGCAATACAATCACCTTGACCATGGATCGCCCGCGTGCAGTGACCGCCCACTTCATCGATCCGCTCAACGGCACGAACCGCACCCGCAGCACGGGCGGCAAGTGGTTCGACTGGCAGTCCTGGTCGCCGATGGGAGTGCCGGGACCGAAGGACTCCGTTGTGCTGTCCGGTGGCTCGACCCTTCTGGATTATCCGATCACCCTGGTGTCGTTGACGATCACCAATGCTACGCTGTCGTTCACTAACTGGAACACGACCCTGACGCTCACGGGCGATCTGGCAATTCTGACCAATGGCACGGTCACCCATGTGGGCTGCTACCGGTTCCCCTCCGACATGTCCAACCGCGTCTGTATCACCGCCAGGAGTATAACGATCGACGGCTCGATCAACGTGAATGCGAAGGGTTATTACCGCGG
>CAYOIT010000039.1:0-33402 GCA_964404035.1 uncultured Verrucomicrobiota bacterium | reverse complement strand
TCACCCGCTCGTAATCAGGGTCATGAAGCATATCAGAACTGGCGATGACGAGAACTTTTTTCTTTCCCGCCAGCTTGCTCAAAGCGGTTGACAGGGCCTCCATGAGGTTCGAATCGTGACTGCCGATCAGGCCGATGACGAGGGCGGTGGAAGGGAGGGCGGCTTGGAGGAAGGGGACCTGATTCTCGGCGGAATGCTCGCCCATGTGGGGCCGGTAATCCAGCGTGATCCGCGGGTCGGAGTCCATCAACTGGGCGGCGGCGTCGGTATCCAGTACGGCGGCGCCCAGGGGCGTGGTGAACTCACCACCGTCCATCAGCGCCACCCCGCGAAAGCTTTCACGGTGGCTGAACCCGAGGATGACGGCGGTTTCCGGCGCCCCCGCGGTAACCGCGTTGTCGCGTGCCGCCCGGTAGGCGTAGCCGGCGACGGGGCCGGAATAGACGTACCCGGCGTGCGGCGCGATGAGACTCACGAGCCGGCCTGTCAGCGGTGGCGGTGCGGCCTCGTTCAGGAACTGATCGACCATGCTCTTCAGTTCTTCGGGTTTCCCCGGGAACCATCTTCCGGCGCCGAGCGCGATCCGGGCCGTGCGGCGTTGACCTTTCATGCTGTCACTACTCCTCCCAACCCTAAGGTCCTCGACTTGGTCAGTCTACCGCTCAGACGGCCTGCCCGCAAGACTGTGTTTGGCAGGAGTCCAGACGGATCAAGGCGAGCGCCAGTAGGGTGGGCGCTACGTCGCCCGCCCCGGCCGGCGGCGTAGCGCCGGCCGTACGCCCCTTCACTTGCACCAGATCGCAGAGGTGCCCCCATAGCCTTGCGGCAGGGGATAACGGTGCTTGAAGGGAATGGGTCGGATCACTATGATCTCGCCCCATGCTTCAAGCCTTCACCTCGAAACAAGATCTCGATCGGAATCTGGGCGAACAACCGCTTGCCGGCCTGATGGCTCGTCTGGGCCTCAAGCCGCATGACCTGGTCGCCGCTTCCGAATCACCCCTCACGCACAAACTGGTTTCCCGCGCCTGCAAAGGACGACGATTGACCGCGCATTCCCAGGCAATCGTGCTGCTCGCCTTCAACCGCGCCACAGGCGAAAATCATCGGCTGAACGAGCTGTTCAACTACTGATATGGTCTCGCCCTTAATCCCTGGTGGACCGTGTGTTGCCATGAACCTCCACACGCTGATGCTGCTCACACTCTGTGCTTTGTCATTCCCCCTGGCTGCCCTGGCCGCCGATGAACGTCCTCCCCTCCGCCTCCGGAATGGGGAAATGGGCCGATATTGCGAGACCATTACATGACCGACACTCCTGTTCGCCGAATCTCACCGATCCTGATCTACCTGTTGCCGGCACTGGCCGACATGCTGGTGGCCCAGTTCATGTTCATCAACGCGGTGCGGCTGGCCCGGGCGGGCGCGAGCGCCTCGGTGGTGGCCAACACGGTGACCGTCTGGAGTGTCGTCTATCTGCTGGCCTGTCCGGTGATCGGGCGCTTCGTGACCGCGGCCAATGCCGCCCGCATGATGGTGGGGTCGATGGCCGGCCTGGCCGTGATCGCCGCGCTCTTCACCGTGCTGGAGGGAATCGCCTGGGTTTACATCCTGATGGCCCTGGCGGGCATTGCCACGGCCCTGTTCTTTCCTCCTTTCCAGGTCTTCATGAAGGCGGTGGACCGGGTGGACAACAAGCCGATGACCTATTCGACAGGCCTCTACACGTTTGCCTGGAGCATAGGCTTTGCCATCGGGCCCTTCGTTTCCGGTTTTCTGATGGAACTTGGACCGTCAGGGTGGAAGTACGCCTGCTGGTTCGCCGTGGTGGCCGCCGTGGTCACCGGCATCGCGGTGCTGTGTCTCAAGCACCTTGCACAGGGACAGCCGGTCACTTCGTCACCTGAACCCGACGTGGTTCGGAAACCGGCCGCCGACTATTCCCGACAGTCGGACCTGGCCTGGATGGGCTGGATCGGCGGGGGCGTGGGGGTGATCCTCATCACGTTTGTCCGGGCCGTGTTCCCCGTGCGGGCTGAAGCCGATTTGCATCTGGCCCAGAGCACGCAGGGGCTGATCTTCTTCCTGGTGAGCTTCTTTCAGGCGGTGACGGGGCTGGCCCTGTGCCGCAGTCGTTACTGGATGTATCGGCCCAGCGCGATCGCGGCGTTTGGCCTGCTCGGAGTGCTGGGGACCCTAGCGTTTGGATTCGGGCACTCCACCCTGGCGCTCCTGGCCGGGGCGGTGGTCTTTGGCGTCTATGCCGGAAGTTTCTTCTTCTACCTCGTGTTCCATGCGTTGGTGCATCCGCAGCGGAGTTCCCAGTACGTGGCCATCAACGAATCGGTGGTGGGGATCTGCAGCATGGTCGGGGCCATCTTTGGCGGCTGGGTGGCGGACCGGTTCGGGTTCGGGACGTTGTACGCCATCGGGATGGCCACCTTGGTCCTGACGCTGGCATTCCAAGGGATCATTCACCGGCGCCAGCCGTTAAGGTAGGGCGGGATTTGAGGCAGGTGGACGGGGCTGTCCCCAGCGCCGTCAGACGCCGGTAGGGACACCGGCGTCCACCTTGAGGGTTCACCCGCGAACTTGGGCTTCCAGCGCTTCCCAGCGGCGATAGGCGACCTCGAGCTCGGCCACCAGTTCCTCGGCGCGCTGTTTGGCGTGGGCCACCGTATCACCACCCTGGCGGTAGAACGTCGGATCAGCCAGGCGGCCATGCCACTGCGCCTGCTCCTCTTCCATCGCCTCGATGCGGGCGGGGAGGGACTCCAGTTCGCGCTTGTCCTTATCTGACAGCCGTTTCTTCTTCGCCGCCGGTTCAAGGCGGGGAAGAGCGGCCTTCTTTTCCACCGGTTCCGAGGCCGGCGGGGCCAGGCGGCGCTTCGCCCAATCGTCGTAACCGCCGACGTACTCGTTGACATACCAGCCCTCATCGGGACCGAGCCAATGGCCCGGATGGTCGGGATGCCCCTTCTCGAAGGCCAGTACGCTGGTGACCACGTTGTTCAGGAAGGACCGGTCATGGCTGACGAGCAGGACGGTTCCGCTGTAGGCGGCCAGCTTTTCCTCGAGCAGTTCGAGGGTGTCGAGATCGAGATCATTGGTGGGTTCGTCCAGCACGAGCACATTGGAGGGCTGGGCGAACAGGCGGGCGAGCAGCAGGCGGTTACGTTCGCCGCCGGAAAGCACGCAGACCGGCTGGCGTGCCCGGTCCGGGGCGAACAGGAAGTCCTCGAGATAGCCGATGACATGACGGCGGACCCCCTGGATCATCACGAATTCCTGGCCGCGGCAGATGTTCTCAGCCAGGGACGCCTGGTCGTCGAGTTGGGCGCGGAGCTGGTCGGAGTAGGCAATCTTCAGGTTGGTACCATGTTCGATGCGGCCGGACAGGGGCACTGGTGCGGTATTGGGCGGGTCGCCCTCGCGGGGCGGCCGGGTCGGCGCCTCCAGTAGAAGACGCAAGAGCGTGGTCTTGCCGCAGCCGTTGGGACCGAGGATACCGACCTTGTCGCCGCGCCCGAGCACGGTGGAGACGTCATGGAGCAGAGGGCGCTCGTTGTAGCCGAAGCAGACGTGTTCAGCCTTGATGACGACCTGCCCGGTCCGGCCGGCCTCTTGGATGGCCATCTGGACGGGACCGCCCCGTTCGCGGCGTTGGCTGCGTTGCGTGCGCAGGGATTCCAGCGCGCGCAGGCGGCCCTGATTGCGCACGGCGCGGGCCTTGACCCCCTGCCGCCTCCAGGCTTCCTCTTTCTCCAGGCGCTTGTCGAACTCCTCCCATTGCCGCGACTCGGCGTGCAGGGCCTCCTCTTTGCGTTGCAGGAAGGTATCGTAATCGCAATGCCAGTCGCTCAGGTGGCCGCGGTCCAGCTCGATCACTCGCGAGGCCAGCCGACGGAGGAAGGCACGGTCATGGGTGACAAAGAGAAAGGTCCGGCACCGGCGCAGCAGAAACGCTTCCAGCCAGGCGATCGAATCCAGGTCCAGATGGTTGGTAGGCTCGTCCAGCAGCACCAGATCCGGTGCGCCGAGGAGGGTCTGGGCGAGCAGAACTCGCCGCCGGGTTCCGCCGGAGAGGGTGGCGAAGTCGGCGTCAGGATCGAGATTGAGGCGGCTGAGAATCTGGGTGGCTTCCAGATTCTGTTGCGGATCGGTCGCATCGGGACAAACGATATCGTGAACGCGGCCCTCCAGATGGACGGGAACCTGCTGGGGGAGGCGGGCGACGCGGACATCGTTGGCGCAGATGACCTTGCCGGAATCCGGAGGTGATTCTCCCGCCAGAACGCGCAGCAGCGAACTCTTGCCGGTGCCATTGGCGCCCAACAGGCAAATCCGGTCACCGCGCTCGATGTGGAACTCCACGCTGTCGAGCAGAGGCTTTCCGCCGTAACTCAGGCTGACATCTTTGAGACTTAATAGGGCCATGGGAGGGATCCATCTTCCGGTTAACAGCCAGAGTTAACGTCCAACAACCAACGTCCAACGTTCAACAAGGCAGGCGGGTACTATGGACGTTCAAGGCGGGTATTTCAAGTACGGGGATCGGCAAGCCGGAATACAAGATCCAGTGAAGTTATTATGCGACATTGACAGCCATATATCTGGTGTATTATTCACTATCTTATGAATTCTTAAACTGATTTGACGAGTGACCTCGCGGCGATCATAGGTGAGCGCATTCGGGTGTTGCGGCGCGAGCGGCATGTGACGCAAGTCGAACTGGCACGGCGTCTTGGGATGGCGGGCAAAGACCGTCTTATTCACTGGGCTGGTGGGAAGAAAGGCGGCAGACGGGAACTGCCGCAGTCCGAAGGTTGGCGCTGAGGCGCCAACAAAACCGTTGGGAGGTGGCGCACCCTTTCCCCTCCCTAACTTGTGCTTGCGGCTTGAAGACGGCATGACATAATTCCAACTTTGCTCACCGAGGGGGCATCGGGCCGTATTCATGAAGAGGAGTCTATGACAGATAGCATACCCAGACGCATTTGGACGGATCTGACGCTGGCGGAAAAAGAAGACGCCTGCCTGGCCTTCTGGCAGGGAACCGACTCGTTGAGCCGTGAGGCTCAGCCCCGAGTGTTGCACGATCTCGCCGCTGCCTTGCGGTTTCGCGAAACCTTCCTGAAACGCATGCCCGCCTCGGAAAAGGCCCGGCATCTGCGGCGCCTTGTCGACGGGCCGACCCTGCGCCACTATGGCGATGATGTGGTGCGGTCCTGGCTGGTCGTGCGGAAAACCCCCATGCTGGTGTGTTTTGTGGAATCCCAGGGCATGGCGCATACGGGCGGCATCATCGAGGATGGCGTCACCCAGCCAACCGTGGAGTCTTTGAAGAAAGGCGTCCAGGCGATTCACAGCCAGTTTCCGTTGCGGGACGTGGCGCTCTACATGGCGGTCATGCTCAGCACCGGCGGTGATTTCTGGTCAGGCCTGCCCGAGGCGGTGGCCGCGGTGATTCCCGACCTGGAGGCCGTGCTGGCGCCGCCGAAAGCCTGAGCGATCCGATAGGAACCTGTCACCGATGAAAGATGAACCCTGGCTGATCGTGGACACAGAGACGAACGGTCTCTTTCAGCCGATCTATGTCATCGAAATCGCGGCCCAGCGGATGTGCGGCTGGGAGCCGGTGGGCGAACCGTTCCAGGTGCTGCTGAACCATGACGTGTCCATCGACCCTGCCGCCCAGGCTGTGCATGGCTATTCGCGGGAGTATCTTCGCCAGCACGGCGAAGACCCGCATCGGGCGCATCAGGCGTTCCACGACTACGCTGGCACTCTTCCCATCGTCGCCTACAATCTCGCCTTCGACTGGGGCCGCGTTCTGGCGCCCGAATACAAGCGGCTGGGCGTCCCTGCTTCCGGGGCGAAAGGCTTCTGCGCCATGACCCTGGCCCGGCGCGTCATCGAAGAGACCCCCAATCACCGGCTCGAAACGCTGAAGCATCATTTCCGGCTTGGAGATGAGCGGTCGCATCGGGGACTGAACGATGTGCTGACCACCGTTCGGTTGTTCCAGCACGTTCTCCGGGAGCGCCTGGAAGGGGCGGGAATCGTGGGCTTTGAGACCGTCGCCCGGTTTTCCCGCCGGTCTCCGCTGGCCCGCTGTCGGGAAGAGTTGCGCAAAAGGCCGGACGTGGCGGCTGCACCGGAAAGATAACGGAGAATTCACCATGATCACCAGCGACTGGCATTTTCATTCCCGGAACTCGTGTGACTGCAAGGAAGGGACGATTCCGACGACGATGGCGGAGACGTTCGCCGCCGTGCGCGCCAAGGGGGTGACGGACTTCGGTCTGACCGACCACATCCATACGCCCGTCAATCTACCCGATCTTGAGGCCTCGCGTCGGGAGTTTGATGCCCTGCCGCCTGATCCGCGGAGGCATTTCGGCGTGGAGGCCAGTTGCGTGTCAGCCTGGGAACTCGGTGAGTTGGCGAAGGGCACGGCGGGCGCGCCGGTGTATGGACTGCGTTAGGGTGGCCCGGCCGAAGCGGAGCCGGTGCTCGGGCTGACGGCCGGCGACGTGGCGCGTCTGGGCATCGAGTATGTGGTGGGCGGCACGCACTGGCCGCTCTACGTTGAGGTCGAACGTAACGCGATCATCCGGGACTATCACCGCCAGAACCTGTTCCTGGCTCGGCATCCTCTGGTGACCATCGTGGCGCATCCCTGGTGGTGGATGGGGGCCTGGCAGGAAGCGGACAAGACGTATCGCTCCGATCCGTGGCTTGATGATTTCGGCAAAGTGCCGGCGTCCATGCATGACGAGTTTGCCGCCGTGGTTCGTGAGCACGGGAAGATTGTGGAGATCAACTTGAGCGCCATGCTGCTCACCCCAACCTATCCGGAGGGGTTCAAGCGGCAATACCTGGATTACCTGGCTGGTCTGAAGGCAGCCGGCGTGACGCTCTCCATCGGGTCCGACCATCATGCCCAGCACCGCAGGTATGGCGAGATCGATCTTGCCTATGCGGAGAAGATGCTGGCGTCGGTCGGCATAGAAGAAAACGATCTGTGGAGGTTCCGCGAATCGATGCGTCAGGGGGCGGTGGACTTGGGGTCAAACCATTGTTCCCAGGTGGGTGACAGGTAGCCGGGAACGCCTTTCAGGTCCACGTCCGCGCTGATGCGCAGGCGGCTGCCGCCGCTCTGCGGCGCTTCCGAGACGAACCGCGTGGCGCTGCCCACTTCGGTGCGGAGAAACCAGATGCGGTTGTCCGTGCCCTCGGGAACGCGGACGGTGACGGTCCGGGGATCGCCGCCGCGCACGTACAGCGGTTCCACCAATCGGTCCGGGGCATGAACCTCGACGCTCAGGACGTGCGCCGGATCGGTTACGGCCACCCGCACGGTGAATTCCCGAACTCCCCGCGGGACCTGGAAGAACCAGTGGCGCGCAATCCCAATCTGAAGCCGGAACCGGGCCGAGCCATCGTCCAGCGGCGCTCCGGCGAGGACGGCGGGAACGGCCGGCTCCATCCAGAAGAACCACTCGGACGCCTTCACGTCGACACGGTAGATGCCTGCCCCGGCCGCGGGGAGGGTCAGCCGGCTGCTGCGGTGATGCCCGTAGGTGTCGGCGGCCTCGACGGCCAGCCGGCCGTTCGGTGCCAGGACCCGGTAGGCCACCGGCAGACGTTCCTTCTCGTTGACCACGTACGTGGCCACGCCGACATCGAGTGGGCGGTTGGAGGGGTTGTTGAGAAAGACCGTGTGAGGCCCCTGCATACCCGTGTAGTCCTCGTCGCCCAGAAACGGCACGGGAGTCCAGAGATAATGGTCGCGGCTCAGCAGCCTGCCCTGCGCATTGGTACTGCATTCCTTGTCTACCATGCGGATGGGGGATTCGTCATAGACCGGTATAACAGGGCCGGCGCCGGTCGAGGGATCGAACCATTGTTCGGGACTCGGCGCCAGGTAGGGCGGCACGCCGTCGAGCAGGATCGGGAGATCGGAGAAATTATGGGAGTCGCCCCCGGTGGCCCAGAGCGACCAGAAATGGCCGGCGGCACCCTCATCGACCTCGATCTCCTGGATGACCGGGCGTGGTCCTTCGGGGATCCGGTATCCGACCGCCGGAGACTTGCCGCCGTAGAAGGCGGCGACGCGTTGGCCGCGCGGGGTCATGACCAGGAATCCATAATCCTCGCGATGCGACTGGTAGGGCATGATGGTATGCTTTACGGAGAAGCGTTTCACGCCTGGCGGCACATAGAAATACCAGCGTCGTGGCGCCATGACGTGCAGGGTGAAGTTGGTATAGGGGCTGCCGGCCAGGTTCCAGTCACCGCACCCCACCACCATCTGATCCAGCGAACTCTCGACCCAGGTTAGCGCGTAGCCAGCGGGTTTGAAATTCACTTGGTAGACGCCCTCTTCGCCTTTCGGTACCGCCAGGGTTACGCGGGACTCCAAGGTGGCGATAGACCCCGTGGTAAGGCTTTGTCCGGAAGGATCGAGGACGGAGACCTGGTAACTTCCCTTGTTGCCAAAATCCGTGTCCCAGACGTGGCGATGAACGGTTACCGTGAAGGCCTTGCCGTCCGGATTGTTCGCGTAGAGGGTGGGGGAGAAGACCACGAAATGGCCCGCGTCCCCGATCGATGAGGCGGCTTGGGAGAGGGTGGTCGACAGCGCCAGAGCGGCGAGGCACAGAAAGGCTGTCATGGCTTTATCCCTCCCACGGCGCGTTTCAAATCCTCCACCGCGGCCAGGGCGGCCGTGCCGTCGCCGGCCCCCAGGACCAGCTGGCTGGCGGCCTTCTTTCCACCCGGTTTTCCGTTCGCTTCGGTCTGCACCGGACAGGACAACATGACCAGCGATCGGGCTGGTTCCGGGAAGTCCTGGTTGATCTCCAGCGGCAGCCAGCCGCACAGGTTGTGGCAGCGCAGGAACTTCCACATCAGGCCATTATCCCGCGTGTTGCCGATCAGAATATCGGCTTGAACGGGATCGTTGCCGTAAGCCGGCCACCCGAAGCCATCCATGTAATCGTAACGGCAGGAGACGCGCGGCGCGACGAAGGTGAGTTCCGTCTGAATGCCGTAACCTTGGGAGAGCCAGTCAGCCAAAGCCGCGGCCGCCGGTTGGAAGCGGGGGGTGCCGGCCGCGATGAGGATACGGGTGCCGCGCCGGGATTCGAGGAAGGCCTGGATCGCCACCGGGTTCAGGCATTCGTTCGTTGCAAGCCCGGCGCCGGCGCCCAGGGTTTCCACCCGTTTTGCGATGGCGCCGCGCTCCTCACCCGCCTGAGTCGCCGGACCGAACCGGCGAACGCCTCCGGTGGGTGCCACGGCAAACAGACCGGCCTGCGCGGCGGGGAGCCAGGTTTCGAACTGCAGCCCCCCGGGCTTGACCGGACGGCTGGGCACAGGGACGTTCAGCCGGGTGTCGTAAACGACCGGTCGGGGGGCGTTGGTCACGCCTGCCCCTGGCGGCACCGTCACGGCGACGGTGATCTGGGCGCCGCCCAGTGTGCTGCAGAAGTAAGCGCGCTCCCACATGAAGTTGGCCTCGGTATTGACCAGCCCGATATACGTGTTATCGATGCCCTCGCGGGTCCGTACAAAGGTGAGGATGGTCCGCGCCGGTTTATCCTCCTCGAACATGTATTGCTGGTACGAGGGGCCGGCCCGATAGATGTGCAACCAGTCGGGGTCGTCGCCGCGCTGCGCGCGCAGGAAGCGCCCGGAGGGGACTGTGACGGGACGCCGGAGGCCGCGTTTCTCAAGTTCGGCCAGAACCCATTTCTCGTAGCGTTTCTGTTCCATGTTGTAGTTCAGGTGCCGGGCATGGCTGATGCCGAAGCCGAGTTCGTAGGGGGCCGACTCCCAGTATTCCAGACCCAGGGATGAACCGCACAACAGGCTCTGGCCGGATCCGAACTGAAACTCCGTGATGGCTACCTCGTTTTCGGCACCGGCGAACCAGGCGCGCGGGGTGGCGTCCCCGGGTCGGAGGGAAGCCATCATGTTGGTCTCGAACTTGTAGGCGCGCGGGGGCAGATCCAGTTGATACGAGCCCTCCGGGTGTGTCGTCTCCAGTTTATCGGGGCGGATGGGGCCGGGAATGCGTAGTCGCGCCACGTCCGCCCCGAACACGTCGGCCAGCAACAGGGACGCGCGGCGTCGGCCGTGCTCATCGAGCAAGCCCGGCGCCCCGAATCCCAGCAAGGCCCCGCCGCCGCGAACCCACTCGCGAATCGCCTGGCCGGCGGCGTCAGGCATGGACTGGGTGTTGGGCAGAATGAGCAGGCGGTAACGCCCGAGTCGGTCCGCCAGGTCCTCTTCGGCGATGTAATCGAAAGGAACGTAGATCCGTTTCAGGAGGTGGCCCCACGCCATGGCGTCCCTGAAAAGCCGGTGTCCGGGATCGCGGCGCAGGCTGGTCTGACTCCAGAGAATGGCGACATCCGCCGGTGCGGCGCGTGTGTTCAGCACCTCCGGCGCCATTTCCCGGGCGCGTTGTTGGGTCAGGCGGAACGAACCGATGCCGGCATCGCCGAACTGGAAATCACAATAGCGGAACCAGGACTGAGGGAAATAGGCCCGGAGGGCGTTGCCGTAGTTGCCGGTGGTGATGCGAATGCTGTCGTAGAACGGGGCCTGGGCGATGGCGGCTCCGGCGCACGTGCCGCACCCGGAATGCAGAGCCATGTTCCACAGCCAGCGTCCCTCGCCGAAACTCGCCAGAAGCCCGTAGCCCGCGGAACTGTCCGTGGAGGTCGCGGGATGGGGGGTGAGGCGCGTCAAGTCGCGCAACCGTCGGGACCGCCCGGTCTGGCCTGCGAACAGGCGGTGAAAATCGTCGGCGGCCGTGGGAAGCTGCACCGTCACCTCCGGCCAGCCTGCTTTCAGGCCCGCCGTGACTGTCGACACGTAATCCAGCAGCCACTGTTCCCGGCACTGCCCGGCCTGCGCCAAGGCCTGCGCATCGACCGGTAGCTCGACGAGCAGGGTTTCCGGGCTGCGCCAGGGAGTTTTGGACCGGCTCCAGCGTTTCCAGTAAGCCTCCATAGCGGGAGACGTGTCCGGGAGGGCCTCAAGTTCGTGTTGGCCCCCCTCGGCGTAAACCGCGTCGATGGTGGGTGCCCATCGTTTCTTGAGATGTGCCGCATACTTCGCCAGAAAAGCCCGGTAGGCTTTTGCGGTGGGCTCATCGAAGACGTTGATTCCCCCGAAGGCCGGAGCCTTGTCCTTGGCTGACGGCGGCAGGGAGAAGCGGGAGGAGTTCCCTGTCTGAGCGACATGCCAGGCGGGGGGCGACCCCGTGAGGCTGCGCAGCATCAGGGCGACCCGGAATCCGCGGCGCGAGAAGGGCTCCAGAACGGCATCCACGTCGGCGAACTCCAACCGGCCGGGCTCCTTTTCGATATCGCCCCAGTTTGAGACGCGCGGCAGGTCGATATCGACGGTCTGGATTCCCATGGCGGCGGCCTTGCCCAGAAGGTAATCCTGTTCCGCCGGCGGCAGGGCAAAGAAACGGTCGTTCAGGGCCCAGCCGAAACGCAGTCCAGCCTGGCGACCGGCTTCCCGGTCCTTGTCCGGCCAGGGCTCAGGCCGGGATTCGATGCTCCAGGCGAGTTGTGTGGCAGCCTGTGAGCGGATGGCTTCCGCAAGGAGTTCCTTAAGCAGCCGGCTGCGATGCTGGAAATGGCTTACCCGACGGGCCGCGTCCCGGCGGGCACGGCGGACGAGATCCGCTTGTTCGGGGGAGGCGGGGTCGGCTTCCACGGTGTCGGCCAGAACCTGCAAGGCTGTGGCGCCATGGTCCACACTTCGCAGGGTGCCGTACAGTCCCTCCGCTTCGATGAATAAGTCTTCCACCTCGCGAAACCGATCTGGCCCGCCCCAGCCCTTGAGATACAGCGTCAGGGCGCGGCTGTCGTGCAGGTCCTGGATGGCGTAACGGTGGGCGAGCCGCAGCGTCTCGACACCTTCCAGTTCTTTCCGGGCGACGGTCGCGCCGCGATCTTGTGCGGCCGGCTCACCGACGCCGGAGTTGGCGGCCAACAACGAGAGCATCAACGGAATGAACGCATAGGGGGTGGTGATCCTGACCATATTTCCTGCCTCCTTATAGGTGGACACTGTCTGCCGGACTGGATGACTACCTTTACCATAATCATGGTCTGGCAGGGTAATCGTATTAACCTGCGGAAGATCATCCGGAGAACCCACCCCTGCCCCTCCCGGGAGGGGAACCCAATGGCGGAAACAGGGTGAGGCATTGGGACTTGAATGGTGCCGGCGAGATGTGAGACGGTAGGCGCCGAATCATTACAGGAGAAAAAGAAATGCGTAAAACTCTGGCGGTCATTGGGGCGGTGCTGGTGGGAGTGTTGAGTGGGCTGGCGCAGGAAGCCGCCAAGGTCGAGATTCCCATCAAGAGCGGTCAGAAGATCGCGTTTCTGGGTGACTCCATCACGGCGGGAGGAGTGGGTTCCGCCGGCTATGTGACGCTGACCATTGCCGGGTTGAAGGCGAACGGGATCGAGGCGACGGCCATTGGCGCCGGGATCAGCGGGCACAAATCGAACGATATGCTGGCACGGCTCGGGCGCGATGTGCTCGAAAAGAAGCCTGATTGGATGACCCTGAGCTGCGGCGTGAACGATGTCTGGCATGGTCCCAGGGGCGTCGCCCTGGAGCAGTACAAGTCGAATATCACGGCCATTATCGACCAGGCCCAGGCGGCCAACGTCAAGGTGATGATTCTGACGGCCACGGTGATCACCGAGGATCTCAATGCGGACAACAACAAGAAACTGGTCCCCTACAACGACTTTCTCCGCGCGTTGGCCAAGGAGAAGAACTGTCTGCTGGCCGATCTGAACGCCGATTTCCAGGAGATCATCAAGGTGAAGACGACGCCGGGCAACGCGTTGACCGGCGATGGGGTTCACATGAACATGCGCGGCAATGAGGTGATGTCCAAGGGCATTCTGCGCGCCTTTGGCCTGGATGCGGTGCAACTGGTGAAAGCCGAGGAAAGCTGGCAGGATCTGCCTGGCGTTTGCGATGTCAGTCCTGAGTTCAAGGGTACCCTCAAGGTATCGAAGCGCCAACTCCAGAAGTTGGAAGCGATCGCGAAGAAATACCAGATTACGGTCCCGCAGATGACCCGCTTGCTCTACGGGGCGTCCGCCCTGGGCGGTGTTCCCACGGGAACGGCGGCGGAGATCGAGGCGTTCCTGACCAAGAATGCCACGCAGGATCCCGCGGCGACCATGCAGGCGGGCTTGTCGGACAGCCTCAAGGCCTTGCTGGCGACCCCCGCTCCCTGACGGATGGGGGCTGGATCGAATGATGGTGCTTGATCGGGGGGGCTGGGACCGGTAGCTTAGGGGCCGGTTGTTTTAGATGCGGATGCCTGGTACCCAGTAAGTCGGGGACCGTGCCAAAGATCGGGGCCTATGCGTCGGAAGCCGGCAAAATCCCGTCAGGACCGGAAGGTAGCAGCGGTATGCCTGTGTTTCCGGGCGCCGTAGTTTTCCTGATTCGAGGCCGGGACCCGGCTTATTGGGTACCGGTATCCGCGAGCACCCCGAACACCCCGGAGCGGGAACTATGGCTTACGAAGTACTGGCGCGCAAGTGGCGGCCGCAGCAGTTTGCGGATGTGGTGGGGCAGGGACATGTCACCCAGACCCTGCAAAACGCGATCAAGGCAAAGCGGATTGCCCACGCTTACCTTTTTGTGGGGCCCCGCGGCATTGGCAAGACCTCACTGGCGCGGCTGTTTGCCAAGGCCTTGAATTGCCATGAAGGCCCGACCGTCACCCCCTGTGACAAGTGCGATTCCTGCCGCGAAATCATGTCCGGTTCCTCGATGGACGTGATGGAAATCGACGGCGCCTCGAATACCGGTGTGGACCAGGTTCGCGAGTTGCGCGAAAACGTGAAGTACGCGCCCACCCGGGGACCCTACAAGATCTACATCATTGACGAAGTTCACATGCTCAGTACGGCGGCGTTCAACGCCCTCCTCAAAACCCTCGAGGAACCGCCGGCCCACGTGAAGTTCTTCTTTGCGACCACCGAGGCGCACAAGGTTCTGGCGACCATCGTATCGCGCTGTCAGCGTTTCGACCTGCGGCGGATCCCCGCGGCCCTGATTGTGGAGCGGTTGCAGTTGATCGCGAGGGAGGAAGGGGTTGACCTGGACGGCGATGCGGCGCTGGCCATTGCCCGCGGGGCCGAAGGCGGCCTGCGCGATGCCGAATCGGCGTTGGATCAGCTCATCGCCTTCCGGGGCAACAAGATTACCGAACCCGATGTCCTGGCGGTGTTTGGCCTGGTCTCGCGGCGGACGCTGGAGACCCTGGCCGACGCGTTGTTGCGGGGCGATGTGCCGACCCTGGTGGCGACGGTGGCCGAACTCGATGAAGCCGGCAAGGACATGCAGCGGTTGAACCTTGAAATGCTCGATTATTTCCGGGGCCTGCTGGTGCTGATGTGTGCGCCCGAGGCGGCGGCGAAAATGGACGTGGTGACCGCCCAGCTGGAAACCTTCCAGAAGCAGGCGGCGTTGACGACTCCCGATCGCCTGCTGAGGATCGCCGAAGTCCTGTCGCAGACCGAGGACCGGATGCGCTATTCGCTGTCCAAGCGGACGCTGGTCGAGACCTCCCTGATCCGGTGTGCCAAAACGACTGCGGTTTCGATTGATGAACTGATCCGCCGTCTGGATGCGGTCCGAAAGCTGGTCGGAAGCGATCAGCCGGTTCCGCCCGCCGGGCCGGGCAGTGCGAGTCCGGCGGCGGGTTCCGCCCCGGCGCCCAAGCGGACCGTCAGCGAGTCGGCGGCAGAAGGGGGCTATGCGGCGCCCCGGACTCCGCCCCCCCGAGCCCCGGCTGCCCCGGCTGCCGTCCCGGTGGCCGTCCCGGCCGCGAACGAACTGGAGGCCCTTACGGCGAACTGGCACGACATCACCGAAAAGGTCGGCAGGATGGTTTCGCTGGCCAGAAACCAGCTCCTCGATTCGCGCCCCCTGGAGGTGACCGCCGACAAGGTGGTGATCGGGTTCGATCCCGAGTTTTCCAAAAGCATGGAACGGTTGCAGAGTCCGCAATCTTTGCGGGCGGTGCAGAATGTGTTGAGCCAGGTGCTCAAGCGTCAGGTGGGCGTGGATCTGAAGTTGATTCCGCCTGACGGGGCGCGGGTGGATGTTCCCGCCGATCACACGGTGGAACAGGCGGTCAAGCCGCAAGGTCCCGCGGGCGCGAAGGTTCCACGGTCGAAACAGGACTGGGTTCAGGAGCCCGTGGTGAGGCGGGCGCTGGAGATTTTCAACGGGAGCATTGTGGATATCAGGGAGTAGGGCGCGCCGGCCTGAAATCGGGATGGAACCAAGGGGCGCGGATGACTTTTACGGACGGAGAGAGACGCTTATGAACATGATGAAGTTGATGAAGCAGGCCCAGACGATGCAGAAGGATATGGAGCGTATCCAGGCCGAGCTGGCGACCAAGCGGGTGGAGTTTTCGAGTGGCGGCGGCATGGTGACCGCGGTGGCCACCGGTGACGGCTCTGTCGTTTCGATCAAGATCGATGCCAAGGTGATCAACCCCGCCGACAAGGAATTGCTGGAGGATATGGTGCTGGCGGCGGTGGATGGCGCGATCAAGAAGAGCCGCGAGATGGCCGCCTCGGATATGCAGAAGGTAACGGCCGGGATGGGCATGCCGGGCATGCTGGGCATGAAATAGGAGAGCCGGCATGAACGGGCTGGAGTATCTGGACCGCATCGCGGCCGCGCTGGCAAAGCTTCCGGGAATCGGACGCCGGTCGGCGGAGCGGATGGCCTACAGCCTGGCGGGGGACTCCGAAGGCGCGTTGCGGGAACTCCTCGGCGCCCTGCGCGAAGCCCAGGACAATGTGCGGCTTTGCAGCCGGTGCGGCAGCATCACGACGGTTTCCGAAACCCCCTGTCGTTTGTGTACCCACCCGGCGCGGGATGGCGCCGTGGTGTGCGTCGTCCAGACTCCCAGCGATATTGTGGCCCTTGAGCGGACCGGCAGCTACAAGGGCCGTTACCACGCCTTGATGGGGGTGATCTCGCCGATGCATGGCGAAGGGCCGCGCGACCTGCGCCTTCAACCTCTGCTCCGGCGGATCGAAGAGGAGAAGTTCCAGGAGGTGATCCTGGCGTTGGGCACGGATGTGGAGAGCGAGGCGACAGCCAGTTACGTTGCCGAACTGCTGAAGCCCTCCAAGGTTCGCATCACGCGGCTGGCGTCGGGAATTCCGGCCGGAAGCGGCATCGGGTATTCCGATACCATCACGTTGACGAGGGCGATGAAGGGCCGACAGACGATGTGAGAGGGCGGACAACCAAGTAGGCCGGGCGCTACGTCGCCCGGCGGCGGGCAGCGTAGTGCCCGCCGTACCAAAGCGCTGCAAAGGGTTAGGGGTCGATGACCGAAGTTGAGACACGATTGGCTGATATCGAGCGGCGGATTGCGGCGGCCTGTGCGCGGGTCGGCCGGGATCCCGCGAGCGTGAACGTGCTTGCGGTGACGAAGACGTTGGATCCGGAGGTCGTCCAGGAAGCGGTGGCGGCGGGGCTTTCCGTGTTTGGCGAGAGCCGGGTTCAGGAGGCGCGCCAGAAGATTCCCCAATGCCCGGCGAACCTGCACTGGCACTACATCGGCCATCTGCAGACGAACAAGGCGCGGGAGACGGTGCGGTTGTTCGAGATGATCCACGCGGTGGATTCCCTGCGGCTCCTGGAGGCCTTGGATCGTGTCGCCCAGGAAGAAGGGCGCACGCTGCCGGTCTGCCTCGAAGTCAATGTTTCCGGCGAACGCAGCAAGTATGGCATGACCCCGGAGGAGATGCCGGCGGTTCTGGCGAAGGCGGCGGCCCTCTTCCGCGTGCAGATTGCCGGCCTGATGACGATCCCGCCGATTGCCGAGGACCCGGAGGAGGCTCGCCCGTTCTTCCGGAAACTGCGCGAGCTTCGGGACCGCTGGCAGGGCGAGACGGGCCTGCCGCTGGCGGAGCTGTCGATGGGGATGTCACACGATTTCGAAATCGCGGTCGAGGAAGGCGCCACCTGGGTGAGGGTTGGTACCCTGCTGTTCGGACCGCGCAAGAAGAAGGTGACCCATGACCCGGACGAGCACTGACCTCGAAGACTACGTTCGTCCTCCCCGCAAGCGTGTGTCGGCCGTGGGCTGCCTGACGTCCCTGGTGCTGCTGGCCGTGCTCCTCATCCTGGTTCTGGCCGTTTCGGTCCGCAGCAAGGGCGGCGGCGAATGGATTGCCGAGACCCTGCGCAAGAGGACGGGATTGGACCTGGAGATCGGTTCGGCCCGGCTCGGATTGCCGTTCGATCTGGTGTTGAAGAACGTCAAGGCCCGCTCGTCCAAGTCGTATGGCAGTTTCAGCGCCACCGAGCTTCGGCTGGGCGCGCGCTTGAGTGGTGTACTGGAACTTGGCGTGACCGGTGCCAGGCTGGATCTGGTAAAGACCGCCGACGGCTGGTTGCCCGACTCCTTCGAGCGGATTGCGCTGCTGAACGACGTGCGCGATACCCCCGGCCTGTTCGCGGATCTCCCGCGCCGGGTGAGCCTGGAGATCCGGGACAGTGCGATATCCTGGAGCGCGCCCGATGGCGAGGTTCTGACGATGGTGGAGGGACTTGAATTCCGGGCCGTGCCGATCGAGACTCCAGGGCGGAGGTTCTGGTACTACGAACTCACGGCCCGGCTGGTGAAGCGCGCCGGCGGGCGGGAAGGACGGAACGTGCGCCGCTGCTGGATGAGCACCGCCGAGAACGCGTACATCGAGGTTATCTATCGGGCGATGTGGGGAAGTGAAACGCCGGCGGCCAGGGATTGGTGGTCCACCCCGCCCGCCGACGGTCAGCGAGGAGTGGCAACGGATGAACAGTGATCGAGTGAAGCAATTGACGCAGGCCTTTCGAGGCCAGCGTATTCTGGTTGTGGGCGACCTGATGCTGGATAAGTACATCCACGGCGTGGTGGAACGGATCTCCCCCGAGGCACCGGTGCCGGTGGTGCGCGTGGTACGGGAGCGGCAGGTTCCCGGCGGGGCCGCCAACGTGGCGGGGAACGTCCAGGCGATGGGCGGAGAGGCGATTGTCGCCGGCATGGTCGGGAACGACCAGGCGGGACAGGATCTGGTGCGTGTTTTCCAGGAGAGCCGGATTGGAACGGAAGGCATACGCCGCATGGCCGGCATGCAGACCACCGTCAAGATGCGCATCCTGGCCGACCGTCAGCAGGTGGCCCGGGTGGACTGGGATCCTTCCACGACCTTTCCCCAAGGCGAGGTGGATGCGTTTTGTGCGCTGCTGGAGAAGCAGATCGCCCGCTGCACAGGCGTGGTCGTCGAGGACTACAGCAAGGGCATCGTGCGGCAGGAGGTCATCGATGTGGTGCTGTCCGCGGCCAGGAAGAAAGGCATTCCCGTCGGCCTGGACCCGAAGGACAACCTGGACCTGAACATCGAGGGGATCACGCTGGCCACGCCGAACTACCGTGAAGCCCATGCCTGTTCGGGGGTGACGGCCAAGGGGCCGGTGGCGGACCCGCTGGCGGATGAAAGCCTCCGCAAGGCGGGGGAAATCCTCATGCAGCGGTGGAAACCCCAACAACTGATTGTGACGCTGGGGCCGCAGGGAATGTACCTGGTGGCGCCGAACACCCCGCCCCGCGTGATCCCGACGCGGGCCCGCGAGGTGTTCGATGTGAGCGGCGCGGGGGATACCGTCATCGCCACGTGTGTGCTGGCGCTGGCGGCGGGTGCCTCATTCGATGAGGCGGCTGTTCTTGGAAACAACGCGGCCGGCGTGGTCGTCGGCAAACTGGGCACGGCGACCTGTTCGCCGGAGGAATTGTTAGCCAGCGTGGAGTTGAATGAACACTAAGCGAACCACGGTTGTAGGGGTGATTCCGGCGCGCTGGGCTTCGACGCGGCTGCCGGGGAAAGCCCTCGTCCCCTTGTGCGGCAAGCCTCTGATTCAGTGGGTCCTGGAGCGGACACGGCTGGCGCGCCGGCTGGATGAAGTCCTTGTGGCAACCGACGACGAACGGATTCGTTCGGCGGTGGAGGCCCTGGGAGGGAAGGCGGTGATGACCAAGCCGGACCATCCTTCGGGAACGGATCGCGTGGCCGAAGCCGTGGCGGGTCGGCCGGGCGATGTGGTGATCAACATCCAGGGCGATGAACCGTTGATCGATCCGGAGTTGATCAATCGGCTGGCGGAGGTTATGGTGGGTGAGCAGGAGTGGGATATGGCAACGGCCGCCACCCCTATTCAGACGGACGAGGAGCTTCATAAGGCTTCGGTGGTCAAGGCGGTGTGGGGCGAGCGGGGGCAGGCGCTGTATTTTTCGCGATCGGTGATCCCTTTCGTGCGCGACAGCCGGCCCACCGGGCTCCAGCACTGGCGCCACGTGGGGATTTACGCCTATCGGCGCGCGTTTTTGGAGACGTTGATCCGGACGCCGCCTTGCCTGTTGGAACAGGCGGAGAAGCTTGAGCAGTTGAGAGCGCTGCATCTCGGTGCCCGGATGAAAGTCCTGGAGACGCAGGAGGTGAGCGTCGGGGTGGATACGCCGGAGGACGTGGCCCTGGCGGAAGCCGCACTGAAGCGTGCGGGATTGGCAAGGTAACGAAGCATGATGAAGACGATAACCATCGGTCGGATCAAGGTGGGGGGGCGGCAGCCCTTGGTGTTGATCGCAGGTCCCTGCGTGATCGAGAGCCGTGAAGGGTGTCTCGATATCGCCGCCCGCCTGGTGCGTCTTGCCAAGGCCAAGGGGATTCCGCTCATTTTCAAGGCTTCCTACGACAAGGCCAACCGCTCCTCGATCCGGGCCTATCGCGGTCCGGGCCTGGTGAAGGGGCTGGAGATCCTGGCCGAAGTGAAGGAAAAATACGGCGTGCCGGTGCTGACCGACGTCCATTCGGTGCCCGAGTGCGCGCCCGCCGCCAAAGTTGTGGACGTGATCCAGATTCCCGCTTTTCTGTGCCGGCAAACGGACCTGATGGTGGCGGCCGGGGAAACGGGCAAGCCGGTCAACATCAAGAAAGCGCAGTTCATGGCGCCGTGGGACATTCGCAACGTGATCGCCAAGGTTGAGGACACGGGCAATCAGCAGATTCTGCTGACGGAGCGCGGTGTGTCGTTCGGCTACAACAACCTCGTGGCCGACATGCGCAGCCTGTTGATCATGCGTGATTACGGCTATCCGGTGATCTTCGATGCCACCCACAGCGTGCAGCGGCCCGGGGGCGCCGGAGACCGGACGAGCGGGGACGGGAAGTGGGCGCCGGCCCTGGCGCGCGCCGCGGTGGCGACCGGGTGCAACGGGGTGTTTGTGGAGACCCATGTGAACCCCGAGGAATCGCTTTCGGACAAGGACAATATGGTGCCGTTGAGTGCGATGGGGCGCCTGTGGGGCACCCTGAAGGCTATCGATGAAGTGGTGCGACGTGCGTAAAACAGCCGCGATACTGGCGATGATCCTGACGACCTGGGCGGCGCCGGCCGTTTGGGCCCAGATGATGACGCCGCAGACCATCCATGTCTTCAAGCTGCCCGAGTTCGATGCCAACGGGGTCAAGAAGTCCGAGGTCTTCGGCGAACGGGCGGACATTCTGACCAACGGCCTGGTCAAGATCACGGGCCTTAAGATTTTCCTGTACAAGGAAGGCGAAGTGGAAGCCACGTTGACCGCGTCCGAATGCACGTTTGACCGGAAGGAAAAACTCGCCTTCTCCAATGGAGACGTGATGATCGTGCGAGGCCAGATGAAGGTCACCGGAAAAGGGTTCCGCTGGGCCTCCGAAAACCAGCATATCGAGATTTTGAATGAGACGCGCGTTGTCTTGCAGGGCGTGCCGGTGTGGCAGAAGAAGGAGAAGAAATAACATGTTAGGAAAAGGGCAGATATTTTTGGCCTGGTCGGTGGCGCTGATGCTGGTACTGGCGGGGGAGATCAGGGCGCAGGAGGCGGGGGCCGCCGGCGACGAGACCAATTCGACGGTGATTGTGTCCAAGCGCCTGGATTTCGACTACACCAAACACACGGCGGTCTTCGACGGTGATGTGGTGGTGACCGATCCGCGGGTACGGATTCTGGCGGATCAGATTACGGCGTTGTTCAATACCAATAATCAACCGGACATGATTACCGCCGTGGGGAATGTGCGGATCGAGCAGGAAAACCGGAAAGCCGTTTGCGACCGCGCGGTTTACAGCCTTCGGTCCGGTCTGCTGGTGTTGACCGGAAAACCGAAAGTGGTCCAGGAAGGGAATATCCTGAGCGGCTCCCGGATCATCTTCAGTCGCGATGACGACAAGGTGAAGTGTGAGGATTCCACGCTGCGCATTGTTCCGGGGCAGGCGGGCGGCATTGATGACCTGATGAAACCCAAACGGTGAGGTTGCGAGTGGATCCCCTGATAACTACTACCGACTTGGTCAAGGCCTATCGCGGACGAACCGTTGTTCAGGGCGTCAGCATTTCCGTCAATCCCGGCGAAATCGTGGGGTTGCTGGGGCCCAATGGCGCCGGGAAGACCACGACGTTTTACATGATCGTGGGACTGGTGCGTCCGACGGCCGGGGCGATCACCTTCAAGGGCAAGGAGGTGACCTCGAAGCCGATGTATCAGCGGGCGCGCATGGGGATGGGTTACCTGGCCCAGGAACCGTCCATTTTCCGCAAGCTGACGGTGGCGGACAATATCATGGCGATTCTGGAGACGCGCAAGCTGACGAACCGGCAGCGCCGCCAGAAACAGCAGGAACTGATGGAGGATCTCGGCATCGCAGGGCTGGCCAAGCAGATGGCGTTCACGCTGAGCGGCGGCGAGCGGCGGCGGCTGGAAATCGCGCGGGCCCTGGTCACGGAGCCGGCCATGATCCTGCTGGACGAGCCGTTCAGCGGGGTGGATCCCCTGGCCGTCTACGATGTACAGGAGATCATCCGGAAGCTCAAAACCCGCGGGCTGGGCATCCTGATCACCGATCACAGCGTTCGCGAGACGCTCTCCATTGTGGACCGGGCTTATCTGATTTGCGAGGGGCGTGTTCTGCGGGAAGGGACCAGCGATTTCCTCATCCACGATGAGGTTAGTCGGGAGTTGTATTTGGGGTCGAGATTTAGTATGTAAGTCACTGGAGGGCAAACCTATGGCTATTGAAATCACAGGACGACATGTTGATGTAACCGACAGTATGCGCGATTACGCGGAAAAACGCCTGAGCAAACTGGAGACCGAGTTCCAGCGGGTGGACAAGATCCATGTGATCCTGGACGTTCAGAAGTATGTGCATATGGCCGAAGTCATTGCGCATATGGGACGTCAGGTCAGCGTGGAAGCCAAGGCGGAATCGGATAGCATGTACGCCTCGATTGACGAGGTGGTGGACAAGGTTGAGAAGCAACTGCGGAAATCGTTGGAAAAGAAGCACGAGCACAAGGGCGAAAGCAAGCTTCGCGATTTTGAGCCGATCCAGGAGTCTCCGGCCGAAACATGAGCGAGCCGATCGAGAGTAAAAGCGTTGTCGCGGTGTCCGACTTCCTGAAGGCGGCCCGCGAGCGCTTGGAGCTTGATCTGGTGGCCGGTGAGTCAGGCTTGAACCGCCGGATCGAGGAAGCGGCCGTCAATCGGCCGGGACTGGCGCTGACGGGGTTCTTTCAGTATTTTCCCCCCCGACGCATCCAGACTCTCGGCCATGCCGAGATGGCGTATCTGCAGTCGCTGCCCGCGAAGGAACGGCGGAGCCGGCTGCAGAAACTCTTTGAGAATCATATTCCGTGCCTGGTCGTCACGCGGCGCCACCGCATTTTGAGCGAAATTCAGCAACTGGCGGAGGAGTTCAGTACGCCGGTTCTGAGGACGCCGCTGATCACCAAGCATTTCGTTAACGGCGCCACCATTGTCATGGAAAACCTGATGGCGCCTCGCATGGTCATGCAGGGAACCATGGTGGACATCCTGGGGGTGGGCGCTCTGCTCACCGGGCGTGCGGGTGTGGGCAAGAGCGAGACGGCGCTGGCCTTGATCAAGAAGGGCCACAGTTTGGTGGCGGACGATGTCACCTCGCTCAGGCTGGACAGCTCGGGTGCGGTGATCGGCTCGCCGATCGGGGTGACCCGCTACCACATGGAGATCCGGGGTCTGGGCATCATTCATGTGCCAAGCCTGTTTGGTGTGGCCTCGGTGCGCAACGAGAAGAAGCTCGATCTGGTCATCAATCTGTGCAGCCCGGAATCGGTCGCCGCAGAGGACCGGAGCGGCCAGGTGACGCAGAAGCGAACCGTGCTTGGCGTCGACGTGCCGTGCATCGAGATTCCGGTGGCGCCCGGTCGGGATGTGGCCAACATTGTCGAAGTGGCCGCGCTTGACCAGATGCTCAAGCGGCTGGGACACGACGCCGCCAAGGAATTGGATGAGAAGCTGATTGCCGTTCTCGCAGGAGGCGGGAAAACCGATGAATAGTCGGGATACGAAGAGTCCTCCGGCAAGTCGCTTTCTGGTGCGCGACATGAAGGTCATCAACCAATTGGGCCTGCATGCCCGTCCGGCGGCGTTGTTCGTCAAGGCGGCGTCGCGGTTTGAGTGCGACATTACCGTCGAGAAGGACAGCAACAAGGTTTCCGGGAAGAGCATCATGGGCCTGATGACCCTCGAGGTGGGGTTGGGCAGTGTGATGCGCGTGACAGCCGATGGCGTGGACGCCGAGGCGGCGCTCGATGAATTGAAGCATCTGGTCGACAGCAAGTTCTTCGAGGACTAGGCCGGGAGTGAACAAGCAGGGACAAAAGCAACCGGAGGAGATCATCCTCAAGGGCATTGGTGTCTCATCCGGTGTGGTCATCGGACCGCTGTATCGGGTGGATCCCGACGAAACCCCCCTGTCCGAACGCGAACTTGCCTCCGAAGAGATTCCCGCGGAGATTTTGCGGTTCGAGGCGGCCATTATTGAGACCCGCCGCCAGATCAATACCATCCAGGTGAACGTCCGCCATGCCATCGGCGAGTATGATGCGAACATTTTCGATGTCCACAAGATGGTGCTGGATGACGGTGCCTTCATTGAGGAAGCCATTCGCAAGATTGAAGTCGAGCGGAAGAACGCGGAGATGGCGGTCCGTACGGTGGCGAACCGGTACAGCGATGCGCTTTCCATCGTGGAAGACGATTACCTCCGCGAACGCGTGGCCGACGTCAAGGATGTGGCGCGCCGGGTACTGCGAAACCTGACCGGCGGGAAGAGCCACGTGTTGGACGGCTTGCGCGAGCGCAGCATCGTGGTGGCGCCCGACCTGGCCCCCTCGGAAACCGCCTCCCTGCGCAAGGAGATGGTGATGGGGTTTGCCACCGACATGGGCAGTTCCACCTCCCATACGGCGATCATGGCGCGGGCGTTGGGGATTCCGGCCGTGGTGGGGCTGGGGGACATTACGGCGCGGGTATCGCCCGGCGAGACGGTCCTGATGGACGGGACCGCGGGGATCGTCATCCTGCGCCCCTCCGAGCGAAGCCTGCGCAAGTACGGCAAGCTGGCGGCCGCCCGGAAGTCGATCCAGACAGGGTTGAACCATCTGCGCGACCAGCCGGCGGAAACCCTTGACGGGCGACGCACGACGCTTTCGGCCAACCTGGAACTCGTGGACGAGATCAAGGACGTCAAGAAGTATGGCGCCGAAGGCGTGGGCCTGTTTCGCTCCGAGTATCTCTACATCACGCGCAGTGAACTCCCGACCGAGGAGGAACAGCTTGCCGCCTACCGCGAAGTCGTGTCGCTGCTGGCCCCGGATCCCGTGATCATTCGCACGGTGGATCTCGGCGGCGACAAATTTGCCTCCGCCGTGAAGATGCCGCAGGAGATCAATCCCTTTCTGGGGTTTCGCGCCATTCGTTTCTGCCTGGCCCAGCCCGAGATTTTCAAGACCCAGTTGCGCGCCATTCTGCGGGCCAGTGCCCACGGCAAGGTCCGGATGATGTATCCGATGATCAGCAACGTCGATGAGGTGATTCGCGCCAATGCGCTCCTCGAGGAATGCCGCAAGGAGTTGCGCAAGCACCACGTGCCGTTCGACGAGAAGATGGATGTCGGGGTGATGATCGAGATTCCCTCGGCCGCGCTGACCGCCGATCTCATCGCCCGGCATGTTTCCTTCTTCAGCATCGGCACCAACGACCTGGTTCAGTACACGCTGGCGGTTGACCGCGTCAATGACCGGGTGGCGCACCTGTACGAGCCGACGCATCCGGCGGTGCTCAAGCTGATGAAATACACGATCGATGCCGGGCATGCCCGGAATATCTGGGTCGGCATCTGCGGGCAGATGGCCAGCGATCCTCTTCTGACGCCCCTGTTGATCGGGTTGGGAATCGATGAACTGAGCATGTCCGCAGCGTCCGTGCCCATGGTGAAGGACATTATCCGCAGCATCACAAGCGAGCAGGCGAAGGTGCTGGCCGACAAGGCGCTGGCCGCCGGTTCGGCTCGTGAAGTGATGGACCATTGCCGCGCGCTGATTGATGCCGTGGCGCCTGAAATACTTGAATTGATGAAGTAATTCGGGTAGGTTTCAACGTTCTATTTGGGTCCATCACGCAGTGGGGGGGGACTCCATCGCGACAGCAAACAGAAGAAGAAAGAGGAAAGCACATGGCCGACAAGTACCTGTTTACGTCTGAGTCAGTCTCCGAGGGGCATCCCGACAAGGTCGCGGATGGAATTTCCGACGCGATTCTCGATGCCAATCTGGCCCAGGATCCCAAGGCTCGCGTGGCGTGCGAGACGCTGGTCAGCACCGGGCTTGTGGTCATTGCCGGCGAAATCACGAGCAAGGCCGTGGTGAACTTCGCCGATGTCGCCCGCGAGAAGATCAGGAAGATCGGCTACAACGATTCCACGCTGGGATTCTCCGCGGACAGTTGCGCCGTGATGGTGACGATTGACCGGCAATCGGTCGATATTTCGCAGGGAGTGACGGTCGGCAAGGGCATGTTCAAGGAACAGGGCGCCGGTGACCAGGGGATGATGTTCGGCTATGCGTGCGACGAAACCCGCGAGCTGATGCCCATGCCCATCATGTTTGCACACCGCCTCTGCCGCGCCCTGGCGAAAGCCCGCCGGAAGGGAACCCTTCCGTTCCTGCGTCCGGATGGCAAGTCCCAGGTGACGGTTGCCTACGAGAACGGCCGGCCGGTCGGCGTCGATACCGTCGTGGTTTCCTCCCAGCATTCCCCGGAGGTGTCCTACAAGACTCTTCGCGACGGCATCATTGAGGAGATCGTCAAGAAGGAGATCCCGGCGGCACTGCTCAAGAAGGCCCGCTATCTCATCAATCCCACCGGTCGGTTTGTGATCGGGGGACCCCATGGCGACAGCGGCCTGACCGGCCGGAAGATCATCGTGGACACGTACGGCGGCATGGGCCGGCACGGCGGCGGCGCGTTCTCGGGCAAGGATCCGTCCAAGGTCGACCGGAGCGCGGCCTATATGGCCCGGTACGTGGCGAAGAATGTTGTGGCGGCGGGATTGGCCCGTCGTTGCGAACTCCAACTGGCCTACGCCATCGGCTATCCCGATCCCGTGTCGGTGCACATCGACACCTTCGGAACGGGCAAGGTCAGTGACGAGAAGATCGCGAAAGCGGTCACCAAGGTCTTCGGGCTAAAGCCTGCGCAGATCATCGCGACGCTGGACCTTCTGCGTCCCGTGTACGAGGAAACCTCCGCGTACGGTCATTTCGGCCGCACGGATCATCTGGATCACTTCACCTGGGAACGGGTGGACAAGGTCAAGGCTCTGCAGGGTGCGGTCTAAGCCGCCGGCGACCCGGATCGAAAAAAGGACATTTATGGCGACCCTCGATATTCATGAAATTCTGAAGCTGCTCCCGCATCGTTATCCGTTCCTGCTGGTGGACCGGATTCTGGAGTGCGACGATCAGAAACGCATTGTCGGCCTGAAGAATGTGACGATGAACGAGCCGTTCTTCCAGGGGCATTTCCCCGGCCTCCCCGTGATGCCGGGCGTGCTGCAGCTGGAGGCCATGGCTCAGACCGGCGGCATTCTGATCAATCGTATGGCCAAGGCGGGGGAACGCGTTCCGTTCTTCATGTCGATCGACAAAGCCAAGTTCCGGCGGGTCATCAAGCCCGGTGACCAGATGCGGATCGAGATCGACTTCATCACGATCAAGACCAAGATTGCCCGCTTCCAGGGGAAGGTGTTCGTCGATGGCGAACTGGCTTCCGAGGCGGAGATGATGTGCATGCTGAGCGACCAGAAGGTGCCGGCATGACGTGCGTTCACCCGACCGCTGTGGTTCATGAAGGCGCCGAATTGGGCGCGGACGTAGAGGTTGGCCCTTACAGCATCATCGGTCCCCACGTCAAGTTGGGGGACCGGGTGAAGGTCATGCCTCACGTCTTCCTGGATGGACACACAACGATCGGTCGCGAGTGCACCCTCTTCCCCTTTGCCAGCGTGGGCAGCCAGACGCAGGATCTCAAGTACAAGGGGGGCGTGACGTTTGTCGAGATCGGCGAACGGACGACGATCCGCGAATACGTGACGATCAACTCGGGAACGGCCGAAGGGGAGACCACGCGCGTCGGTTCGGGTTGCCTGATCATGGCGTATTGTCATGTGGCGCACGGCAGCAAAGTCGGCGATCGCGTGATCATGGCCAACGGCGCCTCGTTGTCGGGCGACGGGGTGGTTGAGGATGACGCCACGATCGGCGGGATGTCCGGGATCCACCAGTTTACCCGGATCGGCCGGTTCGCCATGGTAGGGGGCATGTCCCGGATTACGCAGGATGTGCCGCCGTACTTCCTGGTGGAAGGCAGTCCGGCCGAAGCCCGCGGGATCAATTCCGTGAAGCTGCAGCGCCTGGGGGTTCCCGCCGAAACCCAGTCGACGCTTAAGAAAGCCTTCAAGATGATCTGCCGCGATGGCCTGTCCACCCGGCAAGCCATGGAGAAAATGCGTGCCGAGTTGACGCGTTGCCCCGAACTCGATTACCTGTTCGGGTTCATCGAGACATCGGAACGAGGCATTGTCAAGTGACTGGCCCGCAGGGGCCGGGAGGTGCACGTTGAGGTCACAGCCCGCAGTCCTGTTCTCGCTCGTAATTCGCCTGTTGGGGTTGATGGCGACTGTTGCGACGGGGGTGGCGGTTTCGTCGGGAGCCGAGGATCGTCCGGTGGCCGCGATGGCGCCGGAAAGCACCGTCAATTTCAGTTTTGACCAGGTTGACGTCCGCACCTTTGTCAAAGTGATCGGCGAAATCAGCGGGCGACGCTTTGTGGTTGATGAGGGGGTCAAGGGCCAGGTGACCGTGATGGCACCGAGGGTTCCTGTCGCCGAGGCCTATCCGCTCGCCCTGAAAATTCTCGAATCGGTCGGCTGCAGCGTCGTGGAAGATGGACGGCTCAGCCGGGTCGTGGTTCTGGCGGCTCGCCAGGTTCCTTCCGCCCCCGTGATCGGTCCCGGTCTGCCGCTGCCGGTGGGTGGTCTCGTGACCCGTGTGATTCGCCTCCAATACACCAGCGTCACCGACCTTCGCAAGGTGCTCGAAGCCCTGTCTGGCCGCGAAAAGGGCGGGTCCATCGGTGTGCTGGAGTCCTCCAATCTTCTGATCGTAACCGATACGGCGGATAACGTGCGGCGCCTGGAGCAGGTGATCGCCGAAGTCGACAAGTCGGGCGCGGGATCGACCAGTGAAGTGGTCCCCGTGAACCACATCGATGCTGCCGATTTCGTCCAGCAATACAATGCCGCCGCGGGGTCGAAGGACCGCGTCATGGTGCGCGACGGGGTGCCGGCGCGGGCCGGGCGGGAACTGGTGATGATTGCCGCGCCCCAGTCCAACAGCCTGGTGCTGATCGGGCCGGCGGCGGAGATCGGGGAAGTCCGCCGGATTCTGGCGTTGATCGATGTCGAGGCCCCTTCCGGACGGGGCAACCTGCATGTGCTGTTTCTCAAGTATATTTCCGCGGACGAGGCGTCCAAGAGCCTGAACGCGCTGCTCGAAAAATCGCTCGGCAAGGAACTGGCCAAGGGCGCCGACCGGCGCCGGATCTCCATTGAAGCCAGCATCGCCAACAACGCCCTGCTCGTGGATGCCTCGCCCATGGATTTCCAACTGGTCAAGGCGCTGGTGCAGGAACTCGACCAGATGCCCCAGCAGGTCCTGATTGAGGTGGTCATCGCTGAGATTGGCGACAACAAGTCAGAGGATATCGGCGTCGAGCTGGGGGCGCTCAATGCCCCCTCGAAGGTGGGGGACACGGTGGTTCAGGGCTCGAGCCAGCTGAGTGACGGTGCCGATGGGCTGATGAACAGCATTCAGAGCGGGGTCTTTCCCCGCGGGATCACGGTGGCCCTGGCCCAAGGGGTCCGTTTGAATGCCGATGGCGATGTGGTTTCGGGCTATCCGGCCGCTCTGAATATCAATGCCCTCCAGAAGCAGGGCAAGGTGCGAATCCTTTCCAGCGTCCCGCTCCTGGCGCAGAATAACAAGGAGGCGAGCGTCAGCGTGGTGAACAATATTCCGGTCCTGAAATCGACGATCCAGGGCGGGTCGGGAACCTCGCGGGATGTGATCCAGAACATCGAGCGCATGGATGTGGGGATCAAACTGAAACTGACGCCGCACATCAATCCCTCCAATGAGGTGTGCATGGTGCTCAACCCCAGCATCGAGGCGATCATCGACACCGGCGCGACGACGGGCACACAGTTTACCCCCACCATCGCGCGGCGGGAGGTCTCCACCACGGTGACGGTTCCGGACGGCCGGACGATCGTGATCAGCGGCCTGATTCGCGAGGACCGTATCAACCAGGTCAGGAAGGTCCCGTTTCTCGGTTCGATTCCTTTGATCGGATTCCTGTTCCGCCACACGGTGGACAGCGTTGAGCGCACGAACCTGATTATCTTCGTCACGCCGCGGGTGATGCGGAACGATGCGGTGGCTCAGAACGTCACGGAGGACTGGAGCCGGAAAACCGGTCTCCATGCCACCAATGCGAACGAGGCAGCGATGGGCGAGAGCCAGCCGGGAAGCCGCTGAACCAGCGGGACGGCGCGCAGGGCGACAATCATGGATGACATGTCGGAAGCTATCGCGAGGCTGCGCCAGTCTGCCGACGAACTCGGGTTGGCGTTCCTCGCTGAAATCGAAGACGATCTTCTCGATCCCGGGTTGGTCGCCGGCATCCCCGTGGATTGGGCGCGAACGAACGGGCTGTTGCCGGTCCGGTGGAAAGGCGAACTGTGCCTGCTGACGTCGGAGCCGGCCCGGATTGACCGGCACGCGGATGTCGCCCTGCTTGTCGGGGCTGAGCTCCGGCCCGTGGTGACCCCGCACGAGGCGATCCTGGGCGCCATCGAACGCTGTTATTTCAGCCGCAGCGATTCCACCGAGGATTTCTTGCGTGATCTGGATCAGGACAAGCAGGACCCCTCGCGAGGGGTGGAGCCGCGGTCGGATGATCTTCTCAAGTCGGCCGAAGAGGCACCGGTCACCCAGTTGGTGAACCTGATCCTTCTGGAAGCCGTCAAAGCGCGGGCCTCGGATATCCACGTCGAGCCGTTCGAATCGCGCTTACGCGTTCGCTATCGCGTGGACGGCCTGCTTTACGAGCAAGCTTCCCCCCCCAAGAATCTGGCCCGGGCGCTGGTGTCGCGGATGAAGGTGATGGCGCGCCTCGATATTGCGGAACGGCGATTGCCGCAGGACGGTACCGCCCGTGTCCGGGTCGGTGAGCGGGAAATCGATATCCGCGTCTCGACTATTCCCGTCGCGGAGGGCGAACGGGTGGTGTTGCGCTTGCTGAACCGCGAATCGTCCCTGCTGCCGCTATCGGCCCTGGGGATGCCCGAGGTTGTCCGGCACTCTTTCGAGGCGCTTCTGCATGAGGCGAATGGCCTCATTATTGTTTGCGGGCCGACGGGCAGCGGCAAGACGACCACCCTGTATTCGGCGATCCGGCAGCTTGATACGCGGGGCCGGAACGTGCTGACGATCGAAGACCCCATCGAATACCAGTTGCCGGACATCGGCCAGATGCAGGTCAAACCCAAGATCGGACTGACCTTTGCCGACGGACTCCGCCATATTCTCCGGCAGGATCCTGATGTGATTCTGGTGGGCGAAACCCGTGACAGCGAAACCGCCGAGATCGCGGTTCGGGCTTCTCTGACAGGGCACCTTGTGTTCACGACGCTGCATACGAACGATGCTGCGAGCGCCATTATCCGAATGATGGACATGGGGGTGGAGTCCTATCTGCTCGCGTCCGCCTTGCGGGGGGCCCTGGCCCAGCGCCTCGTGCGGCAATTGTGCCCGCTCTGCCGGCGGCCGGTAACGGTCTCCGATCGCGACCTCGCGCTGTTGGGCCCGGCCGGACAACGCCTGGCCGGCGCCACCCTCTACGCGCCCGGGGGCTGTTCCGCCTGCCTGGCCGGCTACCGAGGACGCATTGGGATCTATGAACTGCTCGTGGTGAGTGAAGCGGCGCAGGACCTTATCCGCACCGGGGCTGGCGCGGCTCAGCGGATGCGGGAACTGCCCGGCGGCGCCGGCCGACGCACCATGCTGGACGATGGCCTCGACAAGGTCCTCGCCGGGCAGACCAGCCTGTCCGAGATCCTTTACGCGTTGGGCGTATCCGGGGCATGAGACGGTGAGAACATTCTCATACAAGGGGTACGACAGCGCAGGTACCGTCCGGCGGGGGCTGATCGAGGCACCGGATCTGAAAGATGCCCGCGAACGGCTGACCTTGCGAGGGATCCTCCCCGAGACCGTCGAAGCCGCCGGCTATGATGCAGCCGGGGGATTCCAATGGAGGCGGCCGGCGGCGTTCGGCATCGAGGTGCGGGTGGCTTTCTACCAGGAACTGGGCGTTCTGCTGACCGCAGGACTGCCGCTGGTCAACGCCCTTGAGATCCTTATGGAGTCGCCTGAACTCGGGGTGTCGGCGTCGTTGCTGGCCCGTGTCCGGGATCAAGTTAAGGAAGGCTCCTCCCTGGCCGTGGCCTTGTCGCAGGCGGCGCCCGAAGTTCAGGCCTTTGAAAAAGCCATTTTGGAGGTCGGTGAAAAATCCGGCGGTCTCGACGGTATGCTTGACCGGTTGGGGCGGTTCCTCGATGAGCAGAAACAGCTCCGGGAACGGATTGTCTCCGCCTTGATCTATCCCTCGATCATCCTGGCGTTTGCCCTGCTGGTGGCGGTGGTCATGCTGGGATTGGTCGTTCCCGCCGCGGCGGCAGTCCTGGCTGAGCACTCCACGGAACCGCTACCCGCGCTGACCCGGTTCATGATGCTGGCGGGACGGGTCCTTTTGTGGAGCCTTCCCGTTCTGATTCTGGGTGCCATGGCCGGCCCGACCTACTTGAGAAGGCGGATCGCAAGGGATCCGGCGTTTCATGTAAAGCTGGATCAGTGGCGGTTCCGTCTTCCGCTGGTGGGCCGCGGTTACCGCATGGTGACCAACCTGCGATGTGCGCGAACGCTGGCGATTCTGCTCAAAGGCGGAGTGAGCATTGTCGAGGCCCTGCCGTTGGCCGGCCGCTCGACGGGAAGTGTCTGGATAGCCGCCTTGATGGAGTCTGAGGCCGAGGCCGTGCGGCATGGCTCAAATCTGGCGGATGCGATCCGGCGTGTTCCCCCTCTCGCCCTGTCCCTGCCCGCCTGGATCCAGGCGGGGGAGGCCAGCGGTGCCCTGGAGAAGATGCTGGATACCGCCGGCGACGTGTTTCAGCATCAATGGAACCGGTTTGTCGGCCGCGCCCTGAGTTGGCTGGAGCCGGCGCTAATTCTTCTGATCGGTGTGTTCGTGTTGCTGGTGACGCTCTCGGTGTTGCTGCCGATCGTGCAAATGAACAAGCTCATCGGCTGACCTGCCAGCGCAATCACGGCCTATATGGGGGAGGGTAAATCCGTCTCAGCCAGCGCCACTTCCGCAGAAATCGCCGTTTCCACTGTCGGCAATGCTCCTTTACCGGCCGTGGGGATAGATTCAAGCGGCCGCTTTGACGGGCTGATCCGCTGTCTGTTACGGGACTTCCTCGGTGCCTGGCGCGCTCAACTGACGGCTCGGTGACTGAATCCGGCTAGTGTTGGCGGTACCGGCAGTAGCGGGCAGCCAACACAGATAATTCGGCGTAATCGAGGATATCTGCATAGACGGCCGCCTGAGGCATGCGATCGCAACGGCTCACGACGTAATAGCCGTAGTCATGAGCACTGGCGGGTGCGAAGATCGTGGGTGGTTTCACCCATGGGGTTGCCTTCTGAGTTAGTCATTCCTCGTTCACTCCCTTTGATCGCGGCCGCGCTGAAGCGTATCTCAGTTTCACAGTTATGGG
>CAYOIT010000038.1:26089-33868 GCA_964404035.1 uncultured Verrucomicrobiota bacterium | reverse complement strand
CCCTACTGGCGTTCGCCTCGGTCCGTCGGTTCCAACTGGACTTCTGCCGCGAGGTTCACCTGATCACAGATGCGCCCCATCCCAACATTGTGAGCGAGAGTGTGTAGCAAATCTCCGCGAGGTTGCCTATACTTGCCCTCCTTATATGAACCCGTGTGTCTCCTTCAGAACCATCGGCTGCCGGTTGAACCAGGCGGAAACCGCGACCATGACCGCTCACTTCGCCGGCGCCGGTTACCGGGTGGTGACGCACGGCGAAGCCTGCGACGTCGCGGTGATCCACGGATGCGCCATCACGGGCAAAGCCGAGCGCGACAGCCTGCGAGCCGTCCGCCAGGTTCGCCGGATCGCCCCCGACGCCATCACAATTCTGGCGGGTTGCCCGGCCGAGACCCGACTCAAGCTTCAGACTTCGCCGGATGAAGCCGACCTCGTTATTGGCCAGGCCGGAAAATTCGATCTACCCGGGTTGCTGCACCGGCTGTATCCCGCCCGCTTTCCCTCTCCCGTCTGCGGTGCGACGGCCGCGCCGATTCTGCCGGTTTTCGAAACCCTCCGCGCTTTCGTCAAGGTTCAGGACGGCTGCGACTTCCGTTGTGCCTATTGTGTGGTCCCCACAACGCGCGGAGGCCCGGTCAGTCGATCGATTCCCGAAGTCGTCGAGGAAGTCCGACGGCTGGCCGACCTGGGGTTCAAAGAATTCGTCCTGACCGGCGCCAACCTGGGTTGTTACGAGGATGGCAACCGGCGCCTGGTTGATCTCGTGCGGGAAGTTGAAGCGGTTCCGGCCGTCACCCGCCTCCGGCTCAGTTCCATCGAGATCACCACCGCCGAGCGCCCCATCGTGGACCTCATGGCCGATTCCGGCAAATTGTGTCATTTCCTGCACATTCCCCTTCAGAGCGGCGATAACGGCATATTGGCAGCCATGGGGCGCCGTTACGATGCCAACGCCTACCGTCGGGCCATCGAGTATGCCGTAACCCGAATCCCAGATCTCGGTCTTGGCACCGACATCATCGTGGGGTTCCCCGGTGAAGATCAGAAGGCATTCGACAATACCATCGAGCTTGTCCGCGATTACCCCTTCAGCAACCTCCACGTGTTTCCCTACAGCCGTCGGACCGGAACCCGCGCTGATCATCTGGCCGGCCAACTGCCCGCCGAAACAAAGAAGGAACGTGTTCGGATGCTTCGCGACATCGGAGCCACCCAACGCGCCGCCTTCGCGGCCAGTTTCGAGGGCAAGACCGTCGACGTGCTGGTGGAGCATGTGGATAAAGCGGGAGCCGCACATGGTTGGACCGGACAATACCTCGAAGCCGTAGTGTCAGGAGGCACACTCCGTCGCGGCGACAGCACCATCCTCACCGTAGCCAAGGCCATCAGCCACAAACTCTTCGGCTAGACGTTGCGGAGGAAACCGGCAACATAATAGTCGGACCCGTTTCATGGATGTGATGCGATGGATGGACGACCTCTGTGTCGTCCGCTGACAAAAGCAGGCCGAAACAGACAACTTACCAGTTGGCCCGCCACATTAGCTTTGAAAACGTTCCGAGCTCAGATAGATTGACACCCATGCAAGGACAATCCAACACAAGTCACCTCTCACCTTAAGCATGATCGCCACTCCACCCATCGCACGCCAGATCCCCCTTGCTCTCGGTGATATCTCCGACGCCGTGGCAAAGATGGCCCAGTGCGGCACGGAATCGCGCGGGGCTGTCTTTACGCGTCGTGAGGTTGTGGAGTTTATCCTGGACCTGGCAGGCTATGCCAGTGAGCGGCCACTGCAGCGGTACCGGCTCCTGGAACCCTCCTTCGGGGACGGTGATTTCCTTGTCGTGGCGGTTGAACGATTAATGCAGTCCTACCGGGTCCAACTTGCCAAAACAAAGAAAGCCCACGCCCTGATCCTGCGCGACGCAAATCAAGGAAGCATAGTTCAAGACCTCGGCCATGCGATTCGGGGCGTTGAGCTCAACCATGCCAGTGTGAAACGCACACGCAAGAAACTGCTGACCCTGCTCCTCGAACACAACGTCACGGAATCGGACGCCTATGCCCTTCTCGACCTGTGGCTTGTTGAAGGAGATTTTCTGCTGACCGATCTGCCGCACCCCTTCACGCATGCCGTCGGCAATCCGCCCTATGTCCGTCAGGAACTGATACCGCCCATGCTCCTGGCCGAATATCGGACGCGCTATGCCACCTTATATGACCGTGCCGACCTCTATGTGCCCTTCATCGAGCACACCCTGACCTGTCTGGCGCCTGACGGCATCCTGGGATTCATCTGCTCGGACCGTTGGATGAAGAACAAATACGGCGGCCCGCTACGCGCCATGGTCACGGCCGGATACCATCTGGCGGCTTACGTCGATATGGTGGACACTCCCGCCTTCCATTCCGACGTCATCGCCTACCCCGCCATCACCATCATCAAACGGGAAGAACCCGGCCCCACACGCATCGCACACCGCCCGCCCATTGCAAGAGACGCCCTGCAAAAGCTCTCGGAAGCCATGCGAACCGCCGATATCCCGGTAGCCAGCGGAGTCTTGGAGATACTCGGCGTCGCCCAAGGCCAAGAGCCCTGGATACTCCAATCGTTCGACCAACTAGCCGTCGTTCGCCGCCTGGAAATGGACTTCCCCACGCTGGAAGAGGCAGGCTGCAAAGTCGGCATTGGCGTCGCCACGGGCGCCGACAAGGTGTTTATCGGCCCCTTCGATGAGTTGGATGTCGAGCCCAGCCGCAAACTACCGTTGGTCGAGACGAAGGATATCGATGGCGGGACCGTCAAATGGCGGGGCCGAGGGGTGATCAATCCTTTCGAGGATAGCGGCGCTTTGGTTGACCTTTCCGATTTCCCACGATTGGCGCGGTATTTCGATAGCCACGCGGAAGTCATTCGCAAGCGAAATTGCGCCATGAAGACCCCACGAGGCTGGTATCGGACCATTGACCGCATCACCCCCGCCCTGCTGCGCCAGCCAAAGCTTCTCATCCCGGATATCAAGGGAGAGGCCCATGTTGTGTACGAAAACGGCAAGTACTATCCTCACCACAATCTCTACTACATCACCTCCAAAGAATGGGACTTGAAGGCGCTGCAAACCGTGCTCAAATCGGGAATCGCGAAGCTGTTTGTGTCCATCTATTCCACCCAGATGCGGGGCGGGTATCTCCGATTCCAGGCGCAGTACCTGCGACGGATTCGAATCCCCCCTTGGGCGGAAGTTCCGCCAAAGATTCGCGAAAAGCTTTCAGAAGGACACCAAGGCAATCCCGACGCCTGCAACCATGCGGTCTTTGACCTGTATCGATTAACCCACGAAGAGCGTGCCGCCATCGGCGGTAACGGGGAAGGACGGCATCATGGGCATTGAGTTGGCGGACTATCAGATTAGGGCACCCAAAGCCGTTCGGACCTTCTGGCACAAACGAGCCGGGGCACAACGCAAGCAACGCGCCAGCGGAAAGGTTGACCAAGGAGAACCCTCCGGCGTGACCGCTGGCAACAACATGAATGGCTTTCTCGACCTATTGAAAGATGTTGTACGTAGAAATGGCCTTGAACAGGCCGATATCTGCATGAACCGCCGCGTACTGACGCTTCCGGGTTTCTTTCGACCGACCAAGCTTTGGGACATGCTGATCTTGAACAAAGGATGTCTCGTAGCCGCCATAGAACTCAAAAGCCAAGTCGGACCGTCCTTCGGGAACAATTTCAATAATCGGACGGAGGAAGCCATTGGGACCGCCGTTGACCTCTGGACCGCCTATCGCGAAGGAGCCTTTGGGGAAAGCTCACGCCCCTTCCTGGGGTGGCTAATGCTGGTCGAGGATTGCGACGGATCTCGCTCGTCGGTTCGTGATAGCTCTTCCCATTTTCCTCTCTCCCGGGAATTCGAAGGCGCATCGTACGCTGAACGGTACAACATCCTGTGTCGCAAGTTGATTCATGAACAACTCTACACCGCCGCTTCTGTGCTCGCTTCGCCACGTTCCGCCGTCAAGACAGGCGCCTATTCCGAACTCTCAGACATGACCGGCCTGAAAGCCTTCGTGACGACACTCGCAGGGCATGTGGCCACAGAGGCGGCCAGGGTGAACTGACCTCATTCCGCGGGCCTATCGGTTCCGTTCTGGACGCAGTGACAGCAGTCTTTGCGCTTCCGTCTTGCGGCAGAGCCGCCTTGGAGTGCGGCAGTTCGACTGCCGCCTTCCGTTGCGGAACCAGGCCAAGGCGGCAGTCGGACTGCCGCACTCCAAAGGATGGCGCTGTCGCGCCATCGAAGCGCGAAGAAACGACGCTTAACCGTCTCGGGTAACCGCAAAATCATCTTGCATAACCTCTTTTCATCGTGTCAAATGCGACCGTTTTAACCGTCTTGAAGGAACACTCTCTTATGCGTTGGACACAGACCCTGATCCCCACCCTGCGCGATCCGCCGCAGGATGCTGAAATCGCCAGTCACAAACTGATGATGCGCGCCGGCCTGATCATGAAACTGGGCGGCGGTTTGTACACCTTTCTCCCCTTGGGCCTGAAGGCCCTGCGCAAAGTCGAGCGCATTGTCCGTGAGGAAATGGACCGCGCCGGCGGCATTGAAGTTCTGATGCCCGCCCTCCAACCGCGCGAGATCTGGGACCAGTCGGGCCGCTACGAAGTGTTGCGCGAGGTCATGTTCAAGATCCGGGACCGCCAGGATCGCGAAATGGTGCTGGGCCCCACCCACGAGGAGGTCATCACCGACCTCGCCGCCCGTCAGATCAATTCCTATCGCCAGCTGCCCAAGACCTTCTACCAGATCCAGACGAAGTTCCGCGATGAGATCCGGCCGCGTTTCGGCCTGATGCGGGCCAAGGAATTCAGCATGAAGGACGCCTACAGCTTCGACGTAAGCTGGGAAGCCGCCGACACCAGTTACCAGGCCATGTACAACGCCTATGTGCGTATTTTTGCGCGCTGCGGCCTGGCCACCAAGGTCGTCGAAGCCGACACCGGCGCCATGGGCGGCAATTTCTCCCATGAGTTCATGGTGCTGGCCGACGCCGGTGAAGACGGACTGGCCGAGTGCGAGGGCTGCACCTATGCCGCCAATCTGGAACGCGCCGAGCGTACGATTCCGAAGCGCGATCCCGAGACCACCACCAAGCTGCCCGAAGTCGTGGCCACTCCCGGCAAGCGGACCATCGAAGAAGTATCAGCCTTCCTGAAGCTCTCGCCCGACCGCCTGATCAAGACCCTGATCTACCTGGCCGATGGCAAACCGATTGCGGTGCTCGTGCCCGGCGATCGCGACTTGAACGAACACAAGCTGGCACGCGCGCTCGGTGGCGTCAGCCTTCAGATGGCCGATGATCAGACCATCGCCAAAGCCACCGGAGCCCCGGTCGGGTTCTCCGGGCCGGTCGGCCTCAAGATTCCCGTCTACGCCGATCTCGATCTCAAGACCCCGCGCGTCTGCGCGACCGGCGCCAATCAGGCGGATGCGCATATCATCAATGTCCTTCTCGACCGCGATGCTTCGGTGACCGAGTTCTACGATCTGGTCATCGCACACGAAGGCGATCTGTGTCCCCGCTGCGGGGCGCGCCTGCGCGAGAAGCGCGGCATCGAGGTGGGCCACGTCTTCAAGCTGGGCACGAAGTACAGCAAGGCGTTTGACGCCGGCTATCTGGACGCCGAGGGCAACCGCCAGATCTGCGTGATGGGCTGCTACGGCATCGGAGTCACGCGGACCCTCCAAGCCATCATCGAGCAACGCTATGACGCCAATGGGATCATCTGGCCGATGTCGGTGGCCCCCTTCCAGGTCTGCCTGGTGGTGCCGAATACGCAACATGCCGAAAGCGTGCGGGTGGCCGAAGACCTGCTGAAGACACTCGAGGCCCACGGCGTGGACGTGCTCTTCGACGATCGCGACGATCGCCCCGGCGTCAAGTTCAAGGATGCCGACTTGCTGGGGCTTCCCATCCGCGTCGTGGTGAGCGAGCGCTCGCTGGCCGACGGCAAAGTCGAAGTCAAACGACGCACCGAGGCGGACAAGACGATGGTCCCCTTGAACGACGCCGTAACCTTTATTGAATCCATCATCCGAGGAGAAACCCAACCATGACCAAGCGCGAACTCGTTGTCCGCATCTCGAACGAAACCGGACTTACCCAGCAGCAGGTTTTCGCCGTCCTCCAGAAGACGCTCGATTACGTTACCGAAAGTCTGGTCAAGGGCGAGACCGTGGAGTTCCGTGATTTTGGCGTCTTCGAAATCAAGGTCCGCAAACCCCGCATCGGCCGTAACCCGAACAAGCCGACCAACACGGTGACCATCCCCGAGCGGCGGGTGGTCAAGTTCAAACCCGGCAAGGAAATGAAGGCCCGCGTCCTCAAGAGCTAGACCCCCCATGCCTGACCCCATTGTTTTTACGCCGCCCCGCGGCATGCGTGATTTCTACCCGGAGGACATGGCGCTCAGAAACGCCATTTTTGAGGCGTGGATCGCGGCCGCCCGCCGTTTCGGCTTCGAACAGTATGATGCTTGCGTGGTCGAGAGTCTCGATCTCCTGAAACGCAAGGGCGGCGAGGAAATCGTCGACCAGATCTACACCTTCAAGGATAAGAGCGACCGCGATCTTGCCCTGCGGGCCGAGATGACCCCCACGCTCGCCCGCATGATCGTCGCCCGCCAGCACGAACTCACCTTCCCCCTCAAGTGGTTCACCATCGCCCAATGCTTTCGTTACGAGCGCATGACCCGGGGGCGGAAACGCGAACACTACCAATGGAATCTCGACATCGTCGGCGAACCGTCCGTCATGGCGGAGGCCGAAGTAATCGCCACCGCAGTCCAGGCGCTCAAACTGCTGGGCCTGAACCCCGCCGACGTCAAGGTCCATGTCAACAGCCGTGAAGTGCTGGCCGACATTCTCTTGAAACTGGGCATCCCGCGCGATCATCATGCCGCCACCTTCCTCGCGCTCGACAAACGGGGGAAGCTGCCGGACGAGGAGATTGTCGCCCTGCTCAAGATCAACGGTCTTGACCAGGTGCATATTGATCCCGTGTTCACCATCCTCAATATCAAGACGCTGGATGAACTGGCCGCCACGCTGGGTGACCGCACGCCGGCGCTGGAGCGCCTGCTGGCCTTCTTCGAACTGATGAAGAGTTACGGAGCCGCCGACATGGTGGAATTCGATATCTCCGTCATCCGCGGTCTCGGCTATTACACCGGCATCGTGTTCGAGGGGTTCGATACCGCCCACAGTCTCCGGGCCATCTTCGGCGGCGGACGGTACGATAACCTGCTCAGCGACATCGGCGGCAAGCCCGCCACCGCCGTCGGCCTCGGGTTCGGCGACGTGGTGATCGCGGAACTCCTCGCCGACAAAGGCATCCTGCCCCACCCCTCGGCGCAACGCGACGTGGCGGTGGCCTTCATGGACGAGGCCCAGCGCCTGGCCGCGCTGCAGATCACCCGCACCCTGCGCGAGTCGGGCGTTAACGTCGACATCGGTCTCCATCCGGAAAAGCCCAAGAACTTCTTCGGCCGCGCCGGCAAGGGCGGGTTCCGGCGTGCCGTCCTGATCGGGCCGGACGACCTGACCCGGGGAACCGTACGCATCAAGAATCTGGCTGACCGCAGCGAAACCGAGATGAGCCTGACCGCCCCGGTGGACACCACCGTCCCTGCCGGCGCCTGACCGCACGATCCCTAGTCATAGAGCCCCAAAGCCGAAGGAGATGGTGACCATCATGAACATCGGG
>CAYOIT010000038.1:1205-25989 GCA_964404035.1 uncultured Verrucomicrobiota bacterium | reverse complement strand
TTCGGGCTCCAGTACCGTGTCCTTGCCACGCCTGGACATTCACCGGGGGGCGTGTGCTTCTATTTTCCCGGAGAGAAGACCCTCTTTACAGGCGACACACTGTTTGCCGGGTCGGTCGGCCGCACCGATTTTCCTGGCGGCGACGATCGTCTGCTGGGGGAATCGCTGGCCCGGTTGACGCAGCTTCCGAACGACACGGTCGTCTTTCCGGGACACGGCCCGCAAACCACGATCGGACAGGAAAAGAAGACCAATCCCTACCTGCGCCGCTAAGTCGGCGTCGCGGGACGCTACGGATGCCGCTGGCGTCTCACTTCGTAGAAGAACACCGAAGCCGCGACGGCGGCATTCAACGAGCCAATCTGTCCGACCTGGGGAATACCGACACTCGCATCGCACAGTGCCGTCAGTGCCGGACTGACTCCCCGCCCCTCGTTGCCGATGATCACGGCGGAGCCACGGGTAAAATCGTAATCCTTCAGGGCCACGCCGCCCTTTTCGCTGGCGGCCACCACCCGCAATCCGCGTTCCCGCAGCCGGGTGACCACCGCCTCCAATCCGGGCACCCGGACAATAGGCAGACGGTTCACCGCGCCGGCGGAACTACGCACCACCATACTGGTCACTCCGACCTGCCCCGTCTCGGCCATAAACAAGGCATCGACGCCAAAGACCTCAGCCGACCGCACGATGGCACCCAAATTGAAGGGATCCTGAATGCCATCCAGAATCACACAGAAGGGAACGGGCGGCAGACCGGCCAGAACAGCGTCCTCGTCCCAGTAAGGGAAATCGGTCATCCGGGCCAGATAGCCCTGATGCTCGGCCGTGTGACACAGGCGGGTCAGGGCCTCGTGATCATCAACCCTGGGCGTCACCCCACCCTTGATCGCCAAGGCTGAAGCGGCCGCGAGATGGTCGGCCGGAAGGGCGGATGAAAGATACAGGTCCAGTATGGTCCAGCGCCCCGCCGTAAGGGTTTCGAGGACGGCATTCCGTCCCCAAATCCAGCACTTCTGGTGACTGCCAAGAAGCTTCTGCTTACCCTTGCTGCGGCTGTGGCGGTGCATACGGCCCCCCCTCAAAGGGGCTTGGCAGCCCCGCCCAGGTCAATATCGGCGCAACGATGAGCCGTTCCAAAGCCTCTACCGACGGGGAGCAGGCCTGCCGGCGCTCACGGCGGGATCGCCCATCTTGCCGCCGCCCAAGGCGGGATCGACCATCGGCATGTCCTTCTCAAAGAACGTCTTGCTCGCGGCGATGACATCGTCCGTGATCTCCGCCTTGTTCCGCACATACAGCAGGCTCGGCCCGGCATACATCACCACATCTACCCGGCGCTTCTGGGCGGCTTTGGCCACAAAAGGCTGCAAACGACGCCGAAACGTGGCCACCACACCGGCTTCGTAAGCCTGGAGCGAACTCTGGATCGGGGCCACCGTCTCCTGGAACTGCTCGCTGGAAGCCTTAACCTGCGCCTGAATCTTGTCCTTCTCCGCCTGCGTCTTCGCGTCTGCCAGCTTTTCCTTCAGCGATCCCATCCTTGTATTGTACGCCTGAACCAGGGAGGTCCCCTTCACATAGGCGTCCATTTTGAGACGGTCTTTCTCGATCTTCTGAGGCATTCCCAATTCTTTGAAAACCCGGTCCACATCCAGAACAGCCACCTTGTGGGGGTTCATGAACAACACGCTCAACCCGAGCAGGGCGATCAGGACCAGTACGTAGATGACTTCATACCAACGAATCTGTCTTTTCTCATTCAGTTCCATAGTTCCCTCGTTTGGGTGCCGGTCAACCGGCAAACGTTCATGGTTTCGGTTTCAGACTGCCGAATGACTAACAGATTCGCCGACGCTTGGCAAGAAAACCGCTTGACCCATCTGCCTTGACACCCTATATTGCTGACCTTTGTCGGAAAGCGCGTTTTGTGCAGAGTGGGTATATCCCACTCTTTTATGTATGGACGCAACCTCATAAGGGGTTGCCTCCAGAGGATGCACTATGAATGGCGAATTAGCAGCGGTATTGAGTTACTTGGAAAAAGAGCGTGGCATCGACCGGGAAACCCTGTTTCTCACGGTTGAAAATGCACTCCTCTCAGCGTCTCGCAAGAGTGTTGGCCCGGCCAAAGGTCTCCGCATTCACCTGGATCGTAAGACCTGTGATATCAAGGCCTTCGCCACGGTGGATGTCGTGGAAACCGTCCAGTCCAAGCATGACGAAATCACGCTCCAGGAGGCGCGCCGGATCAAGCCCACGGTCAACCTTGGCGATGAGATCGAAATCGAAGTCACACCCCAGAATTTTGGCCGTATTGCCGCCCAGACGGCCAAGCAGGCGATTCTTCAGAAAATCCGTCAAGCCGAACGGAATATCGTCTATGAGGAATACCGGGACCGGGTCGGGGATATTGTCAGCGGCACCATCCGCCGTTTCGAGCGGAGCGACATTGTGGTCGACCTTGGCCGCGCCGAGGCGATCATGCCGTCCAAGGAACGGATCACCACGGAGATATACCAGGTGGGCGACCAGATTCGCGCCCTCGTGCTGACGGTTCAGGACAATGCCGCCGGGCCCAGCATCCTGCTTTCGCGCAGTCATCCCGATTTCATCCGCCGCCTCTTCGAACTTGAAGTCGCGGAGATTTCGGACGAAACCGTCGAAATCAAGGGGATTGCCCGTGAGGCCGGTTTCCGGTCCAAGATTGCCGTGGTTTCCCACGACCCCAAGGTTGACCCGGTTGGGGCTTGTGTCGGCATGCGCGGCGTGAGAGTCAAGAACATCGTGCGGGAGCTTTCGGGCGAGAAGATCGACATCGTCCGCTGGAGCGACGATGTCAAAACCTACGTGACCAATGCCCTCTCTCCGGCCAAGCTTTCAAAGGTTGAAATCGACCCCGATCGCCAGAACCTGGTGCATGTCACGACCGAAGCCGACCAGCTCTCGCTGGCCATCGGCAAGCGCGGCCAGAATGTGCGCTTGTCATCCAAGCTTCTCGGATGGAAGATTGACGTCCAAAAGGATGAAGGCGATGTCACCTTCGAGGAGAAGGTTGCACGCGCCGTCGAACTCCTTGCCGCCGTGCCAGGAATTGGGCGCGCACGAGCCGAGAAGCTGGTTCAGGCCGGCTTCCTGAATATTGAAGGCATCCTGGCCGCCGATGTGGCTGACCTCGAGGCCACGGGTGAATTTGACAGTGAAACGGCCAAGGCGATCTTCGAGTCCGCCGCGGCAGTGCAGCAGCACGAACAGGAAAAGGCCGGGCCGATCCATGAGAGTGCATGAGTTAGCGAAAGAATTCGGAATCAACAGCAAGGATCTGTTGGATAAACTGTCGGCCTTGGGCATACAGGCCAAGAACCACATGAGCGCCTTGGAGCCGGATGCCGTGGAAAAGGTCCGCGCATTGTTCCCCAAGACGCCTGTGCCGACCGCAGTCGCCGAAGCGCCCAAGCAGGCGGCGGCACCCGCACCGGAACCGGTTGCCCCGAAACCGGAACCCGTCAAGGCCCCGGCCGTCGCCGCGGTGTCGGCAACTCCGGCGCCCGCCCCTGCCCCCGCGAAGCCTGTCGTCGCTGATGTTCCCGCCAAGCCTGCCGTGGCCGACGTCCCCGCCGCACCTGCCGCACCTGCCGCCGGCGAGAAAGTCATTATCCTGAAGGGACCGATCGTGGTGCGTGAACTCGCCGAGGTTCTCGGAGTTCGCCCCAACCAGCTCATCGCCGAGTTGATGCGCATGAACGTGCTGGCCTCCATCAACGAGAGCATTGAAATCAAGGATGCCTCGCGCGTCGCCGAAAAACACGGGTTCACCGTGGAACGCGAGAAGAAGCCTGAGCACAAACCTCTCCCGGTCAAGAAAGAGACCAAGGAAGAGGAAGTCGCCAAGGAACGTGCCGAAGTCGAATTGTTGCGCCCCCCTGTCGTCACCGTGCTCGGCCATGTTGACCATGGCAAGACCTCCTTGCTGGATCGGATCCGCAACACCACTGTCGCCAAGGGCGAAGCGGGCGGTATCACGCAGCACATTGGAGCGTCAACCGTCGGTCAGGGCAAACAACGGATCACCTTCCTCGACACACCGGGCCATGAAGCGTTTACCGCCATGCGCGCCCGCGGCGCCACGATGACCGACATCGCCATCATCGTCATCGACGCCCAGGACGGCATCATGCCCCAGACCATGGAGGCCATCAAACACGCCCAGGCCGCCAAGGTTCCCATCATGATCGCCCTCAACAAGATCGATCTTCCCGGCGCCAATCAGGACCGCGTCAAACAGCAGTTGGCGGCAAACGGTCTGACGCCCGAGGATTGGGGCGGCAGCACCATTTGTTGCCCTGTCAGCGCCCTCACCGGACAGGGAGTCCCCGAGCTTCTCGACATGATCCTGCTTCAGGCGGAAGTGCTGGAACTGAAGTCCAATCCCGGCAAACCGGCCACCGGCTTCGTGATCGAGTCGCAACTTGAGTCCGGCATGGGCCCCACCGCGAACATGCTGGTGACCAACGGCACCTTGCGAGTCGGCGACGTCATCCTCTGCGGCCCCTATTGCGGCCGCGTGCGCGCGCTCATCGACGATCACGGCAAGAAGCTGAAAGCCGCGACCCCGGCGACCCCGGTGAAGTGCCTCGGATTGCCCGGCGTTCCCAATGCCGGCGCCGCATTTGAAGTGATTGCCAGCGACAAAGCCGCTCGCGCCATCGCTGAAGAACGCCAGAACACCGCCAAGATGGCGCATCTCACCGCCCCGAAACGCGCGTCCCTTGCCAATATTTTCGACAAGTTGAAAGAGAATGATCAGGTCGAGCTGAACCTCATCATCAAGACCGATGTTCAGGGATCGCTCGAGGCCATTGCCCATTCGCTCAAGCAGATCAAGAGCGACAAGGTCGCGATCAACATCATCATGAGCGGCGTCGGAAGCGTTAACGCCAACGACATCCTCCTGGCCAGTGCCTCAAGCGCCATCGTCATCGGGTTCCACGTGCCCATCGAGGAAGGTGCCGTGCGGCTCTCGAAACAGGAAGGCGTTGAGATCCGGCTGCACAGCATCATCTACGAACTGGTCGATCAGGTCCGCGACGGCATGACCGGACTGCTCACGCCCCTGCTGCGGGAGAAGGTCGTCGGCCATGCCGAGGTCAAGCAGGTCTTCACGATTTCCAAAGGCAGCGTGATTGCGGGCTGCATGTGCACCGATGGCCGGATCACGTCGCGTTCCAAGGTGCGCGTCAAGCGCGCCGGCACCGTCGTCTTCGAAGGCGTCCTCAATTCGCTGCGGCGTTTCCAGAACGACGTCAGCGAAGTCAAGGAAAGCCAGGAATGCGGCGTCCGCATGGAGAACTACTCGGCCTTCGCCGAAGGGGACATCCTCGAGTTCTTCGAAGTGGAACGGATTGCCCAGACCCTGTAACCGCGGGCACTGCGACTCATGAAGATCGATCGCCTGACCAGAGTCAACGAACTCCTCCGCCGTGAAATCGGGGAGGGTTTGTATCGCATGATTGACCGGTCAACGTTCGACATCGCGGCCATCACGGTCACCCACGTAATCACCAGCAACGACCTGCGGACCGCCCGCGTGCTGGTCTCGATCCGCGGTCATGAGGAGGACCGCGAGCGCATGCTGGAGCGGCTCCAGCACCTGCATGGCGCGCTTCAGCATGAAATTGCCCAGCATGTGATCCTCAAGTACACGCCCAAGCTTCAGTTTGTCCTGGATGAGTCGATCGAAGGTGGTGACCGAATCCTTTCCCTCCTCTCCAAGCTGCCCACAGCCCCCGATGAGGAGGTTCCCCCCACCCATGAGCCGTAGCGACCCTTTTGACGGAATTCTGCTCGTCGACAAACCCGCCGGACCGACCTCGCATGACGTGGTAGATACGATCCGCCGGCGTTTTCACCTCAAGAAAGTCGGGCATGGCGGCACGCTCGATCCTGCCGCCACCGGCCTGCTGATCATCCTGCTCGGGCGGGGCACACGGCTTTCGGCAAAATTCATGTCGTCCGACAAGATCTATGAGGGCGTCATACGCCTCGGGATCTCAACCGACACCCAGGACGCCGAGGGCACTGTTCTTCAGGAAGCCGATCCCTCCGGCATCACTCAAGACCAACTCCTGGCGGAAATGGCCCGCTTTCGGGGCGATATCTACCAGACACCGCCCATGGTATCGGCCATCAAAATGAAGGGCGTCCCCCTCTACAAGCTGGCACGACGCGGCGAGGAAGTCGAACGCCAGCCCCGCCTGATCCATATTTACGAAATGCGAATGCTCGAGTTCAATTCCCCCCGGGCCTCGTTCGTTCTGCGCTGTACCAAAGGGACCTATGTCCGGACCATCTGTCACGACATCGGCGCCGCGCTGGGATGCGGGGCACACCTCGAAAAGCTTCGCCGGACGCAGTCGGGCGAACTTCAGGTAAGCCGGGCGATCACGCTCGACCATCTTATGAACCTGCAGCAGGTGCAACTGCTGGACGTTGTCATGCCTCTCCACGCTCTTCTGGAACCGCTGGGGGTCGCGCCGCAAGCCGGCTAGAACGGCCATGAAGACGATCCGACAGCTGACCGGAATGCGCATCGTCAGGAAGCCGGTCTGTCTTGCCATTGGGTTCTTCGACGGCCTGCATTCCGGTCACCAGCGCGTTTTACGCCGTGCCATGGATTGCGCCCGGAAAATCGGCGGAGAAGCCTGGGCCATGACATTCGACCCGCACCCGCTGAAGGTGCTTCAGCCGTCGGCAGCCCCCCCCATCCTCACGTCAACCCCTCACAAACTCGACCTCATGCGGCGCTTCGGCATGGATGGGTGCCTTTTGATTCCCTTTACACGGCCCTTTGCCGCCACCGCACCCGACGTCTTTCTCGCCCGGCTGGGGACCTCGCTCCCAACCCTCGCCCACATCTTTGTGGGCGAAGACTGGAGGTTCGGGAGCCATGGGGCCGGAAATGCCGCCCTGCTCGCCGCCTGGGCTCGCGCGCGCGGCATCCGCGTTTCCCGCGTGACGCTGGTCCGCCGCCAGGAGAACCTCGTTTCGAGCACGCGTATTCGGGAAGCCATTTCGAAGGGACACCTGTCGCTGGCCGCCCGGCTCCTCGGCCGCCCGTTCAGCATCCTCGGCACCGTGAAGCGCGGCAACGGCATCGGCCGGCAACTCGGCTTCCCGACCGCAAACCTCGACGCCCACAACGAAGTCCGGCCGCCCCTTGGCGTCTATGCGGTGCGCGCCATCGTCAACCACCGCAGTTACGCCGGCGTGGTCAATTTCGGCCGCCATCCCACGGTAAAGGCCCTGAGTGAGCCCCTGCTCGAATTACATCTCCTCGATGCCCACCTGCCCCTCTATGGCGGCGACGTCGAGGTTTTTTTCATTGCCCGAATCCGCGGTGAACGCTACTTTCCCTCCCTGCAGGCGCTCGTCCGCCAGATTCGGCGGGACGTCGAGGCTGCCCGTGGCTTGATCGACACCCCGCAGGCAAAGAAACTTTGGAACAGTACTTTACAAGTGTGGCACACCGATACTATAGTGCCGAAAAAAGAAGACATAGGAAGAGACAGAAAGGGAATAGGGCTGAGATAAAGTATGGATCCTCAAGCTAAGAGCAAAATTCAGCAGGCGTTTCAGAAGCACGAGAAAGACACCGGTTCATCCGAAGTGCAGATCGCACTGCTGACGCGTCGCATAGAAGAACTGACTGAACATCTGAAGCTCCACAAGAAGGATCATAGCTCCCGCTACGGATTGCTTAAGATGGTCAGTGCCCGCCGTCGCTTGTTGAACTACATGAAGAACAAGGACGAAACGAGCTATCAGGACATCATCAAGCGCCTGAAACTCCGTCGCTAACCCCATGGCGACCCGCCGCGGAATGCTTCCCTGCCCGTGATGGTCACCGGCAGGGTGCATTCAGTTTAAGCCCCTCCACAGAAGAATAGGAAACACATGAAGGAACCCGTATCCGTATCCATCACCATCGGTGATAAGATTTTGACCCTCGAGTCGGGGCTCTATGCCCCCCAGGCCGCTGGCGCCGCCACCGTCCGCCAGAATGACACGATCATCCTCGCCACCGTTTGTGCCTCTGAGAAGCCCCGCGAAGGGATCGACTATTTCCCCCTGCAGGTCGAGTACCGGGAGCGTTTCTCCGCGGCCGGAAAGTTCCCCGGCGGATTCTTCAAACGTGAGGGACGCCCCTCCGAGAATGAAATCCTGGCGGCCCGGTTCACGGATCGGCCCATCCGTCCGCTCTTTGCCGAGAGCTATCGGAACGACGTCCAGGTGGTCGGTACGCTCCTTTCCTCCGATGGCGACACCTCCGCGGATATCCTCGCCATTCTAGGCGCCAGCACCGCGCTGACGCTCTCCGAACTCCCGTTCATGGGCCCTATCGGCGGCGTACGCGTCGGCCGCATCAATGGCAAGTTCATTGCGAACCCGACGGTCACCGAACGCGCGCAGAGCGACTTGGATCTCGTCTACGCCGGCAATCGGAACACTCCGACAATGATAGAAGGCGATGCCAAGGAACTCTCGGAAGCCGACATTGTGGCGGCCATGCGTTTCGCCCACGAACAGGTCGTGAAACAGGTTGATGCTCAGATTGAGCTGCGCCGCAAGATGGGTCTGGGCGATAAAGTGGTCGCCGAAACCCCTGCTGACCGCACGATCTTCAACGCCGCGCGGGAGCTTGCGGGCGCTGAATTGAGCGAGGCTTACCTCATCGCCGGCAAGGCCGTGCGTCGCGCTTCGGTCAAGAAGATCGAGGACGCGCTCAAGGTCAAGCTGCTCGAGAAATTCCCCGCGATCACCTCCGAACAGCTGCGAGCCACCTTTGACGAGCTCGGCATTGCCGTGGTCCGCGAGAACGTTCTGGAACGCGGCAAGCGCATTGACGGCCGCGGTGCGGATGAAGTCCGCCCGCTGCTGGGCAAAGTCGGCGTGCTCCCGCGCGTCCACGGGTCGGCGTTCTTCGCCCGCGGTGAGACGCATGCCCTGGGCACGGTCACCTTGGGCACCAACTCCGATGCGCAGGACATGGATGCCATTACGGGCGGACCGACCTCCAAGTCGTTCATGCTGCACTACAATTTCCCGCACTACAGCGTCGGTGAAACCGGGCGGTTCGGCTCGCCGGGTCGCCGCGAAATCGGGCACGGCAATCTTGCCGAGCGGTCGCTGGCGGAAGTCCTTCCCAAGGATTACCCCTACACCGTTCGCCTGGTCTCGGACATCATGAGCTCGAATGGCTCAAGTTCCATGGCCAGCATCTGCGTCGGCACCCTCGCCATGATGGACGCCGGTATCCCGATCGTCCGCCCCGTCGCGGGAATTTCCTGCGGGCTCTTCTCAGCCCCCGGCAAAGCCCGCCTCGTCGTGGACATCCTGGGAGACGAAGACCATTGCGGCGATATGGACTTCAAGGTCGCGGGCACCCGCCAGGGAATCACCGGATTCCAGCTCGACCTGAAGATCCGCGGCCTGGAGTGGACTCTGGTCGAACAGGCGTTCGAAAAGTGCCGCGTGGCACGCATGGGCATTCTCGATTACATGCAGACCGTGATCGATACCCCGCGGACGGATCTTTCGCCCTACGCTCCGCGTATCACGGTGGTCACCATCCCGGTCGACAAGATCGGCGAACTGATCGGCCCCGGAGGCAAGAATATCCGCCGCATCGTGGAAATCAGCGGTGCCCAGATTGATATCAACGACGACGGCACGGTCAAGATCTTCAGCTCGAAGGAGGAAGGCATGACCATCGCGGTTCGGGAAATCAGCCTGATCACCGCGGAGCCTGAGGAAGGCACCATCTACAACGGCACGGTGACGGGCATCACCAAGTTCGGTTGCTTTGTCGAGATCTTCCCAGGACGCGACGGGTTGGTTCACATCAGTGAGCTCGCCGACTGCCATGTGCGCACGGTCGAGGATGTCTGCAAGGTCGGGGACCAGATGTGGGTCAAGTGCATCGGCGTGGATGAAAAAGGACGCGTCAAGCTCAGCCGCCGGGCGGCCATGAGCGAGAAGGACGTCGCCACCACGGCGCCAGCCTGATCCTGATCCCAGAAGAAACGAAAGCGGGAGTAAGACGTAAGTCTTCTCCCGCTTTTCTCTTATTGATCGTTCCCCGAACGCGGACAGGCCATCAAGGGGCCATGGGTACTCTCAGCTTCACAGCCCGACCGTGCCCCGGTGATGAGATGAGCAACGGAAGGGTGGTTGCCTCCGCCACGGTTCCCGTCGCCGGGCCCGCCAGTGGTTGTTCGGCGGGTTCGCGCGCGGAAGCGCTCTGGATCCAGGCCTCGTAGTTCTCCTGCAGCTGCTTGCTTGTATCCGCCAACTCCTTCAACTGACTCGACAACATCGCATTCTCGATCTCGAGCGACGACAGCTTCTCCTTCAACTGCTCCACTTCGCCGTCCCGCCCCATCAGCCTGGTATTAAGATTGGAGGACAGGATCGAGTGCGAGGACAGCACGTTGCGCCGCAGATCCATCTTCAGCGAAGAGGCGGTCTCCGTCGCGGATTCGGCCACTTTCCTGATATCGGCTTCAGCCTTCCGTCTCGAGTCCTCGGTTCGGGCATTGGCGGCGATCATCTCATCCTTCAGGGCGGCGATCCGTTCCCGGCCCGCCCAGGCCACAACACCAACCACGGCCATGAACGCCGCACCGAAGGCGACCGACACCCAGATCACCCGGCGACGGGCCCGGCGGCGCTCGGCCTCGAGGAACTTCCTGAAGGTGTTGAGCACCGGCAGTGATTCCTCTGAAAGGGTGGCATCACGAGCCAGCATGGGAAGGTTTTCATCCCTCCGCTCGGGGCGCGGCACAGGCAACGGGGCCGGCTCGGATCCCTGCTGTTGCGACATGCGCTCCGACATCCTGGCCAACGCCACAGCTTGCAGTCTCAGCACCTCGCTCAGGCCTGTTGAGCCCCTGTTTCCGTCGCCTGAAGTTCTGTTATCGTCCATCATGATTGTTTCCGTGCGAACCATTTCTTCGCCTGTCCACCCGCGCTTCCGCGCGTGCGGCTGAGGGTTTCCCACTTTCTCAGCTCCGAACGAAGCTGAGCTTCCACCGAGTTGAGCAGGTTCCGTCCGTCCGGCGGATCCTCTTCTCTCGCCTCTTTGACCTCGTGCTCGACACCGGCGGGACGTCCCCAATCCCGGGGCGAAATGACTTCCGGCTCCACCACCACAACCTCGCGTTCAACCTTCTCCGCTTCGTCGATTCGCGCCAGTAATTCCTGTTCGCGGTCCTCAGCCTTCTTGCGCATGATCCGTATCTGGGCTTCCCGCCGCTCGATCTCCTCCAGCGCTTGCTGCACCATGCCGGAGGAGGCCTTGGCCTGCTGCTGAAGCTGGCCGATCTTCTCCTGGGCCTCCCGCTTGAGCGCCTCCTGGCTGTCACGCACCCCCTCCAACGTCCGCCGGAGGGTCTCGTTCTCTTCGGCTGAGTCACGCATCTTGCGGCTCAGCAAGTCCAGCTGCTCCGCCGGTGACAGCCGTGAGCCGCCCTCCTTGCCCTGGTCCTGCCCGTAGTTCAACCAGTCGATCGAGGCCTGGGTCGGGGCACTGGTCTCCCCTGAGGCCTGCCGGACGCAATCGCTGACGATGAGGAGACCGCTCAGGTCCCGCTGCACCGCCGCCAGCTCTTCCTTGACGGCATCCACCCGGGCGGTGCCATCCACCTGAGCCTGGACGATCTCACGCTGGGCTTGCTCATGTAGCTCCCGCAGCTCCTGCACACGCCGTCCGGCGGACTCCGCCTCCTTGCGCAGCGCAACAACCTTCGAATTGAGTTCGGCCTCGGTTCGCTCGGCGACGTGTCGGAAGGCCGTGAAGGCCTCCTCCCGGGCTCTCAGGTCGGCCTCCATCTTCCTTACACCGATCAAGGCCTCCTGGAATTTTCCGTCCCACTGCGCGAGTTCACTCTTGAGCGCCACAATCTCGGCATCCCGCGCCCGTTCTCCGGAAAGCCGGGCAGCGCGCTCCGCCTCAAGCTCTCCGGCCACCCGAGCGGCTTCGACCGTGAGACGCTCCACCTCGGCGGCATGCCGCCCTTCCCGTTCTTTTCCACGCTCCAGGGCCTCTTTGAGCTCGCGGCCGGCCTGACCGACCCCCTGCTCCGCCCGACGCAACCTTTCCATCAGATCCGCCCGCAAGGTGTCGCCAGCGATGAGCTCAGCCTTCGCCTGTTGAAGGGTCTGTTCGATGGCGGCCCGGCTTTCCTGGGTCTCCTTCAACGTCAGCTCAACCGCTTGGAGATGCTGCCGGCTTTCCGCCAGTCGTTCCTGCAAAGCCTCGCGCTCGATGCGGGCGGCCTCCCGAAGGCGGCGATCGGTCTCTGCCAGTTGTGCCTGCAACATCTCACGCTCGGTCTGGGCGGCGGACTGAAGGCGTTGCACCGTGTCCTCGAGCTGTCTCCTGACGGCGTCGCGCTCGGCCCGCAGGGAGGCGGCGTCATGGCCATGCTCCTCGGCCATCTTGGTGGCATCTTCCTGGTTGGCCAGGTAACGCTGCGTTTCGCCGACCAACTTGAGACTGGCGGCAAGATCGCTCTCCAATCCTTCAATCCTCTGCTGCAGGGTGAGGATTTGTTCGTCACGGCCTTTCAGGGCGGCATCGCCGCCATTCCGGCTCGTCTTCAACACCTCCATGATGCCCATGGCCAGGGCTCCCCCGCCGGCCAGCATCAGTCTGGATTCCTCGATCAAAAGCGCCAGGGAGGATTCATCGAGAGCCGCCTTCCGTCCCGTGGACTGCTCGACCACCGTCGCCCCCCGATGGATCGACGATTCGTCGGCCAGGGCCCACACCGCAAGCAGGTTCAGCGGGCCGTAGGCCGAACCATCCGGCAACTGCACCATCCAATGAAGCCGCAGTTCAGGGAACGTCTCGGCGGGGCGCCAGTCAACCCGGTCGGCCGACAACGCGCACCCGGGAATAATGCGGGCATCGGTGGCCCAGACGCAAAGCGTCACCATATCAACAGGGCCATAGACCGCCCCGTCGGGGGTCCGCAGAAACAATTGCCCGACCATATTCGTGGTGCCGTCCATGGTTCGAATCGTCATCCTTCCGGTCGTTCTCCAGATCCGTTTTCACCGCCGCCCTTGAAGCGGGGCCGGCGGGGCGGCTTACGGCAGGGCGACGGGTTCACCGCCACATACACGCTGCCCTCACCAACGAGATGCTCGATCTTGGCGACAAGAGACTCTTCACACGTAACCTTATAGACGTTGTCCGTGTCGAGAAAAACCTTTTCGCCGCTGGGGAATTGGAGGCAGACAATCACGGGAGTCTGCCCGGGATGCACTTCCAGCAGGCCTCTCAGTTGCATCATCAACTCATCGCTGAGGTGACCGGCCGGAAGGTGAATGCTCAGGCGCTCGGCAAACAGCTTGGGAGCCTCTTCCAGCGGATAAATCTCGCTGGCGATGATCTTGACCTCATTTTCCTCATGCCTCACGTCGCCGCAGAGCAACACGGCCTTGTCGGCCACCAGCACGCCCTTGTACTCCTGGTACGCTTCCGGATAGACCACGACCTCCACATTGCCGTCGAGATCCTCAAGACGAAGAACCGCCATGGGATCCTTCTTCTTGGTGAAGCGCTGGGTAAGCGACGAAATCAGCCCGCCCAGACGGGTCGATTTTCCGTCTTCGACTTCACGCAACCCCTGTACGTTCGTCAACTGGTACCGGGCCAGGATCTTCTCATACTGGCTGAGGGGGTGGCCACTCATGTAAACCCCCAGCAGCTCGCGTTCGCCCACCAGCAGCTCGCTCTCATGCCACGGCTCGATCTCAGGAAGCTGCGTGTCGGAGACCGTCTGCGGGTCACCCGCCCCCATCATATCGAACAGGCTGGCCTGGCCCGACTGTTTGTCGCGCATCGACGCCGAGGCGCGATTCATGGCAAAATCGATCCCGCTGAAAAGACGGCCCCTGTGGAATCCCGGGAAGTCGAAGGCACCGCACCGGATCAGGCTTTCCAGGGTCTTCTTGTTCACCTGTTGCCCCTGAATCCGCGCGCTGAAATCCATCAATCCCTTGAACGCGCCGGAGCGTTCACGTTCGGCGACCACCTCCCGTGCCGCGCCTTCGCCCACGTTCTTGATGCCCGCCAGCCCGTACCGGATCCCGCCCTTCACCGGCTTGAAGCGCACCTGGCTCTCATTGATGTGCGGAGGGTGAATCTCAAGGCCCATGACGCGGCACTCGTTGACGAACAGGGGAATCTTGTCGAAGTTCCCCATTTCGCTCGACAGCAGCGCCGACATGAACTCTTCCGGATAGTGGGCCTTCAAGTAGGCGGTCTGAAAGGCGACAACACTGTAGGCGGCACTGTGCGACTTGTTGAACCCGTAGCCGGCAAACTTCTCGATCAGGTCGAAGATTTCCTCGGCCGTCTTGGCGGGGATCTGGCTGGTCTTGGCACATCCCTCGACAAACTTGCTCCGCATCTTGGCCATCTCTTCGGCTTTCTTCTTGCCGATGGCACGCCGGAGCAGATCGCCCATTCCCAAGGAGAAGCCCGCCAGCACGTTGGCCACCCGCTGAACCTGCTCCTGGTAAACCATGTAACCGTAGGTTTCCTTCAGGATGGGCTCCTGTAACGGATGCGCGTATTCGATGGGCTCACGGCCGTGTTTGCGATTGATGAAACTGTCGATGAACTGCATCGCGCCCGGACGGTAGAGCGCGTTCATGGCAATCAGCTCTTCGATCATGGTGGGCCCGAGTTTGCTGAGGAGGTCGCGCATCCCCCCGCTTTCAAACTGGAATACGCCCACCGCATCACCCCGCTGCAACAGCTCGAAAGTGAGCTTGTCGTCCACGGGGATCTTGTCGATATCGATGGTTTCGCCCCGCGCCTCGCGCACGAGATTCACGGCTTCATGAATCACGGTCAGGGTCTTCAGCCCCAGGAAATCCATCTTAAGGAGACCGATCTTGCCGATCGGCTCCATCGAGTACTGCGTGATAATCTGGCCTTCCTTATCACGGGTCAGCGGAACGATTTCAATCAACGGCTTTTCCCCGATGACCACCCCGGCCGCATGGGTGCCCGCGTTCCGGAACAATCCTTCCAGCACAAAGCCGTAGTCGAGAATCCGCTTGCAGTTGTCGTTCGTCTCGTAGGCCCGCTTGAAGTCCGGATTGAGCTCCATCGCCTTCTTTAGGGTGATCTTCGGATCTTCAGGCACGAGTTTTGCCAGCCGGTCGCACTCGGAGAACGGCAGTTCGAGGGCCCTGCCGACATCGCGAATGACCGTCTTGGCGCCCAGCGATCCGAACGTGATGATCTGGGCGCAGTTCTCACGGCCATACTTCTCCTTGACGTACTCGATCACCTCGCCGCGCCGCGTCTGGCAGAAGTCGATGTCAAAATCCGGAGGCGATACCCGTTCCGGATTGAGAAACCGTTCGAAGATCAGGCCATAACGCAACGGATCGATCCCGGTGATTCCCAACAGATAGGCCACCAGGCTCCCCGCGCCGGACCCGCGTCCCGGCCCCACGGGAATGTCGTGCATTTTGGCGAAATGGATGAAATCCCAGACCACGAGGAAGTAGTTGATGAACCCGGTCTTCTCGATGATCCCCAGTTCATACCGGTACCGGTCGACCAGTTCCTTCTCGCGGGGGTCCTTCGGCTGGTCGACGTGCTCCAGTCCATACAACCGCAGAAGCCCATCATGGCAGAGCTTGATGAGATAGTCTTTCTGGGAGAACGGCTTGGGAACCTGGAAGATGGGGAAATGAAGCTCGTCGAACGAAAACCCCACATTACAGCGTTCGGCAATCCTCAGCGTGTTCGTGATCGACTCGGGAATCTCACGAAACAACGCGGCCATCTGGTCGCCGCTCTTGAAGAAGAACTCCGACGAGTGATAGCGCATGCGTTTGGGGTCGCTCATCACCGTCTGCGTCTGAAGACAGAGCAGTACCTCGTGGGCCTCCGCATGCTCCTGCTTCAGGTAGTGCACATCGTTGGTGGCCACAAGCCCGAGGCCCAGTTTCCCGGCCAGGGCAACCACCCCTTTGTTGGCGATGCGCTGCTCAGGGATCAGGTGATCCTGAACTTCGAGGAAGAAGTTCCCGGGACCCATGATGTCCATGTACTGCTTCGCGACTCTGGTGGCCCCTGCCTCATCCTCGCCGACCAGGCACTCTTGAACCTCTCCCTTGAGGCAGGCGGACAACGCAATCAGACCTTCGTGATGGGTCGCCAGGATCTCCTTGTCGATACGCGGCTTGTAGTAGAAGCCCTCAAGATGGGCGGCACTGACCAGTCGCACCAGATTCCGGTAGCCCAGGTCATTGCTCGCCAGCAGCACCAGGTGGTTGATCCGCGCCTTGGAGGACTGCTCGGTCTTCCGGTCAAAACGGCTACCCTCGGCCACATAGACCTCGCAGCCGATGATCGGCTTGATGCCTTTGGCCTTCGCCGCCTGGTAGAACGGAATCACCCCATACATCACACCGTGGTCCGTGATGGCCGCCGCCGGCATTTTCTGGGCCACCGCCGCATCAGTCATGTCGGCGATGCGGCAGGCACCGTCCAGCATGCTGTATTCGGTGTGAACGTGGAGGTGAACAAAGGGCGTCATGGCAAGATCAGCGAAAAGTCAAATCCAGGAACGCCCTCACATATCCATGGCCATGGCCACTTCGGGGCAGGTGAACGGCGAATCGTATTTCGCGCAATTAATGCAGCCCATGTAGAGCTTGTGCATCAGCGAGGCCTTGGGCACCTCATGAAACCCCATCTTCCGGAAGAACTCAGGGGTAAACGTCAACACAATGATCTGGGAGGGATGCAACACCTTGATCCGTTCAATGGCCGCCCTGACCAGCCGCCCCCCGATGCCGTGCTTTCGCATGGACTTCTTCACCGCCAGCGATTTCACCTCGACCGAGGGGTGCCGCGCGTGGCCAATTTCCGGTAAAATCGACCAGGAGACCACACCCACAATCGCTCCGCCCTGTTCGCAGACCAGGAAACGGTCGATGTTCTGGGCAATGTCGGACAACGGCCTGGCGAGCAACTCTTTGGGGTAGGCTTTGATCAGGCTGTACATTTCCTCGGCATCCGTGAAGCCGGCATTTCGAACGATGAGCTCAGGTTTCTTTTTCACGCGTTCAAGCATAGCTCAGACCCGTTGGCACCGCCAACGAAAAGATGCTCGCTCAGCACTTTGAGCCGGCTGTCCGGGCCCAGTGCGCTCGCAGATAATCGATGTAAAACAGGGCATTCTCGATCGGTATGTTGGCCGGCATGTGGTTTCCCACGGCATAGAAGAAACCGGGACATTTCAGGGCCAGGGCCAGGGTGGAGTCAATTTCAGCCTGGATCTGGGCCCGGGTACCAAAAGCCAGCGTGCGGCAGTCACTCTGGCTGGTAAAAATGGCATGCGTTTGCCCGTATTTCTCGACAATCGGTTCGAGTTTCATCATCGGCTCAAAGATGAAGCCATCAGCCCCCGCCTTGACAATGTCATCCGTAAATTCATCCCAGCAGGCATCGGAACAGAAGATCACCTTCTTGCCAGCCTTGTGCAGGACCTGCCACAACTCGGCGTAGCGGGGAAAGATCGCACGCCGGTAGAACTCGGGATGAAGAAAGGCCCCTTGTGACCAGACCATGTCATCGTGCTGAATGAAGACATCGATCGAGGTGCGCGCCCAGGCCTTGACGTGATGGAGGGTCAGCCGGAAGAAGGAATCCAGCACCGTCTCAAACCGCTCCTGATCGGCCGCCGCCATCAACAACATGTCCCAGCCAAACGAGTGGATCGCCCCCGAAATGAGGGTCTTGTAGTACCCCCCGGTCACGAGTTGATGGGGAAATGCCGCACGAGCCGACCGATAACAGGCCTCATAGCTCTGGACCAGCCGTTCGAAATCGTACAGCCCGTATTCCCGTGTGGCATCGAAATCAAGAACCTGCTCGGGATCGGTGAACGGCGAAGGATGACCCGAACGCAGGTCACTCCCGCCGTCCACGAACTCGGCGTGCCCCATATCGGTCACACGACCGACTTTCGCCCAGTCGATCGGCCCATCATTCGTATTCCATTGAAAATCGATATCCCAAGCATCGTTAAAGGCCGCGGTGTTCCAATCCGAGCCTTTCCCCGTAACACGCTCGATCAAAGTCCGGTGATCGCAATACTCCGTATGGGCAACCCTGGGCGTCGGCTCGAGGCGAATGGCCTTACATCCAATTTCATACGACATCAGCAGCTCCTGTTTATGAATATGAAGAACAAAATACTACACACCCCGCCTTTTTTGTCCATCACGGGAAAAAGACTTCTGTCGTCGTCCCTCTCCTGCAAAAAAGAAGGTTCTCTCCGCCAACGCTTTATGATATTCGGAACAGCTTCAAAGACGAACAAAGACAGCCCAAAGTGAGAGTCCCATGAAAAAGCTGTGCGCACGCCAGGTTCACCTCGATTTTCACACTTCCGAGCATATTACCGGCATCGGCTCACGGTTCAGTCGGCGCCAGTTCCAGCAAGCGCTGAAGGTGGGTAACGTCAACTCGATCACCGTTTTCGCCAAGTGCCATCACGGCTGGTCCTATTACCCCACGCAGATCGGCTCGCCCCACCCCCATCTTAAGATCAACCTCCTCAAAGAGCAGATCGAAGCGTGTCATGCCATCGGCGTCCGTGCCCCCATTTACTACACCCTGGGCTGGTCCGCCAACGATGTGAAGGACCACCCTGATTGGGCCGTTCGTCGCCGGGACGGCAGCCTCGAAGCGTGGAGCATCGATCCCAAGGCCAAGCCCACCGACAAGCGCCCGGGGTGTTCATGGACCTTCCTCTGCCCGTCCGGCGGCTATCGCAACCTCGTGGTGTCGCAGACCGAGGAGATCTGCCGCCTGTTCCCCGTCGACGGGTTCTTCTACGACATTTGCACCCTTCCCACGTGCTGGTGCGAAAACTGCCGCACCGGCATGCAGGCCGAAGGCCTGGATCCCAACAAGGAGGCCGATGCCCAGGCTTACAAGGTGAAGACGTGGCGGCGGCTGATGAACGACTGCAGGGAAGTGATTCTGTCCCATCATCCGGACGCAACGCTGTTCTTCAATGGCACGGCCAATACGTATGGGACGGACTATCACCCGTGGGACACCCATTTCGAGCTCGAAGACTTGCCGACAGCCTGGGGCGGGTACAACAAGTTCCCAGCCCGCGCCAAACTCTATGCTCAGCGCGGCAAGGACTACATGGCCATGAGCGGCAAGTTCCACACCTCATGGGGTGAGTTCGGAGGCTTCAAGCATCCCGATGCCATCCGCTACGAAGCGGCCTCGATGATCGCCTGGGGCGCTCGCTGCAGTTTCGGCGACCAGGCCCATCCCTGCGGCGAAATGGACATGGCCACCTATCGCAACATTGGCGAAGCCTATTCCTATGTGAAACGAATCGAACCCTACGGTCTGGACGGCCAGTCCGCCGCCAGCCTCGGCCTCTGGCTCTGCGGCCGTGATCCGGACGATCAGGGTATCATCAACATGCTCCTGGAAGGCCAGGTCGATTTTGACATCGTCGAACCGGAGGCTGACTTGCAGCGCTTCGAAACCATTGTCCTCACCGGAGGGCCTTGCCTCACCAAGGACACCGCCGCGAAACTGGCCGGGTTTGTCCGTCAGGGAGGCAGCCTCGTGGTGGTCGGCGAAGGGGCCCTCGATTCCGAGCGCAAACGATTCCTGATCGATGTGGGCGCCACCTACATCGGTCCGGCCACTTTCGAAAACGACTACCTGGTGGTCAAGCCGCCGGTAACCACGGGCCTGGTCACCTCACCCTTCCTCAACTATTCCGGCGCGCTGCGCACCCGGGTCAAGAAGGGTGCCCGCATCCTGGCCGCCATTCGCGAGCCCTATTTCAACCGGACCTACGAAAAGTATTGCTCGCATCTGAATACTCCCTACCAGTTGCGCGATGCGGCCCACCCCGGCGTGGTGAAACACGGCCGTGTGGTGTTCTTTGCGCACAAATTGGGCGCCATGTACCACGACGTCGGCGCCCGCCTCCACCGTGATCTCTTCCTGAACGGTCTCCGGCTGGTCCACCAGCGGCCCGTTCTGTCCACCTCCATGCCCAGTTGCGGCCGCGCCAATCTGATCCATCAGCCGGACCGGAATCGCTATGTCGCGCATCTCCTGTATGCGCCGGCCCTGCAGCGCGGGCGCTGTCAGATCATCGAGGATCTGGTCCCCTTGCACAGCGTGCCGGTCACACTGGACGTGCCCGAAGCCATCCGGCGCGCGTCTCTCGCACCGGCCGGGCAGGAGCTGAAAATGGTCCGTCGCGCGGGACGGATCAGCGTCACGGTGCCCTCGGTTGAGTGTCACCAGATGGTCGTCTTTGAGTACTGAACGTCTTCAAGGAGGAAACTCGCATGGAACTGGCCGAAACAATCACTAACCTGGGTCCCGGATGGCAGCTCTATTTTGGCTTTCTGGTATTCTGCTTCGGGGCCTGCATGGGGAGTTTCCTCAACGTGTGCATCTATCGGATCCCGCGTGAGGAATCCGTCGTAAGCCCCGGGTCGCATTGTCCCCACTGCAACCACCCCATCGCCTGGTACGACAATATTCCCCTGTGGAGTTATCTGGTGTTGCGCGCCCGCTGCCGGTACTGTAAGGGGCACATCTCGCCGCGCTACCTGATTGTCGAGATGCTGATTGCGGTGCTGTTTGTGCTGGTCTGGCTGAAACTGGGCCCTGCGGACAGCGGCGCACGCTGGCTGGCCCTCGCGCCGGTGTCGAGTTTCTGGCTCGTCCCCATCTACTGGCTCGCCGTCTTCGGCCTGGCCTTGGGAACGTTTGTCGACATCGAACACATGATCATCCCCGATCGGGTCACGCTGGGCGGTATCGTCATCGGTCTCGTCCTGAGCACGCTGGTTCCCGCCATGCATTTTGAACAAACCTTTTTTGGCGGCTTGGGCGCGTCCTTTATCGGGGCCATCGTGGGGGCGGGAATGCTCTGGGGCGTGGCCTTGTTGGGTAAACTGATCTTCAAGAAAGACGCCATGGGCCTGGGAGACGTGAAACTGCTCGGCGCGATCGGGGCCTTCCTCGGGTGGGTCTCCGTGCTCTTCACCGTGATGGTGTCGTCATTCCTGGGAGCACTGGTGGGGGTCTCGCTGGTCCTGATGAAGAAGAAAGAGATGCAGAGCCGCATTCCCTACGGCCCTTATCTGGCTTTTGCCGCCCTGATCTGGATCCTCTGGGGCCCGAACCTCTGGCATGCCTACATTGACTGGCTGATTCCGAAACCTCTGCCGCTCACGATCTGAACGTCAGGTCCGGACCCAGCGAGCGAAGAACCCGGTGGGAAGCACGCACTTGCAGTGCGAATTCTTCAGGACCATTGTGCCGGCCTCCAACCGTCCCCCGAACTTGTCCAACCAGGGGGTCAACAGGTTCTTCATCAACGCCGGTGAGAAACCGAGTGTGTGACAAGTGAACAGAACGAACTTGGGATTCGCCGACATCAGGGGAACGAGCAGATCCAAGAGGCGGATCAGGTGTTCTTCAAGGATCCACTTCTCGCCTTCCGGGCCTTTGCCGTAACTGGGAGGGTCGAAAATAATGCCGTCATACTGCCGTCCCCGGCGGCCCTCGCGCGCCACAAACTTCATTACATCGTCGGTAATCCAACGAATGGGCGCCGCTTTCAACCCGCTGGCCTCGGCATTCTTTCGCGCCCAGTCATTGATGTCCGGGACCGCATCAACATGACATACCTCGGCGCCGGCTCGCGCCGCCAGAAGCGTCATCGCTCCCGTATAGGCAAACAGATGCAGGATACGACACGGCGGATGGCTGGCCCGGACCTGCTGCGCCACCCACTCCCAATGGCAGGTGTGCTCGGGAAACAACCCCATGTGGCCGAATCCGGTGGGTTTGATGTGAAACACAAAATCATCCCACTTCAACGGCCAGGAGGCCGGCATCCCGCCGGCGGCATCCCAGTGTCCCCCACCCGCACTGCTGCGCTGATAGACCCCTGAAACGTGTTTCCAAAGCTCCGGTCGCTCGGGTCGCCAGAGGGCCACCGGGGAGGGCCGGTTCACCACATGGGAACCGAAACGCTCCAGTCGGCATTCATTTCCCGCGTCCAAGAACTCATAGTCGGCGGTCTGTCGTGCGGCAAGTTCCATACCCAACTCCCTGTGGCTGATCGCAATGAAGTGAAGGATCAATAAACAGGAATCCTCGCCTCACTTCAACCACAACCGTAAGAACGCTGGAAGTTGCCGATGGAGAGTCGCAGATCGCGCTGGACCGACTCCCCACGATTCTTGTCCGCGGGGAGTTTGTCATTGTCTTTCGTGAGGGTGCGGTCATTCAGCATCCTGTTGAAAACACCAATCATCGCCTTCCGCACGTCAGGCTGTAATAATGTTGGCTAGGGGTGCGCCAGTTCATGGTCATCAGGCCATCCCGATTCACCTCGTGCGGCCCCTTGCTCATGAAGACATTGTTGAGCAGTTGACGCACCACCTGCCCGTCGGCATTGATGATCTGCAACGAGATGAATCCATCTTCCGGCATGGCATAGCTGATCGTTTTGAATCCCTTCAGTTCAGTGGACTTGATCAGCCCCGTCCAGTCGACCACGGGCAACCCGCCCTCCAGTCGCACGGCAAATTCCCGGCTGTCGGACAGGCGGATGCTGCGCGGCTTGAGGTTCCCTTGGCTTCCAGCTGCGCCGTACCCCAGACGTTGTAAGCGCGGAAGGTAAAGACGCGGTCCGGCACGACACCGTCCTTGAAGATATCCTTCATCGTCAGGCGTCAGCCGGCGCCGATGGTGAAGTTGGGTTCAAGCGTCATCCCAAAGGACTCGCCGGCTTTCAAGGGTCGATCGTCTTTGGAGATCAGGCTCCAGGGGATCGCCATCTCCTGTGTGTAGCCCTTCTGGTCGTCGTTGATGAGGAAGGCTTGCAGCGCCCCTTTGGTCTGCGCATCCTTGATGGACCCGTCTTTGAAACTGCGGCTATAGGCGACATCCATGATGCCGACGCCATCCCGGTCGCGCCAACAGGACCAATGGGACACCTGTTCATTGGTCTTGTTGAGGTTCGTGATGAAACGAACCTGAAGGCAATCGCCGTCCCACCCGTAGGAGCCAGCCGCCTGCCCCTGATTGTTCAAGGGGGTGACATCGACCCAGCGACAGAGAAGGTAGAGATACTTGTCATCGTACATGGCGTGCGTCCACACGCCAAACTTCTCGCGTTGGTTCTCGACATCGCAGGCGGTCGATTTCTGTCATATCGGTGACAATATCCCCGTCGATATCCCCATAGAGACCGAAGTGGGGTCCGCACCGTACCGGCAAGTTCGAGGATGACATCGGGTAGACGTTTTCGCCTACGTTTCAACCTCAAGCCGGAGCAGCATCGGGTAGTCCTTTATCAGCAGGCCCACTATCCGGGTGTTGCCGTCGACAGACTCCGCACGCAGTTCCTGTTCGATGCCATTCAAGGGGTCATAGCCGACAACCCGCCGATACCGTCCCGCTACCAGGAGGTCGGCGGGCGTTCCCTCGCAGACGTCAGCAGCACGCCCTTGCTGCCAGAACGTTACGACGTGTTCTCCGGAGCGCGACATCGCAAACATTTCGACTGACGACGGCCCGCCGGCCAGGCGGCATTCCAGTTCGGCCGGCTGAAGATCCGCCAGCGCAGTGGCCAGATTGCGCATGACGTAATAGGCCGCCTGCGGCTGTTGCGGCGACACCGGGTCTGCCGCAAAGCTGCGGCGTAACAAGCTCAGATCAAGTGGATAATAGTTGCTCCACGTCTCACAGAAGAACGAGTCGACGCCAAGGGCCGTGTGCGCCGTCGACAGGCGTGCCACCAGCTTCGCCTTCTGAATCTCGCTGCAGACATAGCCGCCCCACCAGTTCGGGGGTGTGGGCGCAGGGTAGTTGGCCGCCACATTCCACTCGGAGGCCATGTAGTCGCCGCGGAAACCGGAACTCCGACACCACGCCTGGAAAGCCCGCACATCGGCCGCATACGAGCGGAACCGTGCTTCGTCGGGATCAGTCTGATAAAACGGATGCCACCCAATGACGTCCACATCGCGCGCCAGTGCCTGAACGGCGCGGAGAAAGAGCGACTCACGCTGCTGACCTTCCAGTTCATCAGCCGACCATGCGCTCATGCCGGGGAAATAGCCGGCATACGAGCCCATCATGACTCTCGCCTCCGGACATTCCTTGCGCAGGATCGGAATGGCGACGCGCGCGATGGCCAGGTACTGCTCAACGTTCGGCTTGGCGCCCCAATAGACGCCCACGTTCCACTCGTTCCAGATTTCAAACACGGCGACCCGGTCACGGTACTTGCGGGCCATGAACCGGACATAGCGGCCCCAGGCTTTCAGCGCCGATGGCGTGGTCGGCGGACAGGGATTCTCGTAGTACCATTCCCAGAGCTGAGGCAGTTTGCGCGCCGGATCGGCATTTGAATAGAGGCGATTGCCAAAACCGAGCGCCAGAACCACGTCTACACCGCGATCCGTCAGATAGGACACCGCGGCGTCGGCTTCCGGATCCACCTCCAGTTTCCCTTTTTCCTTCTCGACCCAGTGCCAGTTCACCGGGTCGTCATGATAGCCTATACGCACCCACTTCAGCCCGAGGTCCGTGTGCAGAGGCCACAGCCACCGGTGTTCGTCCCGGGTCTGTCCGAGAGAGTGCTGAGTTGAGCTGACCGTAACCCCG
>CAYOIT010000038.1:0-1105 GCA_964404035.1 uncultured Verrucomicrobiota bacterium | reverse complement strand
CTCAGCTTGACGGTGAGCTGGTCGGGAATCGCCATGCCGATTTCGACAGCGCCGCTGTCGAGCGGCATGCTGCTGAAGTCGGTGCAACGCACAGCACCCGGAATGCGTTTGCGCAGCACGACCCGGCTGACCACGCGCTCCATGGGTAAATCCATCCGGATCCACACGGGTTCGACATCCGATTGCGGCTGACCCTTGCTGCACCAGCAGGTGGCTGGATCTCCGTCGATCAGGTGAATGCATTCCAATGGCAGGTAGTCGTTGGCGATGGTGCGCGGCATCCGGGGCGCCGTCGTCCCAAGCCGGTTGAACTTGATCTCTGCGCTCTTCTTCGGCTGCAGTTTGACCAGCGGCGCTGTGTTGCCCACCTGCATGCAGACGCCGTCCGCCAGGTCGGGGGCGGCGGCCAGCACATGCGTGTAGCCATAGGCATGCACGGGAATCCCGTTACAACAGGCCTGGAGCATGGGTTCGGAGAAGATAGGCACGGAGGTTTGTCGTTTCTGACCCGCACGGCTGACCTGTTTGACTTTCATGTGACTCCTGAGGCGGACTACCGCAAAAGAGCATTTTGACAGGATGAACAGGATGAAGATTCGGCAGATCAATAGGTTGCGACGGAAATGCCCTTCACCCATTGGTGAAAGCCATTTCCATAGCAAATCCTTCTTGATTATCCTGTCATCCTGTCAGAACTCCTTGAACTGCCGGATTTAGGTTCATGCGTCGGAAGGCGCGGTAAGCCGGACCGTCTTGATCTCAAAAGGTTGGAAATGCAGCGTCACGGCGCCGTTGCGTTCGGCCAGATCGCGCGGGAGGGGATTCTCTTCCATCAGATCCACTTCGGCTGCAGAGGCAACCGGGAAGCCGAAACGGAGGGTGGCCACGGTGGTCCGCCGCGCCGCTTCGTAGAGCCGGATCACAAGGTCCGGGCCGTCTTCAGCGCATTTGACCGCCTCGACGATGATGTTGGCCGCGTCGATCTGCAGCAGCGCGTGTCGGGCGGGCAGCTCCTTTTCCGCAGCGCCTCCATTGTCCTCGATCCCGACGACGCGCAGGGGAACGTTCAGTTCGTAGGCCGCCTGCGGCACTCGCCCGGTCGTCA
>CAYOIT010000037.1:18410-34610 GCA_964404035.1 uncultured Verrucomicrobiota bacterium | reverse complement strand
CCAGCCGCTCCCTCAGGCTCAAAGGTGCGACAATTCCGGTTTTCTGAACTCCTGGACTAGTCAACCAGAAACTAGATTGACAGAAAGGAGGCGTTCCGCTTATCCTGTGATCATTCATTTACGACATTCCCGACCGCGCCGGAAGGATACAGTCCCTATGCCCAAGCGAAGCCCTGTAGTGGAGGCCAGACGTTCCGAGTTGATCGTGCTCTTCCTGCTGATGGAAGTGGCGCGAAGCGGCTATCAGATCCGATCGCTCATCCGCGAGTGGAAGATCGACCATTATCTGCCCGTCAGTCCGACCACGGTCTACCGGGCGCTGGAGCGGTTGGCCCAGCAGGGGCACCTGAGCACAAGCACCAGGCAAAACGGCCGCTTCCCCATCAGCACGCTCTACACGATCACGCCGAAGGGCAAGCGCCATTACCGGCAGCTCATCCTCCAGGATTCCGGCTTCACGCCCACCGATTATTCGCTCACGACCTTTCTCGGACTGGCCCACTACCTTGCCCCTGACGAGTGCAAGAGTCTGGCACGAGCCTGGCAAACGGCAGCCAGGGCCCGTGTGCAGGAACTTGACGCGCGCATCAACGACACCACGCCCGGCCCCGGCCACACGTACGGCAAGTCCTTTGCGGAGTGGGTGCTCCTCGACCACGAGCGTGACATGTTGAGCACAGAAGCCCTGTGGATGGATAAATACATCGGTTTCATCACCCGCAACTCCGCCTCCCGTCCCACCTGAAATAACCATGAATACACGCCTTCGCCTTCTCCCTCCCCTGCTCTTCGTCGCACAGGCCCTCTCCGCCCTGACCGTGGAGGAGTTCCGCGCCCAGCCGGATCTGCAGCCCGTGGTGCGCCAGTCCCTGGGGGTGCGCGGCGCGCGGGCGGTCAGCGCCACCGAACTCGAAGTCGAAATCGGCCTGAGCGTCACCGACGCCGCCGGCAATCCGGGCGCCTATCGGATCATGAGTGAAACCGATCCCGCCTATGCCTATGAACAGTTTGCCATCCCGCTGACCGCGGAAGTCCGCCAGGAGGAGGAAGCCGCCGGGGTCAAGGGCGCGGCGTTCGCCTCCTTCAAACGGACGCTGGTAAAGCTGACGTTGCCGCATCCGCTACGCCCCGGGACCCCCTACCAGGTGATTGCCCAAGGCGTCGGTCAAACGATGGTCACCGCAACGCACACGGCGGCGGAAGTTGTTTTCCAGGGGGAGTCCACGCCCGCGCCGAAGGAACTCCACCAGGCGGTGATCGGCTTGCGGGCGTTGTCGCCGGTGGGCAACGGGATCCTGCAACTGGACTTCGGGCCCGGGTTCTCGCCCGCCGCCGGCAACCGGTTGGGCGCCTACCGGGTCACCATCAACGGCCAACCGGCTGTCGCCAGGAACATGGGGCGGATCACCCGACTGGACGCCTATGTCCCGGTGGGCTGGCCCTTTGCCGCCATTCCCAAGCATGAACTCTTCCTCGACCTCGAACCCGCCTTCCACGATGGCGACCTGATCCACGTGGAGGTGGCGCCGGAGGTCACCGCCGGGCTGCGCACCGCCGACCTGACCTTCCGCGAAACGAAAAGCTACAGCACCGCGCTGAAGGTCAATCAGGTGGGCTACCTGACCGACTCGCCGGCGAAGATCGCCTATCTCGGCCGCTGGCTGGGGAGCTACCCCGAAGCCGTCGTGGCCGCCGCGGCCGCCGCTTCCATTCAGGACGCTTTCTGGCAGGCCCTCACGGAGGGCGAGGCGGCGCCTTCAACGGAAACCACCCCGGCCCTCCGTTTCCTTCATCCTCCGGCCTTTCAGCTTTGCCGCGAGGATACCGGCGCCTCCGTCTTCACCGCCACCTCCGCCTTGGTCCACGTTTCCGGCCAGATGAATGAAGGCGTCTTTCCCGTCGATCACTCCGGCGAAAACGTCTATGTGCTTGATTTTTCCACGTTCCGCCAGCCCGGCCGGTACTACCTCCGCGTGGCCGGGGTGGGACGCAGCCTGCCGTTCCGCATCGGGCCGGATGTGTACAACGAGGCGTTCCGCGTTCAATCCTCCGGCCTTTTCATCCAGCGGTGCGGGATCGCAATGGGGCCGCCCTATACCCCCTGGCGCCGCGTGGCCTGCCACACCAAAGGCATCACACCCACCAGCCTCGACCGGTCCACGGGCGAGTCTGCGGCCTTCAAAACGCTGCCCGAGTGTGTGGATTATTCCAGGCTGGCCGACGCCCCCCGGTCTGCGCCACTCCAGGCCCTGGATGCCGATCCGGCATTGCTGGCGTATTGGCCGCTGGACGGCCATTTCAAGGATGCGTCCGGCCATGGCCGGGACCTGACGCCGAGGCGCAGCGGACAGACTTTCCTGGACGTGCGTGAACTGATGCCCGGTCATAACCAGGCCCTCGGCCCCACCGTGGCGGGCGACCTCAATGGCGCGTCCACCCCCGAGCTGCCGCTTGATGCCGGGAACGGCATCACTTTTAGCCTTTGGATCCGCTTTGACGGCGGCATCAAGTTCGAAGGCACCCTCATGGGCCACAACACCAATGACATCAATGTCTCCCGCGCCCAGATTACGGCGGCGTGGGGCGTCCTGAGGGGCTTTTCGGGCAAACGCGGCGAGCCGGCTGCGATCGGTCGCCTGTCGGATAAGAAATGGCACCACCTCGCGTTCGTGATCCCTCCCCCCGCCGGAAACGGCCCGACCCATGTCTTTGTGGACGGCCAGTTGACCGGAAGCGGGATGACCAGCACGGGCAGTCTGTCCGCCGGGACCTTTGTGGTCGGCGCCCTGCAGGGCGACGAGGCGGCCGGGAAATACATCGATGACGTCCGCGTCTACAATCGTGCGTTGCGCAACGAGGAGATCCGGACCCTGGCGACCCGCTGGGGAGATGTGGCGACGTCCCTTCCGACCTACGGCGGCCACCACGATGCGGGCGACTACAATCCCCGGTCGCATTTGGATGTGGCCCAGACCCTCATGAATGCCTATGAAATGGCGCCCGGCAAGTTCAAGGACGGCCAGCTCAACATTCCCGAAGCCCGGAATGGAATGCCCGACATTCTGGACGAGGCCCACTGGGCCCTGCGCCTGTGGCTGGACCTGCAGGACACCGATGGCGGCGTTCGGGGAGGCACGGAATCCAACGGCGACCCGAATTTCATCCAGACGGCGGATCTCGACATCCTGGGTGACTATGCCTTCGCCAAGGAGGCCACCGCCTCCCTCGAGTTCGCCGGAGCGATGGCCCAGGCCAGCCGGATATGGAACTCACTGGGCCGCACCAACGAAGCCCGGGAGTTCCTGGGGCGGAGCCGCCGGGCCTATGCGTGGGCGCTGGCAAACCCGCCCGCCAAACAGGACACCCCGGAGAACTGTTCGCGGTATTTCCTTGCCCCCAAGGCCTACGCCGCCGCGCAACTCCTCCACACCACCGGCGAAGCGGCCTTCCGCGACGCCTTCCGCGAAACCTGCGTGTGGGCGAAGAAGCCGGATGCGGAGCTTGATGTTCATCGCCTCTATGACCAGGCGGCAGCGGCGTGGGCCTATGCGCAGTGCCCGGCGGAAACGGCCGATGCCGAACTGCAAAAGGCCGTCCGCACCGCCATCATCCGCAAGGCGGACCAGTTCATCACCCTCTCCTCCACGATGGCCTACGGGTTCATCCGCCACCCCTGGGCCCCCATCACCTGGGGCAGCGGCGCCTACGAAAACTGGCTCGACCCCCTGCTGTGGGCCCACACGCTGACCGGGGACTCGAAGTACCGCCTCTGGATCATCCGCACCTGCGACAACACGCTGGGCGCCAATCCGCTCGGGGTTTCCTACATCACCGGCCTGGGCTCGCGCACCATCCGGGCCCCGCTGCACAACAGCCGCTATGGGGCGACGGGCGAAGTGGTCGACGGCTTGCAGGGCCAGGGCCCCAACTGTCGCGGTGAAGGCTATCGGGTTTCCGAGACCGCCTATCCCGCGCTGCGCGAGAACTTCGCCCCGCTCTATACGTATGTCGATGCCCATTTTGCCATCTCCATGAACGAGGGCGTCACCCGCAACATGGCCAGGAGCATGGCGGTTTTCGGAGTATTGCAGGGGGAGTAGTCCCTTTCAGGAGATCAGCGATTTTCAAGAAGAAGGGCGGAACTATGCAGATTTATCTGATCAGGCACGCGAACATGGCCGGCGATCCGCATCAGTATTACACCCCGCCGGTTGCGGGATGCCTTTCGGAGAAGGGCATGGCGCAGGCGGCCAAGCTCGGGGCGGCGCTGGCGGATATCCCTTTCGATGCGGTGTACGCGTCGCCGTTGGGCCGCGCGATCCAGACGGCCCAGGCCTTTTCCGATGCCCGGCGGCTGAAGATCGAGACGCTGCCCTGGCTGGTGGAATGGCGGCCTGCCCATATCATGAACGGCGGCAACGACGCCAACTACGAAACCATGCTGAAGGCGGGTTCGCTGCTCCGGCCGGAGGAGAGCTGGAAAACGGCGGATGGCGAAGGCACCTTTGAAATGGCCCACAGGATTGTCCCCGGGTGGCTCGAGGTCTTATCGCGCCACGGGATCCGGGCAGGTCATGGCGGGTATCTTTTCGAAAACGACGAGGACACCCGGCGGATCGCCCTGGTGGCCCACGGCGGCTCGCTCTGCCTGCTGCTGGCCTTCATTCTCGGCATCCCGTTCCAGCCTTTTGCGCCGATCCAGTTCGCCGAAACCGGCATCGCGGTCATTGACTTCGTCAAACGGTCGGACGTCTGGTATCCCGCCCTCAAGATCAATCCGCTTCTTCCCTGATGAGTCATTCCCGTATAGCGGTGATCCAGGACGAAGGGTTGTCGCCTCTTCCTGACTTCACGGCGGACGATGTTCGCAGGGTCGTGACCGCCTCGGGGCTGACCTGCCGGACCCTCAACGCCGCGGCGCTGGAATCCCTGACCCGTGACCAGGCCGACATCCTGGTCATCCCGTATATCCGCGGAAATTTCTCCAGCCTGGCCCTGTCCAGCCTGATCCGCTTCCACGCGAACGGAGGGAGTCTGCTGTTCCTGGGAGACCTCCCCAACCACGACGCCTGGTTTCCTTTCCGCAACATGGACTCCTGGCGGCTCCACCTGACCCGCAGTTCCGACAGGGTCCGCATTACCGGTCTGACCCCGTTCGGCCGCCACATCCTGCGCGAGCTTCCCGGTCTGGATGAGGTACGGGACAAGGAACTGCCGGGCTTGCGAATCACGGCCTTTCCCCCTGACGAAACACACTGTCTTTTCAGCATCAAGAGCCATGACCACTCAACCCGCTCCCGCGCGGTCGTCGGCGTGGAGCGAAAAGGCGAACCGTTCCTGTGCGCCAAGCTGGCCGTGGTCGGCTTCAACGGCGGCGAACCCCGCGAGAATGTCCAGGGCGTTTACCACCTTCCCTGGACCCCCAACCCCGGACTGCTGACCCGTGAGTGGGCGGGCATGGCGCCGCTCCTCCACGGGCTGCTCCGGTGGCTCCAGCCGGCACCGGTCGCCGGCGCCATCGAACTCGACCCCGTCCACCCCGTGAGTTCACCGGGCTCGATCCGCGTGCGTCTCACCACCCCTGCCGGCAGTCCCGTGACCCTTGATCATGTCCGGGTCGTCCACGGCGAGCCCCGCCAGGTCCTGGACCTGCCCGAGCTCGACGGCCCCCTCACCGGCACCCGGAGCACCACCCTCCTGTTGCCCCGGCGCCCCTTCGGCATCACGCCGTACGAACTGGTGGCTCACGTCAACGGACAGGAACTCACGCTCGCCGAAGACAGCGAGTATGTCATGCCGGACGACTCCCCGGCCCATCCCGGATTCGGTGCCTCCACCTACTGGGCCTTCCGGAACGGCCAGGTACCGGAGGAATACCTCACCTTCATCCGTGAGTTGCGCCGGCGGGGATGTCAGTATGTCCGGGCCAACCTACCCTGGGAAGACCTCGAGCCGGAGCCCGGGCGCTACGACTGGACCGTCCCGGATGCCCTGGCCGCCTTGGCCGCCAGGGAGGGCATCCTCTTCTCGTTCTGGCTGTTTCCCGTCACCCGCGGCGCCGCCCTCGGCGACGGAGGGGTCCCGGCCTGGACGCTGAAGGAACCCGCCCTGGACAGGGACGGTCGTCCCGGCAACTTCCCCACCCTGTGGAGCGCCTTCTATCGAAGCCACTATTTCGCGATGATCGACCAATTGACCAAACGGTATGCCAGGCATCCCGGCGTCTGGCGGTTCATTCTCGACTTTGGCAACTCCGACTTCCCTTACGGCTACTACTATTATGGGAACCCGCCCGACCTGTTTGACTATTCGCCGATCGAGCGTCAGGCGTTCAGCCGCTATCTCATGGAGCAGCGCGGCTACTCGTTGGAGACGATCGGTTCGCTCTATGGGCGCGCCTTTGACTCGCGTGACGACATTCCGGTTCCGCTCGCCGACCGGGATCCCGAAGCGTGGCGGGTCTACCTCGACTTCCGCAACTGGACGATCCAGGGCGGCCTCCGGGAAGCCTTCCGGATCTGTGCCGCCAATGCGCCGGACAAAGTCCCTCCCGATCTGCCCGGCCATGGGGCCGGATCCATCGCGGACGTCGGGTCCCTCCTGCTCGACGTGAAGGCCCGGCACTGGACCGAGGAGCGGAAGTTCGCGCCTCACCACGTGGTGCTCCACAATGCAGGCCCCGAGTGGGGTGGCGAAGCCTGGCAGGTTGGAGGCGATTACCGCCAGTACGACGATGCGCTCTTCCAATCGCTGCGGGCCAACGCCACCTACTACACGCTTCCCGGACCCGATCTGGGCGTGAGCGGCGACACCGTCGCCCGGAACGGGTTCATCCGGCGCACCATGATGGGGGCGCGTCGCCCGGACCCGGAACTGGCCGTGATCGACCGTACGGCCTGGAACGACTGGGCCTCCCTGTCCCAGGTCGCCACCCGGCTTGACCAGGGCGCGGATCTGCTCTGCCGGAGCCACCGTTTCGATTTCTCCTGTTACCGCCTGCTGGCGCTGCCACCCGATGAACTGATGGGGCCGACGGAGACCATCGGCGCCAGCGCATCGCTGTTGCCCAATGACGAAGGCTGGTACTGGCTCGTCCGGGAATCCGTCGAAAAAGGATTGAACCTTCTCGTTTTCCCCGACTCCTGCCAGGCGCACCGCACGGCCATCCCCCTGACGTTTCTGCGCCGGATCCTCGGGCTGGACGACGTCCGGTACGGGGACCGCCGCCCTTCCGTTATCGACTGGCCGGCATCGTTTTCCGGCGGACAGTCCTCGGGACTTGCCAGGGCCGTACTGGCTGACGGTGAGGTGCTGGTTCGTTCCGCAGCGGGCGATCCCCTGTTGATACGGCGTCCCCAAGGCCGTGGCGCCATCCTGCTGGCGGGCTACGACGGCCGGCCGGATTCGCCCGACGGGGACCACCAGTACGAACGCGACCTCTTCATCCATCACCATTCCCTGAACCGCCTGTGTCTGCATCTGGGGATCGTCCCGCGAAACGTGAAAACGGGACAACTCTATGTGACGAAGGAGTTAGTGAGCCGCGCAGGCCGGGACTACCTGCTGATGTTCAGTCATCTCCCGTCAACGGTCACCGCCTCCGTTCAAGTGCGGCTCAACACGCCCTCCCCTTCAGCCTATGATCTGGCGACAGGGCAACGCTTTCCCGTGAGTTCCGCCCAGGAGGGGTGGTGCACGCTGAGAGTCCCGCTCCACCCCCGGACGGGGCGGTACCTTTCTTTTCATGATGAGAGCACCGAACAGAAGGAACACGGATGAGCCTATCGCCGCCTGCGGGCAACGCACGCCTGACCGTTCACATCCACGAACAGGGAAAATCTGATCCGCTTCCGGCATGGGTCCGCATCACCGACGAACAGGGCGGCATTGTCCGGGACGCCGACGTTCACGAGTCCCTGCGCGGCTTCCCCTGCCACGGCTCCCTGGAGGTTGCCCTGCCCCCGGGTCGGTACGACATCGCCATACACCGGCTCATCAGCCATGAGTGGTTTGTGAAGTCTTTGAGTCTTGAGGCAGGATCGGAACTCGCTCTGGATGCGGAACTGACGCCCTGGATCAACCCGGCAAGCCGCGGATGCTTCTGCGGTGAAAGCCACGATCATCTCGACTACCCCAAGGAGGCCAAGGCGGCGGCAGACTACTGTGAAGCCCTCGGCATCGCCTATCTGGATGCCTGCCAGCCCTGGATGCACCACCCGCCCCAGGACCGTACGATCACCGGCGAGGACATGGCCGGCACGCTGGAATCGCACTCCACGGAGAATTTCCATCTCTACTTCGGGGCCGAACGACCCAAGAAACGGTTCGGCCATGTCTGGTGGACCAACCTGAGGCCCTTCGCGGATCCCTTCGGGGAGTACATGGGCTGGCATGATCCCGATTATGTGGCCTTCTGCAAGATTCCACGCGCCAGCGCCGACGTCGATATCCAGGCCAACTGCCCTTTCACGGGGGAACTCCCCTTCACCACCTGGCACCGCTACCGCCAACAGGGAGCGGTCGGCGTATCGGCCCATCCCACCAGCTGGTGGACCGACAACGCCCAGCAGAAATTGGTCCACACCAACATCGCCACCGACATGATCTACGCCCTGCTGGCCGGTTGCGCGGTCGACGCCATCGTCGCGATGGGCTATGACCCCGACCAGATCTTCTACCAGAACGTTTGGTTCCGCCTTCTGAACGCGGGCTACCGCCTGCCCGCCTGCGCCGAGACCGACGGCTGCCTGCACGGCCCCCATCACATCGGCCAGATCCTGGGCTACACCCAAACGCCCACGGGAACCTATTCGAGGGGCGGTATCGCCGAAGGAATGCGCACCGGCCGGACCCTGATGACCAGCGGCCCCTTTGTCCTCTTTACCGCCGACAATGGCCGTTACCGGATGGGTGACGAGATCCCACTGGACCAACCCGACCACGAGCTCGAGATCGAAGCATGGTCCGATCCCGATCCTCATGAGTTTCTGAGCGGACTGGTGGTCTACCGCAACGGACTCCCCTTCCTCAAACAGGACCTGCGCGCCCGTAAGCTCCGCCACGTCCGCCTTGCCGTGCCCGTCACAGAGCCCCGAGAACGCGCCTGGTATGTGGTGAAAGTCTACGGCAGCCAGTTCCCGGCCGAAGACCGCTTCCTCGATGTTTTCGCCTATGCCGAGCTCTGCGAGCAGGAAGCGCATTTCGAGTACCGGAACATCAAACAGGTGGCTTTGACCAATCCCCTCTATTTTGTTCCACACGGCTGGTCCCCTCCCGAACCGGTACGGTGCCGCTTGCACTTGGAGACCATCCCCGGCGCCCGGGTCCTGATCTCGGAGTTGGGGGAGGAGCGGGGAACCCTCGTGGCCGATGCCAACGGTCACGTCGAAGCCGTGGTCTCGCCGGTGGCCGAGCTGACCATCACTGCCGGGAACGCTCCGCCGCTGCGCCGCTCCATTTTCCTGGACTATGGACCCGTCCGCCGGCTTGTGGAATACAGTTATACGGGCCAATGGCGCCCCCATACCCGCAACGGCATGCTTCCGGGCCAGGTCCCCTGGTGGGGATTCGCCTTTGAGGCTCTGCGTGAAGAGCTTCAGGAGATCCACTGGCGCATCATGCCCGCGACCATACAGGGCACCGTGCAGCCCGGCCATTAAGGGTAGTAGCCGGGGCCGGCGTCGCGTCGTAGGGTCAAGCGGCAAAAACGACACAAACACCATAGGGCGGCAACTCGGCCACGCCATCGCGGCAGCGCCCGACCAGCACACGGCCTTTGGCGCCGAGAGTCACATTCACCGCTTCATCCCGATGGTTCACGGCGAACACCACGCCGCCACGACGCACCACCTCCACATACTCCGGCGCGCGGGGACCACGCCGCACGCCCGCCTGCTTCAAGGCAAACTCCACCAGTTGACCGAATAGCCCGTCATCCAGGGCAACGGCGGCCGCATAGACGCACTGTCCTTTCCCGGTGCGACGGCTGACCACCGCCGGCTGACCCGCATAGGTGTCGTCCGTGAAGCGCAAGAGGACCTCCGCGCCCTTCAGTTCCAGATCGCCCACCCATTTTCCAGCCCGTCCGGCGGCCGCCGTGCCACCCAACGCACCGCTGAGCGCCACTTCGGTTTCCCGGCTCTTCGACGCCGGCGCCCACAACGCTTCATCCGCCGCCACGTGACGGCGCAGGTACATGCCGCCTTCCAGGGTGACGCCCAGAAGATCATGGAGATGATCCGGCCCCGGATCGGGCAGGTAATTGTCGTTGAAATCCCGCATGCCGATCTGGCCCAGCGCCAGCACGATCCCCCCTGCCCGCACGAAGGCCTTCAGCCGCGCCGCAAACTCGGGCGCGATCATAACCAGCGAAGGCAGGATCACCAGCCGGTACCCGTCGAGGTCCCGATCGGGGGGAATGAGGTCTGTCAGAATCTGCCGGTCGTACAGCGCCTTATGGACGCGGTAAACCAGGTTGGGATAGTTGATCTCCTGATAGGATTGGCCGGTGTAGTTCTGGGCGCGCCCGGGCCGGGACGCCTCATAACCCCACATCACATTGTAGTCATGCACAATGGCGACGGGCGCCTTCGGCAACGGCAGATCCTTGAGTTTCGGCCAGAGCTTCTGTAATTCGAGAAAGCACTTCTGCACCGCCCGGTACCGGTGGCGCGGCTTGCCGGAATGCTCGAGAATGCCCTGCAATTCCTGCTCCTGCCCCGACAGGCAGGTCCGCCACCGAAAGACAAAGTGTCCCTCGCCTCCATGCGCGAGGCTGCTCCACGCCCAGGCACGGAACTGGTCGGCGTGCGGCGGCTTGCCGTGGTCGAGCGCGCCGCTGCCAGTCTCCGTGATCCAGTACGGCTGACCCGGCCGATAGGAACGGAACACGTTCAAGGCGCAGGCGTTGGCGTCCTGCGTCGCGAGGTCGAAGTAGAGGTCGTCGCAGGCGACATCCAACGCCCCAAAGAGACCGTAGTAATCGATAGGCGAAAACAGGGGACCCATGCCGTTCGTGGTCACCAGCGCCTGGGGATGCTGCCGGCGGATGATCGACGCCTGGCTCAGGGCGTAGTCCGTCATCATCCCGCTCCAGAACCGTTTGCTGTCCAGCATGCGACTCGCATAGACATCGGGCTTATCCGCCAGGCGCACCTGCCGCCAGTCGCTGTGGTCCATGCTCCAGAAACCGGTGCCCCAGCGGCGGTTGAGTTCCGCCAGCGTGCCATACGTTCCCCGCAGCCACTCCTGGAACCGCGCCTGGCAGTTCTCGCAGTGGCACCAGCCGCTCTCGGGCCCGAACTCGTTGTCCAGTTGCCAGCCCATCACATTCGGGTGCGCGGCCATTTCGCGGGACAGCACATCGGTGATGCGGGCGCTCAGGCGCCGGTACGTGTCCGAGGACGAGCAGTAGTGCCGGCGCCCGCCGTGGCTCGCCCGGCGCCCTTCGGCCGACACCAGGAGGACGTCCGGGTACGCGGCGGTCAACCAGGCCGGCGGCGCGGCGGTGGGCGTACACATCAGCACGTCGATACCGTGGCGGCCGAGCGTGGTCACCGTCTGGTGCAGCCAGTCCAGGGTGAAGCGCCCGTCTTCCGGCTCCATGCGACACCAGGCAAACTCGCCGATACGGGCAATGTTAATGCCCGCCGCCCGCATCAGTCGGGCATCCGTCGCCACTCGCTCCACGCCCCAATACTCCGGATAATAGGCACATCCCAGATACTTCATAGTGTCCTCATTCTCCCCTGTCGCCGAGGCTCGGTCGGCTTACTTATCGCCTTCGAGGAACGCATCGACATCCACGTCGCCGGCCTCCTTGTTGAGCCCCATTTCATCGACGCCCCTGGCCACGGTGATTCTCAATTCCTTGTCCTGTTTGACCGCGCGGAACCGGCCCCAGAGCGACGGATTCAGCCGCGCTTCCGACGGCAGGTCGGAGATGACGGTCTGTCCTTTGCCGGACCAGTATTTGCGTCCGACGGTCTGCAGGCCGGAGTCATCGCTTTGCAGGTAGCCCAGATCGCCCTTCAGGACGGCGCCGGCCGGCGGCGGCTGAACGCCGATGGCCGCCCAGGGAACAGCCGCTTCCATGACCCAGTACGTGCCGTCCTTGATCTGTTGCGTCTTGAAGGCGACTTTGGCGCCGGGGATCGGCTCCGCGCGATCGAAGGACACGCGCCCGACGGGCGACGAAAACTCATGATGGCGCTCCAGGGGAGCCGCGGGGTCGACCGGCCTGTAGAGCACGGCCACCGGCTGCCCTCCGGGCGAGGCGGCGGACCCTTTCACCAGCGCGAAGAGCAGGCGCAGATCGCCCGCCGCGGGATCGCTGCGCGCGGCCGGTGCGTTCGTATCCATGGCCAGGGTCACCTCGGCGGCATCGCCGTTCTTGAACAGGGTGAGCAGGTCCTGGGCGCTGTTCTTCAACGGCGTTTTATCGAGGACCCGCATGGCCACGTACAGGTTCTGCGCGTCGTAGGCCAGCGCCCCGATCGCATCCAGGTTCGTCTCGACACCCGCCAGGTTACGCTTGATCGTTTCGGAAATGGTCACGAACAGGGCGTCGGGCCAGTCTTCGATCGAGCCCGAAACGTCCGGCGATCCGCCGGAGCGGAGCATCATCCCGATCTTGGGCGCCTGGGCCGCCTGCCGCCGGACCAGTTCGCGCGCCTGCCACAGACGGGTCTGTTCTGCCTGTTCAGCGGACACGGAGAACCCGCCGTTCAGGCGCTGGAGTTTCTCCAGCCCCTCGACCCGCACCACGCTGATGTGGTTATGCCCGACAATCGCATACACATGCCCGTCATCGGTCTTCACCACGCAGCCCTGATAGTGTTCCTGTCCGGGCCGCAGGTCGCTCACGTCGGTCTTTCCGTGCTCCCACTCCGCGGGCCAGCTCCGGCCATAGCCCGCGGGTCCGCCAATGAGGCAGCCCACGAGCATGCCATCGGCCGAGAAGCAGAACCAGTCGCCGGCATCGCTGTTGCTGATGTAGTAATCCTCTTCCACGCCCTGGGCGTTGTTGACTTTGATGTGCCCGATGGGATTCTGTTCCCAGTTGAGGACGCCCGGCGGCCGATCGTGTCCGAAGGGAGTCATGTAGAACCCGTCATGGCGGTTGTACTCGTTGTAGTACTGCCAGAGAATGGTCTTGCCGTCGGAGTCGATCAATTTGGCCCCGGTCGTGAAGATCCGGCCCTTGTCGTCACCCCACGGTTTGTCGCTGTGACCCGGGGGATTGGCGAGGTTGTACGGCTCGATCTTCTTGAGGTCGTAGACCGGCACCCCGTCGGGTCGGATGCCGCTGGTCCGCAGGCGGACCCCGCCCCCTCCCACGAGCGTCAGATCCTCACCCACCGTCCAGTTCCCGGAATTCTCCATCTCGACCACCTGCACCTCGTCGACCTGCGGTTGCCGGTCGCCATTAAGGTCCGACCAGACAAAGAAGGTCCTGGCGAGATCGAGGCCGCCGAATCGGGCCCGAATTTCGGGCTGATCCTTGATGGCCCCCCACCCTTTCAGGAGTCCAGCCTGCGCCATGAGCTTCTCGACGTCATCCTTCTCCTCGGCGATGGTCACCAGGAGGCCGCCGCTAAGGCTGGGGCCCACCAGGTAACGCTTGTCATTCCAGTAGACCGTCCGGTCCACGTAGATCGGGCCCAGCCGGCTGTCGAGTTTCCAGGAATAGTCGTCCCAGTTGATGACGAACTTCATGCCGCAGTAATAGATGAAGCGCCGGTCACGGGAATCCATGGTGCCGCCGCCGCCATACTGGGTGGGGCCCAGGAACTCCTTCTCGGGCTTCCCGTCGGCGCTGAACCGCTGGATACGCTTCGGCGTCGAACACCAGTCGGTTACCCACGCGCGTCCGAGACTGTCCAGGGCGAGACCGGAGGGACAATTGAGGCGGCTGGGATCCCATTTTCCCCATTTGAGCCCGCCGGGCGAGCCGAGGGTGCGCACGGGTTCGCCCGTCTCCGGCTTGAATACCTTGATGATCTTGGGACCATTATCGGTCACGTAGAGCAGCCCATCCGGACCGAACGCCAGGGCCAGGGGAGCATCGAGTTTGTCCCGGGAGATCACCACGCGGCTCTTTTCGCCTTCGCCCAGCGGCACGGTGACGACCTCCCGTCCGCTGATGCAATGGAGGGTGCCCCTGGCATCGAACGCGAGATCGCCCGCGTTCGGCATCGGGAGGTGCCGGACGATTTCCGCTTTTTGTTTGTCGTCATCCGCCGACGGAAGTCTGAGCTCCGTGACGCGTTGGCTAAGATCCGGCGGTAGATTCGTCGGGTCACCGCCGACCGGGTGGTAGGCCACGAGGCTCGCGAAGCCGGCGCGGAACCCTCCCTCCCTGGCCGGGACCTCCAGGACGCGGATCCGCACTCCGGCCGTCTCAACGATTCCGCCGAAGTCGACCTGGTAGAGCATGGGGTTGTACGCGTAGTCCACGATCCTCAACTCACGCCAGGAGTCAGCCGCTTCCAGCGCGGTGAGCGGGTCCGGGTCCCGGGCGCCGACCCAGGTGTCGATGGCGAGACGGCAGTGCGCTTTCTCCTGGCCGGCAGGAAGCTGGACGAAGGAGAGCCCGCGGAGCTGCTGGGGCCCCGTCCAGACCAGCGCCGCCGTGGCGGGCGTGGACTCCGTGATCGCGGTCTGCTTGCGGTCCACTTCCCAGCCGCCGGAGCGGTTGGCCGCGCCCTCCCGGAAAAGCCATTTGCCCTTGGGCGCGACATCTTCAAAGCGGTGGCTCATGACCAGGGCGTAGGCCAGACGCTTGACCTTGAAACGCAAGGCCGCGGTCCGCATCCCGCCGGCTGGCGCGAGGGCGATGGCGGGGCGACCCGGCGCCGTGGTGATGGGCAAGGAGATCCAGTCCTCGCCCATGCCAGTGTCGTCCTTGAAATCCTGAAAAAGGGCGTCCGAGGCGGGGTCTCCGTTGTCGACACTGCCCATGTCGGCGGCACCGGCCGCGGCCGCGGCGGTGTTGGCCGGCATCACGCGGCCGGGCTTCATGGCCATAACCTGGATGGCTCCGTCGGGGACGGTGACAGAGCTGACGATGACCGGTTCGTTGAAGGCCAGCACGACCGACCCCCGGTACGGTCCGCTGCTCGGGGCCGGGCCCAGGCTCGCCTCCGTGGTGCTGTTGAGATCGAAGTTGGGATAGGACGGCGTCACGGCGGGCATGCGTTCGCACTGGAACGTGGCGTAGAGGAGCATGAGTTCGTCATAGGCGTTGAACTCATAATTCTTGTCGTTCCGCCCCGTCCGCCGGCCATGTCCCTTGAAGAGGGAGACCAGCGGCTGGCAGCGGGCGGGGTCGACGACATCCGCAATGAAGCTCGAGCGCAGCAGCGAGGAGTCAGCGCGTACCGAGAGATAGAGCTTGCCTTCGCGGGCGGCGAGTCCGCCCCGGCCCTCCTGCGGCGTCCCCGACACCGGCCACGGCAGGGAGGGCGTGCTGGTGGGGATGGCGAAGATCGAGCGCAGGGCGAATTGGCGCGTCGGGTCCACGCGGCAGATCATGTTCCTGGTGACGGCATAGGCACAGCGTTCGTCGGCGGCCACCTTGAAAGGACCATCAAAACCGAACGCCCCCATGCCGGCGCCCCACTCCTTCACCCCATCCAGATCGGTGGCGATCATGGCGTTGCCGCTCTCGGCACAGGGCGCGGTGATCCACAGGTGATCCTTCTGGGCCGCGATATGACTGGCCATGGTGTGATCGGCCAGCCAGCTCCCGCCGCCTTTGGCCGGCGGCGGTGCAAACCAGGCCGGAATGCCGGCATTGTAGACGCTGGTCTCGTAGGTCAGCTTGAAAGGCGGCCGCGCCGCGGCCTTCCAGGTGTAGGCCCCCGGCTGCACCGGTTGTCCGCTGTTGTCCTTCAGATCCCAGTCTTCGGTGACCGGCCCCTGTTTCCGGAAAGTCTCGCCGACCAGCCGGCGAACGAGTTTGCCCGTGAGCTTGTCATGAATATCGAGCGCCACGAATCCGTCCATCGGCATGTCATAGGACACCTGCACGGGGGGACGGTCGGGAGCCGGCGGGACGGTCCCGGTTTCCGAGGACGGCGTGGGCTTTAGCCCCGCGACCGGCGGCCCCTCCGCCGCCCAGCCCGGTGCCAGGCAGGACACCAGCAGGGCGATCAGGAGCGTCGCCGCACATGCAGCCCTGTGGGACGCCAGTGATCC
>CAYOIT010000037.1:0-18310 GCA_964404035.1 uncultured Verrucomicrobiota bacterium | reverse complement strand
GTTGCGATCATCTCACAGGGAGGGGCAGGCCGTCCAGATTCGAGCGCGCCGTCAATCGCGGCATCGCAGCCCAGCGTGGCACGGGTTTCCAACCCGTCGCCCAGGCAGCCGAACAAGCCAACCAAGAGAAGAGGCTACGGGTTGGAAACCCGTGCCACGTCCAGAAAGAGGCACTTCAGGGCTTGTAGGTTTCTGCCGGACCCGATAACGGTGCGGCCTGCCCCTGCGGCGTGGCCGTATCCGGAACGTGCGCGGCCTTCGTCCGCCCCACGATGTGGGCGGGAATCACGGCGGCGGCCTGAGCCGCGTAGGACCAGGGAGTCAGAAGAAACTGTCCGACACCTCCGCCAATGTAGGTGGCATAGGCGGGATAGAGCACCTTATAGCCTTCCTCCCACGTCGCCGTGTCGCCTTCGGCGCGCAGGTAACTCAGGACGTCCGTGCTGGCCTTGGCTTCGGGATACAGGTTGAAGAAAGGAATAACCCCATAGGCAAAGGCATAGGTGCCTTTGTAGGTTCGTTGGGCAAAATCCTTCGAATGCCCGGACTCGTGCAGGACCACGGGCTTGACGTCGGAGTAGATGTTGATCGTGTTCGAATAAGGGTTGTAGTTGTCACCGCCAAAGAAACGCTGCGGCATGATCATGTAGCCCACCCAGCTCCCGATGCCGAAGGTGTACCGCCAACCGGGGGCGACCGCCTTGTTCCTGAGGGTCCGCCGCAGCTCATCGGCAACACAGTAGTCGTTGATGCGCACCTTGACGTCCTGCAGATCGTTCTGGGTCAGATATTGCCGGATGGCCGCCACCGTTTGCGTGGAGACCACGTGGCTGTCGATCTTGTGGTTCCAGATCAGCAGTTTCCCCAGGAGGCTGCCGGGCCAGATCCAGCCGCTGGAATCAAGAAACCGGTGAGGCGTGCCGTAGGTGATCTGCGGTTCGCCCGGCGGCAGCCGGTAACCGTGCACGTACTCCTGGTCCTTGCCATAATGATAAGGGGCGGTGGCGCATCCGCCGACACAGAACAACAGACTCAGCCCCATCACAACCCCAACGCAGACCCGTATCAGTCGGTGGCAATGTCGCGAGGTCGTACTCCAAACTTCATGGCTGTCCATGGCCGGAAATCTACCAAACGTTTCACTTATCTAAAAGGCTCCTTTTTCAGAATCAGCAGGGCGGGCGCATGTGACCTCCGTAGGGGTTGGTTGTAATCCTAATCATAATCTTGATCCGTACCGCCGGACGCTGCTCAGCGAAAGATAAAGGCGTGACCACTCGCCCACGTGGTCCGATTGGTGGTGCAGGGAAGCTGACCGCCGTCGAGCCCCACCCCAGCCAGCAACGATAGAAGTCTCTTTCCCACCCGCTCGCCTGTTGCCATACTCTCATCAAAAGATTGCGAAGGCCCAAGCACCTAGCCTATTGAGGGCAGGCGCGTCACTCTACTCCCTGTCGTCATCAGCCGCCATAAGATCCGCGACCTGGCCGCCCTGTTTTCCGCCATCCTGCAAATGCGTTTCCCACGATACCCGCTGCTGCAGTCCTATGGTAAATGTCAAATCCTGAGGGGACGCAGAGGAGGCGACGCGGTTGGCGACACGGGCCATGACAGATAAGGAACACAGCACCCAGGCAAGACCCGAGCCGGGCACTCCGGTGTCCGGCTCCGTCACCGTAGTGCCGTGCCTAAAGCCGGGCGGCACCCCGCGCGACCACCCGGCCACAGGCCTGGATGCCGGGGAGTTGTTCGCATTCCGAAAGCACCAAGCCCTGCTCAGGCGGCAACTGAATCGGCCGCTGTTGACACTGTTCCACGAACTCACCGGTCTCTGCATCAACGCGTTCTGGCCAACGCCCCTCGGCCTGCTGCGCCCGGATAAGCCGTCCCTGGCCTGTCCCATCGCGCGCCAAAACGCCAGGCCGGGGAAAGATGCTCCCGCGAGGTGCCAGCGCTGCCAACGGCACCACTGGCGGACCGACCGGGCGCCAAGTTCCAGAGTGCGGCGCTTTAAGGGTGAATGCGGCATCACCAACTTCGTTGCGGCGGTCCACGCGGGCCCTGGCTTCCCGCTGAGACTGGTCGTACAATCCCGCGTGGCGGACACAGACTCGCCAGCACGCGCCGGAGCCTTGGACCGCGCCGCCGCCTTGCTGGGGCTGATCCGGCATGATCTCCAGGCAACGGTTGGCGGCGAAACGGCGCAAGGGAAGTTGGAGGACTGCGAACGCGAGATCGCCCATCTCCGCGCCGAGCTTCGCGAGCGCATCCCGGTGATCCCGGCCCTCCCGGCGTCACCGACTCCCGGCAGCCACGCCCAGCACCTGGTGCAGGCGATGCTCGACTACCTGCGCGCCCATAGCACCCGCCCCATCTGCCTTAACGCCATGGCCACGGACTTGCGGTCCAGCCCGGCGTACCTTTCCCGGCTGTTCTCCTCGCACGTGGGCGTGACCTTCCACCAGTACCTGGACGAACTCCGTCTCACTCGTGCCCGGGAACTGCTTCGCGATCCGGCCAACCGTCTGGCCGAGGTCGCCGCGGCCGCAGGGTATGCCAGCGCCGATTACTTCCGCCATGCCTTCAAGGCCCATGCCGGCGTGGCCCCTTCCGCCTGGCGGCAAGGGCGATGATCCGTCGTCAAGAAACATCCGCTTTTAGCAGGAAATCACCGTTGCGCATTTCCGTGAACGCGACTACGAACTAGAGGCACGGGCGGCGGACCGGTCGCGGCTGGATACGGGCGACCGGTCGCCGAGAGCAAGCATGACTGAAACAACACCAACTCCGGAATACGCCATGAAAAGAACACACCTGCTCCGAACCACAGTTGCGGCCTTTGGTTTTGCGACAGTCCTGCTCCCCAGCCCGGTCCTGGCCATCGCCTTCACCGTCCATGCCGACGTCGGCATGAACAATATCCGGTGGGAGGTGGGCGCTGGATCGAGCCTTGATTGGATCACCGACTGGGAACTGCTGGCTTCGGCGTCATGCTTCGACAGCGTGAACGGCTTTGCGGGCGATTTCCAGATGGCCTTTGGCCAGCCGGCGTCGGTCGCGGTCGGCGCCGACAGCGGCTATAGCCAGGCCTCCGCACAGGCCGTCATTGACGGTACCGGCATCCCTGGGGGGCTGCAGGCTTCGCTGGACCTCACCTTTGCGCCCGGCGTGACGTTCGCCTCCGGTTTTTCGACTGCCATGGCTTACCGTGAGTTCATGATCAGCGGGGGAAGTGGCGCCGTGGAGGCCACCTTCAGCTACGACTATCTGGCTCACTTGATCGGCGACGCGCCGGGCTGGGGCGCGGATTACCGGGCCCTGCTCAGCATCAGTGACGGGACAACGTCCTACGACCTTGCCGCCTATGACCTTCTGATGGACCCCATGAACGCGACCTTCGGCGAATCGTTGAGTCAGACATTTGGTCTCCAATACGACACCCCTTACTCGATCACCCTGAGTGTCGATCCTGACCCGCACGTCCCGGAAAGCGGGCCCGGCGTGCTGCTCACGGCTGTGGTGCTCTTGTTTATGGGCGTCTTCGGTTCGTCTGGCGGGAAAGCGAGGCTGACATGAACAACACCTTCGACCGACTCCCCGGCATGCCGCTCTTCGCGGCCGTCTTTGTGGCCGTCTCCGCCCTGCAAACACTGGCCATCCCACCACCACCTGATCCCCCGACGAATCCGTGCCCCCCTACCGCGCCGGCGGGCAGCAGGATCAGCCTTATGGAAGGCGCCTTGCAGGACGAGTATCCCATTGTCTCACTCGTCACCAGCGAGGGCGGAGACCCAGGCGACCGACCGCGGATCACTCTGGATCTCGCCTTGGCCTACTCCAGTACCCATGCCGCGACTGAAGCCGCCACCGCCGCCAACACCTGTCTGGGCTTCGGCTGGACTCATTCCTACAACGTCTTTCTCTATACCTATCAATCCACCCTGTTCCGCCGGGATCAAACGGGGCGGATTACAAAATTCCTTCGCGTCCCTTCAACCTCGCCCGTCCGCTATAGGCCAACCGTGGGATACTTCGAGACCCTGGTCAGGAATGCCGATGGAACGTTCACCATCAACTACCCCGATGGCTCGCTTCAGACATTCAAGACGTTCGCCGGATGCCCGTACCTGTTTGCCACCCCCATCTACCAGATGACTGAACAGCGAGATCGAAACGGCAACACCACCACCCTCACATACGATGGAGCCGGGCGCCTCCAAAAGATCACCGACGCGGTCGGCCGCCAGATCACATTCACCTACGACGCCTGGAACCGGATCCAGACGATCACCGATCCCCTGGGGCGGGCCACCCGTCTGGTCCATGCCATGTTGGGGGCGCAATTGGTGAGGATTATGGATCCTGACGGTAAAACGGTGAACTACCAGTACGACAGTCTGTTTCGAATCACAAAGAAGGTAAAGAAGAGCGGGGCCACCTTTCTATACACGTACAAAACCGGCACCATCAAGGCCGAGTATCTGAACCCGAATGGCACGCGCGTGTTGCTGGCCTCGGTGGCGAACCGGAATAACTGGCAACGCAACGCGGCGGCCCTGACATCGAGTTTTGCGGCGGATTACGTCCCCTCCACGATCACCCACACCGACGGTCGGGGCAATGCGTGGGTTTACGCTTACGACAAGAATGCGTACCCGGTTACCAACAGTGCGCCCGGCCAGCCAACGCCGGGATGGATGTCTTACGATCCCGCCACCCTCAGACGCACGACCAGCGTGGACGCAAATGGCCATGCCACTATGTACGGCTATGATTCGAGAGGTAACGTCATCTCCGTAACCGATTGTGCCGAACAGGTGACACGCTACACTTACGACCCGATCTTCAACCAGGTCACCAGCATTACCGACCCCAATGGTTTCGTAACCGCCTACCTCTATGACGCAAAGGGTAACCGGCTGAAGGAAATCGATCCGGTCGGATTCACCCGCGAATGGACCTATGACCCCTCCGGCCACCTGCTGTCCGAAAAGGACAGGAACGGCAATATCACCGGCCACTTCTACGACGGCTGGGGTAACCGTGTCCAGACCGTTGATCCCCTCGGCCACACCACCACCTACGCCTATGATATCATCGGCAACCTGACGCAGTTGACGGATGCCAATGGTCACACAAGCACCTACACCTACGATAACCTGGACCGCCGGCTCTCGGAAACCGACCCTTTGGGTAACACCACCTCGTATGCCTACGATGCCGAGGGGCATCTCAGCCGCGTGAGCGATGCCAACGGCCACATCACTTCCTACGCCTACGACGAGCGAGGCCGGCTCATCCACACCACCAACGCGCTCGGCTCCGTGGACTCCATCACTTACGACCTGGCGGGCAACCGGACGACCGAGACGGATCCCAACGGTCACACCACCCGCTACGTCTACGACTCACAGAACCGGCTCGCGTATGTCAGCAACGCCCTCGGCTACGTCACAACCTTCACGTACGACCCCGTTGGCAACACCCTCGCGGAAAAGGACGCCAACAGTCATGCCAGCACCTTCGCCTACGACTGCCTCGACCGCCTGATCGCCGTCAGCAATGCGCTCGGTTACGTCACACGATACGAGTATGACACCGGCCCAGGCGGAGGCTGCGGGTGCGGGTCCGAGAGCAAGGGGACTTCATTGATTTCCAAAAAGACCGATGCCAACGGCAGGGTGATCTACTACAAGTACTGCCCGCTGGGCCGTCTGCTGGGAGAAATTCGTAAACAAGGCGACACCGCCGATATCGTGGACGAGGACGATGCCGTCACGTCCTACACCTACGACCCTAACGGGAACCGCCTCTCGACCGCCGTTCGCCTCACCGCCACCGAGTCCCTCACCAACTGGGTCTTCTACGATGCCCTGAATCATCCAATCGCCGAGATCAACGCCGCCGGTGACGAGTCCCTCAGGACCTATGACCCGGTCGGCAACGTCTACACAGTCGCCGCCTTCAACGGCAACGTGACCACCAATGCGTACGACGCCAAGAATCGCCTCATTCAGGTGACCGACGGACTGGGCCGGGCAGCCGGATTCACCTACGATGCGGTCGGTAACCGGCTCAGCCTAACCGACGGCAACGACAACACCGTCATGCATGCCTACGACTGGCTCAACCGTTTGGTCGCGACCACCGATGCACGGGGCAACACCAGCAGCAACGTGTATGACGCCGCAGGCAACCTGCTCGCAACCGCCGACAATAACGGCAACTGGACCACTTACGCCTACGACGCGCTCAACCGCCGCACCGGCACTACCAACGCACTCGGCGGCGTCGTGCGCTCCGCTTACGACGCGGTCGGCAATCGCATCGCACTCACGGATGCCAACAACCATAGCACCGTCTTCTCGTACGACGGCGCCAACCGCCTCATCGAGAAGGTCTATTCCAACGCACCTTCCGACCGATTGCGCTACACTTACGACGGTGTGGGCAACCTTCTGACTCGCACCGATCAAAAAGGCGTGGTCACAACCTACCGCTACAGCGAACTCTACAGCCTGACAAACCGGCACTATTCCAGCGGCACCGATGACCGCTACACGTACGATCTCTCCGGACGGACGCTGACCGCCGAGCGGGATTCTTGGCTGGATACCTTCGCCTACGATGGCGCAAACCGGGTTATTCAAACCACCCAGAATGGCCAGCCGGTCGATTACGTGTACGACATACGGGGCCGAACCCGCACCCTCGTCTACCCTGGCGGTCGCGTCGTTGTGGAGGCAATGGACCTCAGGCAGAGGCTCACGGTTATTGACGACGGTGCCACGCCAACGCCCCTTGTCCAGTACGCTTACGATCAGGGCGGTCGCGTGACCACTCGCACCTTCCGAAATGGCGTGATCGCAATTTACGACTACAACGCGGACAACGGACTCACCGCCGTACGACACGTCGTCCCGCCCTCTCCAGGCGTCATGGGCATCCTGATCGCCGGCTTCGAATACGCATACGACCCGGAAGGCCATAGGACCCATGCGAATAGACTGCGGTGGCCCGCCGAGTCGGAGCAGTACGGGTACGACGTAACTTGCCAACTTGTCGACTACAAGACCGGGGAACTGACCGGCCCGACCATTCCGGCACCGGTAATCCATAAAACGTGGGACATTGATCCGGCCGGCAACTGGAATCGCACCACCAGGAACGGCGTACCTGAAGACCGGACCCACAATGCCGCCAATCAACTCGTCGCCATCGGTGGTGCCTCGCTCACTTATGACGCCACCGGCAACCTCGCGGAGAATGCCGACTATCGATACGCATGGGACGAGGAGAATCGCCTCAGCACCGTTACCCGTAAATCCGACAACCAGGTGGTCGGCCAATATGCCTATGACGCCCTCAGCCGGCGGGTGGTGAAAGTCGCCAACCCCTCGGGCACCCCTGTCGAGACACGGTTCTTCTATGACGACTGGCGCGTCGTGGAAGAGCAGGATGGGGCAGGCGTCCTTCAGGCCTCATTCGTCTATGGTCCCTCCCTGAAGGAGGTGCTCACGATGGATCGCGGAGGGCAGACGTTCTACTACCATCACGACGCGTTGCGCTCCCCCGAGGCGGTCACCGACAGCACCGCCACACCCGTCGAACGCTACACCTACGATGCCTATGGTGCGGTCGCTGTAGCCGATGGATGGGGAGCCCCCGTTGCCCGCAACCCCTGGGGTACACCTCATAGCGCCATAGGAAACCCGACCCTGTTCATGGGCCATGGAATGGACGAAGAAACCGCCCTATACGGCTTCGACCTGCGATCTTACAGCCCGGCGTTGGGTCGCTTCCTCTCGCGAAATCTGACCGATCTCGATTCGCCCAATCTGTACCTGTATTTCGGCAACAACCCACTTGCCATAACCTCCGTCGACGGCCTGTTGCCGGATTCGCTTCCCGATGAACGCGCCACAGCCACGGTCAATGGCACAACAAGCTGTGGCTTGTCGAAACCCGTGGACGACCCGATGGTGATCTCGATCAACAACACGAAATGCACGAAGAGTTGTACGCAGGACCATGAGAACCAACATGCGTCGGATCTCGGCCCGTGCTGCAAGAAGGCGCGGGCAGCCTACCAGAAGACAGGCGCCTCAAAGCCCGATGTCATGAAGAAATGGAACGACTACCTTTCGCGTGCCGACTCGTGGACGGAATGCAATGCCTATGGCAGGAGTGTTACCTGCGCCGAAGCGCTCTGGAAGAGCAAGAAATGTGACTGCCCGCCACCGGAAAACAAGAAATGCTGCGAAGACATCAAGAACTACAGAAGCAACTCGGAATCGAAGAAGAAGAGTTACTGCGGAACGAAAGGTTCGGGCAGCGGGCCTGAGTGTCCCTTCTGATCCAACCGCGGCATGACACCACCACCGCCCTTGCCGCCATTTTACCGCATCGTATAGACAGCGCCTTGCGGCGAGGTCTCGTAGCAACCCATATCGGCCGGCCGGCCGATCAGTCGTCGGTTGCGGTCGAGGTCGAGCGCGGCGGCGGTGACCCAGGGGAGGTTGGTCCCTGTTCCCACCGTGAGGCGTTCCATCACGTGGTAGTCCCCTGCGGCGGAGTTCCGGAAACGGGGATTGACGGTGAGGTTGCCGGTCCCGGCCAGTTCCGGGGCGCAGGAATGCCGGCCCCGCTGTTTCCCCCCGCCGATAACTGGCCGTTGGTGACGGTGAAGCCGCTGAACACGACGTTACTGTGGCTGATGAGGACGCCGCCGCTCGCCGTCATCCGCACACCGCCCCCGCGTCGTGATGTGAGCCCCTCGGCCCTGCTCAAGGTTCCAAACGCACACGGTAGAAACGGTTGGTGCCTGCGGCGGGCAGGGTCGGTGTCTGGGGCGGACCGACATCAAACCAGGCCCCCGTGGTCGAGTTGGCTCTGGCCGCGCCGTCGCCCGCAGAAGTCCAGGCACGCAAATCCGGACTCCACTCCACCCGGTAGGCGGCTCCGGAAACGGTTGACCACTGAAAGCCCAGCCCGTTGGTCAGGCGGCTCACGTGCTGCAGTTCCACAACGCTGGACTCATCCTGGGGATCAGTCCTCGCGTGATACTCGTCCCGGTTGCTCATGCCGTCGCCATCGGCATCGCCGTTCGCGTCGTTTACAAAGGGATTCAGCAGATGGAGCCGCTCGTACTCGTTGCTCAGGCCATCGCCATCCGCATCGTCATCCCTCTCGTTGAGTACGCCGTCGCCATCCAGATCCTCCGCATAGGGGGTGAGGGCCTCCAGGCAGACCGGCGTACCACTGACCGACAGGACCAGCGATCCGCCATCCAGCAGGTTGGTCGACACCGTCCAGGTGGCATTGGTGTTATTGAAGGAGGCGGGCAACGATGAGGAAACCCGTGCCAGAGTCACCGGTCCGACCGGGACGCGCACCGAGCGGGTTTGATTGGAAACAGTCCACACCACCCACAGCGGCGGCTGGCCAGGGCGGACGAACTCCGTGCCCAGCACGCCTGCGCCCAGATCAACCAGGCGGGCCCGTTCAAATCCCTCCAACCGGGCGGCGAGGTTCTGTAGCACATAAAAAGCTTCGCGCCGCACCCCATTGGTTTCCAGCAGGGCGCTCCAGCGGGTGGCGGCATCGGCGCCAGGCGGAGCTTGCAGGGTGGCATAGGCGATGTGCTGGACACCCGAGGCCAGGGCGAAGGGCAACGAGCGCGCCAGAAAAAGGGAAAGGTCACGCGCAGTGCAGGTGTAGCCGTGGGCCAGCAAGTTGGTATAGGTGTGCCGGAAACCCACCCGGCTCAACCAGACGGGCCGGTTGGCCACCGGGGAGTCAGCCAGCAGCGACTGCGTATCCAGTACGTCCAGATATTGGATGGACCATCCCGCGCTGGAGGTCGGAAGGCTCTGCTCGCGGAAGGACTCGAGGCCGACCGCATCCAGGCCGTCAGCCGCGGCGGGCGCCTCCACCAGCAGGCTGGCCAGATAGCCGGAGGCGTCGGGCTCGCTGCTGCAGTTGAGGACGACCGCACTGGAATCGCGATCGTGCGCCGCCGCCTGTGCGGCCAACAGATAGGCCGCATAGCTTTCCAAGCCGCAGCCGACGAAGCCCTGGCTGTCCGGAGTGAACCGGTCAAATAGCTCCCACACCTGGATGCGGTTCGTGAGGCCGGGCAGATCCGCTTCACCGTCGCCGTCGTACCGTTCGACATACGCGGACCAGGCCTGCGCGAGTTCAAGCGGGCTGGGCCATACCCCGGCGACCGGCTGCAGGTTGAGAACGGCGCGGGTGGTAAGGCCAGCGGCCTGGTTGGACAACACGACACCATCGAAGGCGGACCAGTTGATCAACGTGGGATCGGCGGCTTCGGCGGTGGTGAGGGTGGCGATCCCGCGCCGCAGTCGCACCCCCAGCGCGGCCAAGGCGGCCTGGTTGGTGGTCGCTGCATCGGCCAGGCCAAAGCGTGGAAGAACGCGGCTCGCCAAGCCACAGCGGAGGAGAACCGGCAAGCTGCTGATGGATGAATGGCCGGTCGCCCGGGCGCCAGCCCGGTTCGTGATGACGGCACCGTAGACCGTTCCGGTGGCCACTTGGACTTCGAAGCTAAGCGAGCGAGCGCGTTCCGCCGCCAGGGTTCCGAGCGACCAGGTGATGGTGCGCGAACCCGCCGCATAGGTGGCGGCGGGGATGAAATGGATCGGAGCCACCAGCGCGGCGGCCAGGGTGTTGGTGACGACGACATTCGTAGCCGCGCCCTGGCCAATGTTGGCGAGCGATAGCGTGTAGCGAACCACCTGCCCTGGTTCGGCGTACTCTTCGTCGCAGGACAGGGACAGGCGCAGGGCGGAACTCGCGGGGGCCAGGTAGAGAGCGACGAAGGTGCCGAGGAGCCGGGTTGAGACGGATAGCAAGCCGGAGGCGGTATCATAAGAGCCGCCCAGATTGGTCCATACGCTGCCGGTCCATCGCCAAAGGGCAAGATCACCTCCCGCACCCGCAGCGGGCAGGGAGACCACAGCATCGGCGGCGAGCGTGGTGTTGGTCGGGCTGATGACAAATACGCCGGAAGCCCGCCGCCAGCCGCCAGGGGGCAGAGGGGCGGGCAGGACATCGCGCAGGTGGGTGATGATGAAACCAGTCGTGCCCGCCAGTGCGCCCGCAGGCACGGTGAGCCGCGCCCCGGCGGCGGCGGCGATGCTGCCGCCCGCCGCCGTGAGCGCGGGAACGAACGTGAATTGGGAGACCGCATCCGCAAAAGGGAGCGACAGGCCGTTGACCCCGGTCATGCCGCTGAGATCCATGCGCAGTTCGCCTTGATAGCCGGCTCTGCGCTCCAGGGCCGCCGCCGCGACGGTGAGGGTGAGCGAGGTGCGGGCCGGACTCCAAGCCGCCGTAAGGATACCGGAAGCCTGCAGGTTGGCCAGCGTGCCGGTGAACGATCCTCCACCGCTGGTGTCCGCCAGACGTAAGGCGTAGGCGGTGGCATCGAGCATGAAGGCGTTTTCATCCCCTCCCGCCGAGACCGGCCAGGTCACGCCCGTCACCAGATTACTCTGGAGCGAGTTGGTGAGCACGGGCTGACTGAAGTTGAGCGTCAGACGCAGGGTATCACTGGTGGAAATTCCGGATCCACAGGCAGGCGACAAGGTGGTGACCGCCGGGGCCAGGAGCGATGTGGCGGCTTGCGGTTCCCCACCATTCGCCAGATCGTCGTCCACCACCATTTGCCCGGCCTGGGCGATGACCTTGACGCCGGTGTTCGTGTCGCGGACGGAAACCCAGTCCTCCAAGGCCACCACCTCCAGGCGGAAAAACGGGGTAAAGACGGGAAACCGGCCTTCGCCCAAATCCAGGCTGCCCTCGGTATCCACATCCATCAGGTGGATCCGTTCGACGCCATTGGAGCCGCACCACAAGACGGCCCGCCGCCCGCTGGCATCCCATCCGCCCACCGAACTGTCCAGTCCCGGGGCCAGCGTGGCGGCCGCCAGGATTCCACCATGGAAATCCAACAGGTTGAGATAGGTGGTGTATGGCGAGCCCTCCCAGTCGGTCAGCAACATGGATCCATCCGGCGACACGGCTAGCGAATCGGAGGTCACATCCGAGATTTTGCGTGGCGTGCCTCCGGCGGCGGGAATGGCCCACACACCGGTATTGGCCGAGTGATACCAGCCACTGCCCTCGGCCTCCGCAATCTCACCCTTGAAGCCTTTCCAGACTTGGATGAAGGCGCCCGCGGTGAACTCCGAGCGGCCGTCGGTGAACTTCATCCAGGCCGAATAGCCACCGGTGGACACATTCATGATGAAGGGACCGTACCACGCGCCCATCTGGGGCGTGTCCCATCCGCTCCCCGCCGTCCAAGGATGCCAGTCCCAGCCATAGCCATCGGCCTGCGGCAGCAACAGGCCATTGCCCATGAAGCGCCCGCGCATCTCCTCGTTGGCCCCCGCCACCTCCAGGCGAAGGGACGCGGGCTGCACACCCGATTCGGCATCCCACTCCACATGGAACTCACACGGCCAGGTGGTGCGGTTGGTGTCGCTGGCGTCAATCATGGCGGACAAACGCGATCCTGTCTTCCCGGTACGCGGAAAGAGAATCTCTCCGTTGGTGAGCCAAACGGTGTTTTGTCCGACATCGTAAAACGAATAGCCGCCGGGAATTTCGCGGGTGGTCCAGCGCGTGACGGGAGAGCCACCGAACACCGAAACGGTACAGACCTCTTTTTGGCGGAAGGTATAGGGCCTGGCCCTCCAGTCGGGCTGGTAATCCTGGATGCGCAGGAAGGAAACCTGGGTGCCGTCGGGAGAGAAAGCCGGCCCGGTGGCCAACCGCATCTGGTAGGCGATCAGCGGAATTCCGGTGGGATCGGAGAGCGGACCCCCGCTGACCAGCAGTCGGGAATTGGCGCCGTCGCCATCGGCAACATACAAATCGCAGCGCACGGGCTTATTGCTGGAGTCATAGAAGGCCTCGTAAGCCACACGGCTTCCGTCGGGCGCAAACACAGCGCGGCCGATGCGCCCGCCCGGCGGGGCGGAAATATAATTCGTCACGCCGGTTCCATCCTCGAGCATCAGCCAGAGGTCGCCGCCGCGCACGAAGGCGATTTTCTGGCGGGAGGACAGGGTGTAGACGGTGCCTTCGTGATCCACATAATCGCCGCAGGTTCCGGTACCGCCATGGGGTTCCATGATTTCAAACTGGTTGTCCCCCATCTTGCGCCACCACTTGCCCGCGCGGTACAGCAGGATGCCGGTCTTCTGCCAGAGCGACGCCTTTCGCAATTCCTCCCGTTCTGCCTGGGCCCAGAAGTCTCCGATAACGATATGGGTCTTGGGTCCAACGCTCAATTCCTGTCCATACGGCAGGTGTAGCAGGGCGTACCCCTTCTGATCCGTGCGCTCGCCAAAGCGCTTGAAGGGACCTGTAATGAGGCTTTCACCTTCCCGGAGTGAACCCCTGATGACCGCCGGACGGTCCCAGCCATTGACATCCAGGATCATGACATCGCCCTGACTGCGCAGCACCATGGCCTGCCATCTGGGGGAGGCCTTGGCAGGAACCGCGATCAGCGTCACCAGCAGTATCAGCGCGCAGTTGATGAACTTTCGTGGCCGTCGCATGGAGGCTCCTCTGATTATAACTGCTCCTACCGCCTTCGATTCATCAGGCAAGTTATCTTGGCGCACTCTGCCACAGCTGGAGAGGAAGGTAAAGAACAGGGTCATCGATCAAAGTCTCTGTCTCTTTGTTCCTGCGAATTGCCACACCTCGTAAATACCAAAACAGCGCGACGGTTGCCACGAAGACGAGGAGATGCCACGGGGCGAAGGCATCTCTGTACGTCAGCATAGAAAGGGCTGAGGTCGATGCCAAGGGCCGCAGATCCAACCAGCCTCGTCCGCCACTGCAAGAATGCGACCCTAAAGCAGCGCGAAGAATCCATCCAGCGGGCAAGGATTGTTGATTAACTTGACGCATGGACGGCACTTGATGCAAAGTCCTACAACGCAACAGGGTGCTGCCGAGCCCGTTTGTCAGGCCCAGTACGAACCTGCCGAATCGTCAGATCCAAGGACAGTGCAACAAGAGAAGGAGACTGCTATGAAACGTTTGACAGGGTGTTTGCTGGTGGCGTGGGCAGCGGTGCAGATGGCCGCGGGACAGGCGACAACTAACCTCAATCCGCTCCAGACGCTGATTGACTCGGCGGCAACCGGGTCAGTCATTAGTGTGCCCTCTGGAACCTATCAGGGCAGCCTCACTCTCAAGGACGGCGTGACGCTGGTGGGGGACGGTGCGGAGGTCACGACGATCGATGGCAACGGCGCGGACACCGTCATTCGTGGCGCGAACGACGCCATGGTGATCGGTCTGACGATTCGGAACGGGCGCGTGGCGGTCGAGGGCCGCGACATCAGCATGGGCGTGTTCGAGTGCCGGATTGGCGATTTCCGGGGCGCTGCCATTCAGATCGTGGGGGGAAGTGCCGCACTCGCGAATAACCTGATCGAAGGCGATCAGAAGGGCACCGGCATCCTCTGCATGATGAGCAATCCGTTCATCATGAATAACGTTGTCGTCAGCAACGCCATTGGGGTGCAGGCTGTGCAGCACGCGTTTCCCTGCCTGCTGCGTAATGTGTTTGTGGCGAACGGAACCGCCGTTCTGGTGGCGGGGGAGTCCTCCGCTTCTCTGTATGGCAATGTTTTTGACCGCAACACCGAGAACATCAGGGGCCAGGAACTGGGCGTGTCCAACGCGGTCCAGCCCGTGATCCTCGACGGCAAGGTCCCGATTCGAGGGGGTACCGTCGCCGCTTACCGCGCCATGCTCAATTTTGCCATGAACGAGAAGCTGGCGGAGCATCCGGTCGTGATCTACGATCTGCGCCACGAACCCGGCAGTTTCGGCATGAGCGTCCTGTTCCCGTGGGCCACGTTCAGCATTGCTGCATCCGCCAAGGACACGCAGGTCGTCAGATACGAGGCGTTCGATTCGGCCACGACGAAGAACCTGAACGCGCAGTTGGTGCCGCAGAGCCCGCTACCGACCGTGGCCGTCATCAACCCGGAAATAAGGGATGTCAATGCGCAGCGCTATGTGCTGGACTGTGTCTACACGCATCCGGGATCCTATTTCGCGGATGAAGACGGAACACGGGTATTCAAGCGGCTGACCAATGTGACGCAGGTTGAGATTGTCGTGCCGGCAGGCTTCGAGGCAGCGAGTGTCAACTTCCCGGCCACCATCGAGCCGGTTCCGGGCGGGGGGCAGGTCGTGAAGATCACCCGCGTCGGCGCCAAGCAGCTCGAAGTCATCATGGCACCGGTAGCGAAGTAGAAGACGGCTTGTCTGTCTGACATAAAGGCGAAGCCGACCGGACTCATGCGCATCGTGGCCGCCGTGGCGGCGGGAAAGAGGTTGCGGCGAAGCGGGCTACGAGCAACATTGACCCATGACCGACCAACGGAATGCCGAACCCGCGGAACCCGTCTGGGATGCGGCCGACCCGATGGAATCGTTCCGGCACCACGGCGAGTTCCTGCACCAGAAGGCGAAGTGGATGTTCCTCAAGGACAAAGCCTGCCTCAAATCACACCGGAATCATGGTCCCCACGGTCGGCAATGCTCAAAGGCAACAAGCCACACGAGAAACTGGACGATCATCGGTCCGCACAACGTGGGACAACTCCGCGTCCACCTGCTCACCGAGCGCTTCGAGATCGCCGGATTCCTGGGCAAAACGCTCCTCTGCGGCAAGGACGTCCCCGGTGACTTCCTCGACAATCGGGCGGCCCATGTAATCAAACCCCTGACCGGCGGGGACCGCCTCAGTGCCGAGCAGAAGAACGTCAAACACCGGTTCGAGGTTGTCGGGGATTTTGCCGTCATCATCACCACCAACAGTCGGCTCCATGTCCGGCTGGACTCGGACACCGAGGCCTGGCGCCGCCGTATGCTCATCATCGACTTCACCCAACCCCCAACCACCAAGCCGATTCCCCATTTCGCGCGCGAGTTGGTCCGAACCGAGGGCCCAGGGATCCTGAACTGGTGTATCGACGGTGCCGTCCGCCTGCTCGATGAGCTCCGCGAGCACGGGCGCATCCAACTCACCCAAGCCCAGAAGCAACGCGTCGACGCGCTGCTCTGCGAGTCTGACAGCGTCCGCCACTTCGTGACCCATTGCGTCACGGTAAACCCGACCGGCGACGTAACGGTGTCCGAGCTTCTGACCGCCTACAACGCCTTCTGCGCATCCCAGGGCTGGCAGGCCGTCACCGTCCGCCAGTTCGAAAGTCAGGTCTGCGATCACATGGTCTCCATCCACCACGCCCATAAGCGGACCGACATTGAGCGGAACGACAAGAACCAGCGCGGATATGCCCGCGTCTCCCTCCAGGATGCCAGTCCTGTCTCGCCGGCGCCGGAACCGGCCCAATCCGGCGAGCTGCCGTTCTGAACACCACCAATGAACCAAGGTGGACTTGCTTTTGAAACAAATCTGCCTATGTTCTTGTTTCAAGACGCCACGGACAGCGTCACATTGGCGGATAGGCTTGGCGGGACCTACTGCTTGTTTCTGTCAGAAATACTGTGTGGTTTTTCTGCCAAAAGAAAGGAACTTGTTTTTGAAACAAATCAGTGTATGTTTTTGTTTCAAAACACCATGGGAAAACACAGCCAATCGATTGACAGCGGAGTCCTTGACCGTATACAGAGCCACGGGAAGGGGTGGGTCTTCACACCCGCCGACTTCCTAGACCTAGGCAGTCGAACAGCCGTGGGCCTCGCGCTGATGCGGCACAGGCGAACGGGGGAGATACGCCAGCTTGCTCGCGGGCTCTATGACTACCCGGACCAGGACCCACGTCTCGGCCTACTCTCGCCTTCAACCGATCTGATCGCCCAGGCACTCAAAGGTCGTGACGCCTCACGCCTCCAACCCACCGGCGCTTACGCCGCTAACATCCTCGGTCTTTCGGATCAGGTGCCCACCAAGACTGTGTTTCTATCCGATGGTCCGTCGCGTCGGGTGCGACTAGGTAACCGCGAGATCGTGATCAAGCACACAACCCTGCGCAACATGGCGACCACAGGAACAGCGAGCGGTTTGGTGATTCATGCCCTGCGTTGGCTTGGACAGCGACATGTCAATGACCAGACTTTTTCGATCCTCAAAAGCCGGTTACCCACAAATGACCGACGCGGATTGCTCAAAGATGCCCGGTACGCACCCGCATGGGTCGCCGAAATCATGCGCCGGTTGGCAGAATCCGGAAAGGATTGACCTGTGCAAGCATTCATCGACATGACTGAGGAAGAGCGCCGCCGGTTCTGCAAAGAAGCGGAAGGCAAGACGGGTCTCGCCCCGCCGAAAAAGCACGCAAAGTCCGGCTTGCCCGCCATTATTACGATCTCTGGTGCCTGATCGAAAAGGGCGTCGCCACCAGAGCGGGGAATGACCTCGGTTTATTCACACGCACGGCGGCACACCGCGAGGTGTACTTCAACTGGTCCTGGATGGATTACGCCACACTGCGACGGGGAACGCTCCGGATCCTTCCGCTCGAAGGGCAGATGGCCGAATGGCGACGGGACTATCAGGCTATGCGCGAGGAAATGTTCTTCGGCACGGTACCGACGTTCGAAGAGATCATGCGCGTCGTGGGCGATTTTGAGCGGTCCCTTAACGCGGGCTGACAAAAGTCGGAATCAACTTCAAAGCCGAACAACCCACAGTACTGCATCTGCGGTGCATCACTTTGGCTATCATACAACACCTGAAGTGCATCATACGGGCGCTCTCGTGGCGGACAGGAAGATGAAGACACTTTTCTGATACGCACAGATCGCAGAATGGCAACGGGATGATCAGGCGATGTTCGCGCAGTTCGCGCCGCAAACCCTGTCACCCGATTACGTCATACAAGCGTGCCGACCGCCCTTCCAGGCGTTGGCTGATGAACTCGCCGTCGAACGTTTCGCGCTCGCCGGTCCAGAAGTCCTCCACCATCACCGGATCGGGATGGCCGAGGCGTGCGCGGCGCACCGAGATGATTTGCGGTTCGTCGGTCCAGTTGAACAGCGACACCGACTGGCGGATCCCGGTCCGCGCCGTCGGGCTGTCGGCGGGGTAATCCACGTAGAGCACCTCCGGCAACGGCACGCCGGTGAAGGCCTTGTCGTCTGGACACCGAACCTTGTAACCACGATCACAACGATCCGTCAACTTGCGCATGGCCTTCACCCACTTCTCCGGCCAGGTCTCCATGCGCCCACCGGTTTCGATCAGCCCCATGTTCATGAAGGTCCAGGTGAAGCGGAACTC
>CAYOIT010000036.1:25794-34664 GCA_964404035.1 uncultured Verrucomicrobiota bacterium | reverse complement strand
ATTAGGAAACCGCTGCTCTGTCCAACTGAGCTACCGGGGCATGCTGAATGAAGGGCAGATGATAGGCTACCGCCCGCCCCGGATTCAAGTTCTATCGGCGTCCCCGTGTGCTAACTTGACCTTGGGAGGGCGCGCGTGTTGCGCTCCTCCAAGGTGGACCGCGCTGTCCCTAGCGCGGTCCGACGCCGGTAGGGACACCGGCGTCCACCTGGCCGGATACGTGTGTCATACCCCCGTCATCATTCCTTGCCCAGGATGAAGTCTCCAAAGGCCTGGGGATGAACCAGGGATTCCGACGGCTGATCGTTGACCAGATTGGTATTCCTGTTCGACCAGTAGACCCGGGCCGTGTTGATCGTGCCGGACGGATCGGAGAGGATGAAGCCCACATCGCCACGCAACTTCAGCTCCGCCTTGGGCGCGACCCCCAGAACCGACCAGGGCACTTTTGCCGTCAATATATACCCACTGCCGCGTACCGCGACGGTTGGCACCACGTCCGACAGCAGCTTCACCTGATCGAAGGTCACCGACATCACCGGTGACGAGAAGGTGTACTTCTCCTCCTCCGGTGCCCCGGGCATCACCGGCTTCATCAACACGGCCACCGGCTTGCCATTGAAATTGGCCATCACCACCCGGAAGTCCCCGGCAACGGCCTTGCCCGTCCGATTGCCGCTCGGGCTCAACTGGAAATCGACGCCGTCACCGGTCTTGAAGAGCAAGCGGTATTCGTTACCGGTATTCTTCCACGGGGTCGGGTCGCTGACCGTGTAGGACAGGTAAAGACTATCGGCGTCGTAAAGCGCCCGGAACTCCGCCGTGACCGGCTGGCCTTGCTGGCTGATGCGCAGCGGCTTGGCCGCATTCCACTGAACCTGGCCTTTGGCATCCTTCGTGACCAGGCCAATGGTGTAAGGCTCCGGCGACCGGGCGGCGACCAGGGCTCGCCGACTGTTGTCCTGATCGGCTTTGATCAGGGTTTCCTGAGTGACACTGACCTCAGGGGCGCCAAAGCGCCGGATCGATTCGAGGCCTTCAACCCGGATAATGTTGCAGGCTTGATCCGCGGGCACGGCACCGCTCGCGCGGACCACACCATCCGCCTGCCGGCTGATCGCCCCGCTGAAATGCTCGCCGCGACCGTTCAAGGCCGAGAAGGAAATAGCCCGCAACTCGGCCTCAGCCTGCGGCCGTGCGATCCCGGGGATGCGCCCGTCCTTGGTCATGATATCAACGAACATGCCATCGGTGGTCAGGAAGTAGTCCTCACCCAGGTTGCCGCGAATCATCATCACCCCATCCGCTTCGCCGCAATCCTTGACGATGCCGGCAATTTTCAGGCAACCGATCAACATCCCCGGCTTGGGCATCGGAGCCCGGTGCGAACCATGCACCTGATGATAAGGGGAAATGTACTTCCAGAGGATCTTCCCCTCTTTCTTGGTGAATCCGGCCACATAGACTTTTGACTGCCAACCGATGAACGCCACCACAACATCCTTGCCCGGAACCGGCACCGCCTCCATCAGGTCGAACTCGGAAGTCAGCGGCGTGATCCCCGTGCTGCTGAAGACCGGTTTGCCTCCGTCGCGATAGCTCACCGGCGTATACTTAAACACGCCTTTGTTTTCCGCCGCCTTGAAGGTGCCGTCGGCATAAAAGCTGAAGTCCCCGGGGTCTACCCGGCCGCCGCCGCCAAACCCTGACACCGGCAGGGCAATTCCGCCCTTCGCCGGCTTGCCCTTCGCCGGTTTGTTCTTCTTCGCCAGCGCAGGGATGATTTCGCATTCCGCCTTCTGGACATAGCCGTCGTTATTGAAGTCATTCCAGATCAGCATGTCGTTCCGATCATTGTCGGCATACTCACCGGAGGGATACTTGGCGACCTGCGCCGCATTCGTGTTCCCCGCTTGCGGCCCCTGCAGACGGTCCAGCGTGAAGATGGCGGCGACGGGTTGCCAGTCCCCGCCATTCTTCATCATGACATAGACCGGAGTATTGCGTTCCGTAGCCAGCGAAACAAAGTATTCGTGACGTTTGCCGGAGGCCTCGCTGAAAAAGACGTTGCCGCTGCCGAAGGCCGTGCTGCCCGGCAGCACGTAATCGCCCTTCTCCGGGTCCGGGTTGCACATCACGCTGGCCACTTCCCAGCTGTGGGTCGCGGGATTCAGTTTGATTTCGTTGAGTTCGGCAACGCCCTTGGTCGGATCACTGTCATGAATGAAACTGCCCTGGCCGGCATAGCCGGTATTGCCGATAAAGTCCCGCTTAAAGGCTCCCTCCGGAGTCCACACTGAGACGCGGCGGGGGAAGTGCGAAGCCTCGGCCACCCAGAGGTTTCCGGCGGCATCCACGGCCACGCCGGCCATCGCGCGCAGGCCATCCGGTTCAAAAGCACCCTGCCGGGCCCGGCCGCCGCGCTTGCCGAAACTCCCGACCCACTCGCCCCCGGCTGAAAACTTCTTGACCTGCAGATCTTTCCCCAGGTCGGTGACGTAGACATTGCCGGCATCATCGACGGCGATGGCGCCAGGCTTCTCCACAGCGGCGCCGGGCTGATAGGCCTTGGCCTCAACCCCTTTCCCCCGCAACGGCACCACCACGGCCTTGGCGCCGGGATCGGCCTCGGTCTTGAGGTCAGCGACAGCCAGTTTCATGAGGTCGGCTCCGCGGAAGAACCAGATCTGCCGGCCATCAAAAGCAAAGGGGTATTTCCCGGCAAACCCCGTCAATTCCAGGGTTGTTTGTTTGATGAGCGCGGCGGATTCGGCATCAAAGAGCCAGAAACGGTTGTCATCCGTGGCCAGCGCCATCGTGCCCTCGGCCACTCCCAGGGCGCGCGCCTTGGGCGGCGGAGTTACTTCCGCTCCCGCCGCGGGCGCGGCTACGCCCAGCAGCGCGCCGAAAGGCAGCGGCATCGGCAACTCTTTGCCCTCCCGGAGAAACGGCGCAAACTTGCCATCTTTGGCCTGCAGGCGCAGCAACTGCACCCCGGCAACCCCCCAGTCGTTGGGCACGGTGTAAACGTGTTGAGCCGTGGCGGCGACGACGCTGGCGCCCCGCTTTTCGCTCCAGGCCTTGGTGCCGTCGGGCTTGACCGCGAAGGTTCCGTAACCCCCTTCGGCAAAGTCGCTGGTGATGATGATGTTCTCCCCGGAGCGGGCGAGCAGGCGCGGAACGGCATGGTCCGCCCCCCAGGCACCCCGGGTGTCATCGGTCTGCCAGGGCGGCGTCCCGGGGTTGTAAAAGCTCATTTCATAATAGCCGTTGAGCCCGCCGTGAGTCAGGCCATGCACTTTGTACGTCCCGGGCAGGACCAGTTTCCCCTGCTCATCCAAGCCATCCCACATCACCTCCACAGTGGCCTGCTTGCCGTCGTTGGCCACGCTCATATCCGCCACGCCGAAGCCGCCGGCCAGGTTTCGCACCCGATTGCCCTGAAGGTCATCGATCGCCAGAGTGAAGGCAGCGGCGGTCGCGGGCACCTGGGCCCGAACGGCAATCGTCCCCTGCGGCTTCAGGGTTCCTTCGACATACTTGCGCGGTTCCTTGAGGCCCTCGGCCACGGCGGTCAGATTGCCCCACGCATTCTTGGCCGACCAGTAAAACTCACGGCTGGTCGTGCCGGGCTGCATGTTGTCGGCATAGCGGTGCATCGGAAAGTCGCGTCCGGTCCCGCTCCCCCAGAGGAACTCCATGCCCATCCGGATCGACTGGCCCACCACCATGCTGTGAGGCTGGTTGTAGATGAGTTTCCAGGGCACTTTCATCTCGTGGATAAAGCCTTTACCGTCCGGCAGCGGCGCATAGGCGGACTCGATCCCATCACCAAGGGCCACTTCTCCCGCCTTACCCGTGTAATGAAGAACTTTCTTGCCGTTGGACTGCTGGTTCTCACCGGCCCAATAGTAGAAATGAACAGCGGGCTTGCGGCCTTTGTCAAAGCCCCAGACCGTTATCCAGCTCGGTTGTTTGTCGGCCAGAATCCGCAGCTGCACGGCATCGGCCACCCATCCGCGTTCGGGATCGAACTCCGGGTTGATGATACTGTTGAGCGGCATGGGGTCGCGCCAGAGAAAACTCAGATACAGGTGGTCGGCATCCCACATGGCGGCGGTCTTCACCGAAAAACTGTCGCGCACAGAGGTATCGGCGAAACTCCAGATCTGGCCGGAAAGGTCCCAGTCGTCCAACTTCCCGTCAATGGTTACTTTCCCTGCCTGCCCTGCTGTGCCCGCCGTAGCGTCCTCGCGAAGAAGGGAGCCTGTCGAAGGGGCCGGTACGGCGGAGAAGCCCTCATTCTGGGTCTGCCGGCCGATCATATTCTGTGATTCCTGGCCGTGGAGATTGGCCGCCAGAACCACTACAACGCATGCCTCTAGCCAACGTTTGTTCATGTTCGTGTATCCTTCACTTGTTCAGCGTGTCAGGGCGTTCAATGCCCGGTAATCATAGCAGAGGTTCGTTCGAAAGAAACCCCCAGGATGGATCGATTCGTCAGCTTGCTCGATTACCTGGCGACGGGTTGGAAACCCGTGCCACGCCGGGTTGCAGCTGATCGTCCGCCACAGGGTTTACTGGCTTGGTGGCCGCGAGGCGATTTCGACGATCTCTGTAGGGCGATCCCCAGCCTTCTGCTGGACTGGCGCCGTCGAAACCGAACGGGAACACGGTTCCCTCCCAGTGGTGAGGGCCATTCCTGACGACGAAAAGAAGAGGGATCGGTGGCTCAGCCGCAGACGTTCACCCGTGATCTTGAAGGTCCCCGTAAGCCGGATATGGGCCTACCAACGCACAACGGCCGAGGAAAGTGCGCTCATTTGTCGACAGAATCAAGAAGACCGAGGAACCCCTTCACCGGACAAGCACCCACCAACTGGCGGCGCTTTGTTCGGTGTCTCCCGCCCGGGTTCCGTCTTGGGCGGTACGTCCCTTCTACTGCTTCAGATCCTCACCCGCCTTCTCGACGGCAGCACCGGCTTTCTCCAAAGCTTCACCCGTCTTTTGAGCCGCCTTCTCGGCAACGTTGGTGGCCGCTTCAACCGTCTTTTCCGCCGCCCTGTCCAAGGCAGCGCCGGCATTTTCCGCAGGCCCCGGCGTCTTGGCCGCTGATTCCGACTTCTGCCTGCAGCCGACCACCGAGACCAAACCAATAACCACCGCAAGACCCAACACTCTCACTATTTCATTCTTCATAAGCTTTCCTCTTTCCTTCCTGTCATGTTCTGGAACCCAGGGCGTTCTGTGCAACCGGCTGACCAACGGCCCCGGGGGGTAGCCCCGCCACGAGGCTACTTGCGATTTCGTCCGAGAATATATCCGAGCAACAGACCGACCGCAGCCATGCCGCCGATATAGGGCCACGGATTGCGGTGAACATGCTTGTCCACGTCGTCCGCCATCTCCCGGGCTTTCTCGACACTGATGTCCCTGGCATGCGCCGCGGCCTCGACCGCCTGCTTCCGGACATCGGACAACGATTTGACGAGATTGGTTTCACTCTCGAGGATGACATGCCTGAGATGCGTGTATTTTTCAGACATGAGGCTCTTCAGCTCATCCCTCTTCTGCAGCGCCGCCTCCTCAAGAAGCTTAAGCGCGTCTGCGATTTTCTCACTGCTTGTGTGTTCCATAATCATTCTCCCCGACTGTTTGCATCAGATTGCCGTTAACCGGACCTGCGACGCTGCCGGCCGATGCTGGGGGCACCCGCCGGCAACGACCTGACTTATTACTTGGTAATGACCTCTTCGACGGTCATCTCATTCTTCACGCTGGTCACGCCCTGGATATCGCTCACCAGTTTGGTCACCAGGGTCTTCTCGGCCGCGTTCTTGGCAATGCCGGTCAACATGACCACGCCATCCCGGGTCTCGACCTTGGTCTTGACGGAACTGGTGGAACGATGCGTCAATAGAGCCGTCTTCACCTGCGCGGTGATTGACGCGTCATCGATCTTTTCGCCCTCGGTACGCTCAGCCACCACCGGCTTGGTCGCGATCGTCATCTCATTCTTAACCTCTTTGACACCTTCGATGTCCTTGGCGTATTCGGAGGTGAGTTCCTTCTGCGCGGTGCTGGAAGCCTCGCCTCTCAGCGTCACGATCCCATCCTTGGCCTCGATCGTGGTATTGCCCGCGTTGACGTTACGATGGAACAACAGGGCGAGCTTGATCTTCCGACCCATCCAGGTATCCGCGTTTTCGGCGGCCACTTCGGCTTTGGTCGCCAGTTGATTGTCCACACGGGTGACACCCGGCAGACTCGCAACCGTGTCCTGGGCCAGACCCTTGTGGGATTCCTCGGCCACGGTACCCGACAACGTCACGACACCATTCTTGGCCTCGGTCTTGACGGCATCATCCTTGAGATACGTTTGATAGACGTAAGTCTTCTTGAATGACGATTCAATCTTGTCATCGGTCTCCGACGCGCGCACAGGCGCACTGGTGGCCAACATGACGGCCGCCGCTGCGGCAAATACCAGGGGATACATTGATGCTTGTTTCATTCTACTGCCTCACGTGATTTGTTGTTTTGGGGATGACCGCTTTCCGGTCATCCTCCTGTGCCGACAGACAGGCACGTGTCAGGTACCGCAGGTGGTTCAGGAGGCGACGCGACTCGGTCAACAGTTCGGTGTCGTGTTTCCCCTGCTGTTTCAAGCGACGGTTTGCCGCCGCCGAATCGCGAGGGTGGTGGTGAAGCGTTTGGGCAGGTTGTTTGACGTGGCGGTCGGGCTTCAGGGCAGCTCGATGCGTTTTCCTGATGGGAATAACGGTCTCAGCGAAGAAGCTCTTGGCCCTCGTGATCATTCGCTGCCTGACGGTAGTCGGGGCATCCACCAGCAACAAGTCTATCAGTCCTTCCTCGTAGAGCCAGGCCACATCCAGCGTTTCCAATCCGAGGGTCACCGCCTGCCGGCCCAGCGATTGCATCGACCGGGAGGTTACCCCGGGGCCTCCCCCAAGGTGTTTACACAACGCCGCCTGATAGCGCCGGGACCATTTGGCCAGTTCATCGTTCATGGCAACGGTACGTGGCGTCCGGGATGACCTATCCGGCTCTTTTCCATCCTCTTTGTCAGTCTCGCTTGTTCCCCACAAGCAACAGGACAAGCCCGCCGACAAGCGAGATCGCCCCGGCAACTGGAGGAATGAAGTGGCGCTCGGTGGTGGCCACATGCACGGGGCCAATCACAACAGGTTGCCCCGGAGTCTTGAACGTAATCCCCGAGTAGGCGAGCACAACGACACCCAAAACAATCAGTATTACAGCGATCAGTTTTCTTAAGCTCATCTCAGATCTCCCATCTTATTGCCCAAACATCTTTCAAGGCAGCGGTAACTCAGAGGGGCCGGCGCCCTTGAATAATCCGTAGAAGCACCACGACCACGGCGACCACCAGCAGAATATGAATGAAACCGCCCATGGTGTAACTGCTTACCAGCCCAAGCAACCAGAGAACCATCAGGATTACTGCAATTGTCCACAACATATAAAGCTCCTTCCCCGTCTCAGTTTGAGGAGTGTCAGCCACCGCTGCGCGGGCACTCCCTCGTCCTGACTCATACAATACGCCCGACCTTCCCCTCCGTGCTATGGGGTAAAACCCTACTGTGTCGAATGGGGAGTTGCTTTCAGGGACCGACTGCGGCATCTTGAAATCCGTTGGCACCTAAGAAATGGGGTTCCTCAGGCCAATAATGCCTCGCCCTCCTCATGACTTGCCATCTCGGGTCAGGGCACAACCCCCGGCTGAGCCGGCAATCAGGGAAAAGCACGGTCATGAACTTCGATAGAAGCCTGGGAGGTATGAGCCAGGGTTACGGTCTGCGCCGCATGCTCGACAGTTTCAGCGACAAACGGCCCAAGGTCGTGCTGGAGCGCGCCCTGCTCAAGCGCGTCTCGGGATATTTCAAGCCTTACCGCAAGGTGGCCGCGGTGGTCCTGGCCTGTATCGGGCTCGAAAAACTCCTGGGCTTGGTCGCTCCCCTTCTCGTCCGGGCCCTGCTCGACAAAGCCCTGCCCGGCCGTGACCTGTCGCTCCTGAACAAGCTCGTTCTCGGGCTCGTGCTTCTGCCCGTGGCGACGGGCCTCCTCGGGGTTCTCCAGAACTACTGGAGCATCAAGATCAGTCAGGGCTTGATGTTCGACCTGCGAAACGCCCTCTACCGGAATCTTCAACGCATGTCGCTCCGGTTCTACACGACGACCCGGGCGGGCGAAATCCTCTCGCGCATCAACAACGACACGGGCGCCATCAACAACGTGGTCACCGGCACCTTCATCGGCATCTTCACGAATGCGATCACCGTCCTGGCCACCGTGGGCGTTCTCTTTGCCATGGATTGGCGCCTGGCCATTCTGGCCTGCTCCATTGTCCCCGCGTTCATGCTTCCCCTGCGCCGCATCGGCAAGATCCGCCACCGCCTGTCCCGCGAAACCCAGGAAAAACAGTCCGAACTCCAGGCCACCACACAGGATGTGGTCAACCTGGGCGGCTTTCTCCTGATGCGCCTTTTCGGCCGGGCGGACTACGAGTCCAAGCGGTTCAAGGAGGGCAACCGCGCGGTGCTCGACCTTCAGCTGCGCCAGGCCATGGTGGGCCGCTGGATGTTCCTGCTCCTCGGCGTGATCGCCGCCGCCGGTCCAGCCCTGGTGTATTGGTATGGGGGAAAACGGATTATCCAGGGCGACGCGGCGTCCGTCCATTTGAGCATCGGGACGATCATCGCCTTCGTGGCCTATCTCTCCAACCTCTACCGCCCGGTAACGCAGCTGGCGAATATCTACGTCGACCTTCAAGGGGCCTTCGCCGTCTTTGTCCGGATCTTCGAGTACCTCGATATGAAATCCGACGTGCT
>CAYOIT010000036.1:0-25694 GCA_964404035.1 uncultured Verrucomicrobiota bacterium | reverse complement strand
ATCCAGGCGGCCCTGGGGCCGTTGATGAAAGGCCGGACCACTCTTGTGATCGCACACCGTCTCTCCACCGTCCTGGCCGCGGATGTCATTCTGGTTCTGGATAAAGGCCGGCTCGTGGAACAGGGAACTCACCCGGAACTCCTGGCCCGCGGAGGCCTCTATGCCCGGCTCTACGAAACGCAATTCAGGAAGGGGTAACGCTTAGAAAAGGCTCCAGGCATAGACAAAGCCGTTCGATCGTCAGGGTGGGGTCGGAGGCGTCGATCACCTGCACATGACCGCCACGCGGGGCCCAGGTCTCGGGGCGGGTTGAACTAAATAGCGCGATGACGGGAACCCGCAGCGCCGCTGCCAGATGCGTCACGCCCGAGTCATTCCCGATATAGGCGCAACAGCTTTTCAGAACCCCCGCCAGTTGTATCAGATCGAGTCCCCTCGCCTGTTGTACCCCGGGGGCCAGGACCGTCAGACGCTCCTCAAGGTTGGCCTCGGCATCCCCCAACACGAATACGGGCCGGGCCCTCTTTGTGGCCATGATTGCCTCCGCCAACTGCGCAAACCTCTCCACGGGCCAGTTCTTCCGCGGGCTCCCGCTGCCGGGATGAATAGCCATCACGTTCCCACCCCAGGCCTCAACACGCGCGGCGCCCTCCCTGGCACACGCGTCGGGCAGGTTCAACTCCGCCCCTTCCCCGGCGCTTCGCTGCACCCCCAGTTGATCAAGGGCACTGACGAAGTGGTCGATTGCATGGACGTTTCCAACGGACGGGGAGCACACCACGAGGCGCCGGATTCCGGCCTGACGAAAGTGCCCCGCGACATGTCCCTCAGGGTCGTGCAGAAAAGAAATGGCCAGATCGAATGAATGCAGGAACTCAACCTGTGCCGGCGACAGGCTGGGGTCGGCCGCAAACCACTCCGCGGCGCCTGCTGAATCCAGCGAGAAAAGATCGTCGACCCATCCTCCGAGGAGCGCCAGCCGCGACTGAGGGGGATAGGCCGCCAGCACGATGGTCGCCTGGGGCCAGTGGCGCCGCACGGCCTTCAAGGCCGGAAACGTCAGCAGCAAATCCCCAAGCGCCCCTCCCCGGCAGACTAGCACTCTCGATTCCACCCTCATCACCCCTCGTTGTCCATTTTCATCAGGACGGCGATATTCCATTGTTCTTTGGCCTTTCATCAAGCAGAATCCCGTACCGTGAAACGTTACTTGAACCTTCTACCGGCCCTGCTCTACATGGCGCTCATCTTCTGTCTGTCGTCCAGACCGGCACCCGAGGCTCTTCAGGCGTGGCCCATCCTGTGGGGAATGAAAGTCGTCCACCTTGTCGAATACGGCGTCCTGGCCGTTCTGTGGTATGTGGGACTGCGCCGGGCCACGGCATGGTCTCCCTGTGCGGTGGGCCTGGTTTCGGTGGCCCTCACCTTTGCCTGGGGCATCTCGGACGAAATTCACCAGGCTTTTGTCCCGGGCCGCACCGCCCGGGTTGAGGACATCTTCACGGATCTGGTCGGGGCGGTGGCCGCGACCTGGTTATGGAGGGCATTGGTGGCCCTTCGGCGCGCCCACGCGTCCGGAAAGCCTCTCTCAACCCGTTGAGACCGCTTTTGTCCGTGCCATCACCGCCCGCCTTTGATACAAGCTTCCCGCGATGACCTGAGAGGAGAATCATGACCGACATCTCTATTGTGGTGCCCATCTATAACGAAGAAGAGTGCGTGGACGCCCTTGTGTCCCAGCTCCACGCCGCCATGGTCCCCACCAAGAGGTCCTATGAGATTGTGCTCGTGGATGACGGCAGCAAGGATGGCTCCTGGGATAAGATGGTCGCTCTTTCGACTCAGTATCCCTGTCTGCACCTGATCCGGTTCCGCCGCAATTTTGGCCAGACGGCCGCCATGAGCGCCGGTTTCAACGAATCGCATGGCCAGGTCATCATTACCATGGATGCCGACCTCCAGAACGATCCCGCCGACATTCCCCTTCTTCTCGAACAGATCGATAAGGGCTTCGACGTGGTGAGCGGGTGGCGGCGGGATCGCAAGGATCCCTTCATCAATCGCCGGCTCCCCTCCATTCTGGCCAACGGCCTGATCAGCCATATTACCGGCGTTCACCTGCATGACTACGGCTGCACCCTGAAAGCCTATCGCCGTGAAATTGTTCAAAACATCCAGCTCTATGGGGAGTTGCACCGTTTCATCCCCGCCCTGGCCAGTTGGGTGGGCGGCCAGCTTACCGAGGTGGTCGTCACGCACCACCCGCGGCAGTTCGGAAAATCGAAATACGGTATCGGGCGCACCCTCAGGGTGGTGCTCGATCTGGTCACCGTGAATTTCCTTCTCCGCTACAGTACCCGGCCCATCCATGTATTCGGGAAGTGGGGCCTGATCTCCGGCTCTCTCGGCGTCCTGATGTTGGCCGGAATCGTACTGGCACATGCATCGTTCCGCCTTTTCGGAACAGAGTTCGCGGCCTCTCTCATCAAACGTCCCTTCTGGGTCATCTCACCGTTCATGCTGATCTTTTTCGGACTCCAGTTCGTTTCCATGGGATTGCTTGCCGAGCTTCAGATGCGCACCTACCACGAGTCCCAGGAAAAGCCGATCTACGTCATTCGCGAAACCAAGGAACCCAGGGAGACGACGGAGTGTTCCAAGTCGTCGTAACCCCGCCATGACCGATGACGCCGCCTTATTCGAGCATGTCTCCCCTGTACTCGCCGGGATCGTCGCCCTCCTCTATCTGCTCCTGCTTGCGGTCGGTACCCTGACGGCTCTTCTGGTGGCCCGATCGGCCACCCGGGCGCCCATCGACTGGTCGCTCCGCCGTCGCACTCTTGTTGAACGACCGTTGTTCTGGCAGGACGCCGGCATTCTTATCGGCATCTTCCTGATGCTTTTTCTGGCCACCATGACTCTGGTGGCCCTGTTCAAAGCCTCATCGCCCATCGCGCTATTGATGTTCCAAAGCATCGGCATCGACCTGGCCGGCCTCGGCGCCCTGGCGTGGTACCTGCGGACCCGCAGCCTGGGGTGGAAGCAGGTCTTTGGCCTGAGTCCTGCGGAGTTTCCCCGTTCCGCCCGCATGGGGCTGATTTTCTACCTGGCCATCCTGCCCCTCGTCTTTTTCTCCTCATTTGTGTATCAGGGCATCCTTACCGTCACGGGCTATCCGCCCACCCTTCAGGATATCGCCGTGCTGTTGACCGGCGAGAATGCCTGGTGGGTCAGACTCTACATGCTCTTCATGGCGGTCATCCTGGCGCCGTTGTTCGAGGAATGTGTCTTTCGGGGACTGCTGCTGCCGCTCATGGCCCGTCGTCTCGGTGTCGGGCCGGGCATCTTCCTCTCCTCACTGATCTTCGCCTCCATCCATGCCCACCTTCCCTCCATGGTTCCCCTGTTCGTTGTCGCCGTCGGCTTTTCCATGGGCTATCTCTATTCGGGGTCCCTGTGGGTGCCGGTGACCATGCATGCCTTGTTCAACGGCGTCAATCTGGGGTTGCTCCTGTTGATCCGCCAATAAGAAAGAGAGGATGGCCCATGCCCGTACGCACCATTGAATGGAGTCCCGATACAGCCGAGAGCTCCGTTCCCGGCAGTATCGTCATGATTGACCAGACCCGCCTTCCGGAGGAGCTGCATTATCTCCGCACGCGCGACGTCAATGAGGTGTGGACCGCCATCAAGACGCTTCAGGTCCGCGGTGCCCCCGCCATCGGCATTGCCGCCGCCATGGGCGTGGTTGTGGCCATCCAGAATCTCCCGGCCCGGAGTGCCACGGACCTCGAGACCGCCGTCAACGCAGCGGCGGATTCACTCGCCACCTCACGTCCTACGGCGGTCAACCTGTTCTGGGCGCTCGATCGTATGCGGGCCGCCGCCCATGCCTCGCTCAGCCTTTCGCCTGCCCGGATGAAGGAACGGCTTGCCGCCGAGGCTCTGGCCATCTTCAATGAGGATATGGCCATGTGCCGGGCCATCGGCCGGCATGGTGCCACGCTTCTGAAGGACAACGCCACCGTTCTCACGCACTGTAATGCCGGTGGACTCGCCACCTCAGGATACGGCACCGCCCTGGCGCCCGTTTACGTCGCCGCTGAGCAGGGCCGCACCATCCACGTCTTCGCCGACGAAACACGCCCGCTGTTGCAGGGCGCACGCCTGACGGCCTGGGAGTTGATGCAAGCGGGCATCGATGTCACCCTGATCTGCGACAACATGGCGGCGCACACCATGAAGACGCACCACATCGATGCCATCCTGGTCGGTGCTGACCGGATTGCCGCCAACGGTGATAGTGCCAACAAGGTTGGAACCTATGGGGTGGCCGTATTGGCCAAGGCGCACGGCATCCCGTTCTACGTCCTGGCACCTAGTTCGACCTTTGACCTGACCTTGAGCTCAGGCGCCGGAATCCCGATCGAGGAGCGTGGCCCGGAAGAGATCACCAAGGGATTCGGCAAGCGCACCGCGCCGGAAGGCGTCAAGACCTACTCGCCGGCCTTCGACGTGACCCCCGCCGACCTGATCACGGCGATCATCTGTGAAAGGGGAGTCCTCTACCCGCCGTTCGAGACCAGCCTGCGCAGCACCTGCTAGGGCAGCTCCACGCGCCGCCGTTCGATGGGGCGTCCGTTGACCATGCGCAGTTCGGGAAACTCCTCCACCAGCTTGACCGCTTTCCAGCGCTCCCCGGTGATCCATATTTCCTTCAACGGCACGGTCTTCAACGAGTCAAAATCGCTCACATTGGTATCCTGAACATTCAGCGCTTGAAGCGGCATGCCCTTCAAGGGCGACAAGTCGCAGACACGCGTATTCCTGAGGTTCAACTCCGTCAATTTCTTGCCGGCCAGGAACGACAGGGTGCTCACTTCCGTCTCGGCCAGATTTAAATTCGTCGTCGTGACTTGCACCAGAACCGGTGCGAGGTCGCGCTGGGGAGTATGATTGCCCGTCAAGTCCAACGTCCCGATGGTGGATCCCGCCAGGGGTGAGAGATCCTTCAGGGGTGTCCTCGCCAACACCAGCAGATCCATCGACATGCCCTTAAGCGCCCCGATATCCGTCACCATGGCACCGTCCAGGATCAACTCCTTGAGCGGCATCCCCGCGCAGAAGGAGACGTCGCGGATCTGGGTCCCCCCCAGGTTCAGCCGCCGCAGGCTCAACCCGCGCAAAGGCTGGTAATCGAAGGCCACGGTTTGAGCCAGGTTCAACGACTCCAGGGGCAACCCCTTCAGCACACCGATATCGCGAATGGGGGCGCCGCGCGCGCTCAGCTCACGCAAGGGCATACCGGCTAGTGTCATCAGACTGGCAATCTTTGTATCATCGACATTGAGCCGCTCCAGTCGCATCCCCCGCAACGGGTTCAGGTCCTTGATGCTGGATCCACTCACATCGAGTTCCACCAGGGGCAACCCCTCGAGCGAGGCAAATCCCGCGGCCATCGTCCCGGGAATGGCCAGGCGCTTCAGGCGTATGCCATGCAGCGCGGCGAGATCCTTGATCACATGCCCCTTCAACCGCAACTCCACCACGTCAGTGCCAGACAGGGGTTTCACATCCAACGGAATCTTCTGGGAGCCCGCTGACTCGATTCGCAAGCTCTTGATTCCGGGATAGCCGGCCAGGGGGCTCAAATCGACCGACTCTTCGGACAGGATGAGCAGTCCGCGCCCCTCCAAGCCCTCCACCGCACGCACTTGATCACCCTGCAACGATGGGTTCTTGGCCCGGAGCGCTTCCTCCACCGTCATCGGCCCCTTGGGCTCAGGTCGTTCCGCCGCCACAGTGGCTCCATTCACGTCCGCCACTGGCTTGGCTTCCACAATCTGCTGGCAAACCTGCTCCAGAAGCAGCAGGACAGGAGCCGAGCGCACCACAAACCCCGAGGCGCCAAAGGCTTCCAGGAACTTCTCGCGCTGCTCGCCCAGCGCCACGGCCTGATCGCGAGTCAGCCGCGCGTTCCGGATCGCCATGGACCATTGGGCTTCATCGTACTCGTCAACCGTGATGCCGGCCCGGGTAAGTATATCCGCCAGCGCGCTCTCGGCTTTATCGTCGGCGGGAATCGCCTTCAGGTCCTCAAGTCGTTTCAGAAGCGGCCCCGAGAGCACGGGCCCCGTGCAGGCCAGCAAGGTTTCAGCTTGCGGAAAAGCCCGAATCTTCGCGGCGACCAGTCCCTTCACCAGCGCCTCCCCGGGCTTATCCGATGACCCCAACCGCGCCAATTGCTCCGCCGGGCTCAGTTCATCCAAGGCAATAAAGACCTGCTCTTTTCCGTCCGAAGTCTCGGCAATGATCTTACGGCCAGCGAGAGCAACAATTTTGACGACTCGATCCCCCTTCGCCAGTTTCAGCCCGACGGTCTTTCCGATATCCGCCTGCAAGGATTTCAGGATGGGATCGTTGAGACTGACGGCGTCGCGGAGAATCGCGTTCACCGCTTCCAGGTCGTTCTTGTGAATGCGGAACTGGCCACCCGCCACAGCATTGCTGACCGCCTGCTGGGCCACGGTCAGTTTGCCGGCCATGATCAGCCCCGAACCGTCAGTCAGCAGCTTCTGCCAACGGCCCTGTTCCACCTTTGCCATCTCCCGGTCCGCAACCCCCTGACGGATTCTCTGCGCCCATTCGGCCCGGTCCGGAGACGTCTCTGCCGCCCAGGCCCCCGTGTAGCTCTCAAGCATGTTGATGGCATTTTCGTAGCGGCCCTGATTCACCAGGCCCTGCACGCGATTGGTCAATCCCACCCATACCTGAAGGCGATCCGTTTCAGCCCGCTCGGTGAGCGTCTTGATCTCACGCAAAGCCGCGGCAGCCTGCGGTGTGCCCGGAAAACTGTTGACCACCCCCTGGAAGCGCAGCCTTGCCGTCTCGTACTGACGAGGATGATCGTCTTCCCAACGGCGGGCCGCATCGAAAGCCTCCTGTGCTCCGGTCCGGGATGCGGAAGAACTCACGGGCCGGTCCAGGGATCCGAATCCGAACTTGAAACCGAAAGCTTTGCTGTCCGATGAGCCGAAATAGAAGAGGCAGAACAGCACCGCCAACGCCCCCAACACGATCAGGAGCCAGAGCATGACAGGACTGCGGTTATCACGCGGTTCAGAAGTGCTTGGAGCCGCCTTGGGAGCCTTCCGGACCGTCGTCTTCCGGCTGTTCACGGTGCTGGACGCCGGTGCCGGCGTCGTCGGCATCAGACCTTTCTCGACCCGGTGGATATCATGGATGACCGCCTGCCAGTCTTTGGGCCGGTCAGCCCGGTCCTTCGCCAGCAGGCGCTCCAAGAGGGCGCACACATTCGAGGGAATGCCTTGGACCAGATCACGGGGATCCGCCACCTGTTCGGTCAGCATGGAGTCCATAACTTCGCTGTCCGGCTTCTCCTGAAACAATCGCCGCCCGGTCAGCATCTGGTACATCGACGAGCCCAGCGAGAAGATGTCGGTCCGGCAATCGAGAGGCTCATCCCCGCGCACCTGCTCGGGCGACATATAGGCAGGCGTTCCCATGATCTCGTCCTGCGCTTTGTCCTCACGGGACTGGGTTCGGGACAGCCCCAGATCGGCCACCTTGATCGTGCCGTCCTGATCGACCATGATGTTTTCGGGTTTGACGTCGCAATGGATCATCCCGGCTTTCCGCCAGGCATAATCCAAGGCCATGGCCACCGCCTCGGCAACCACCAGAACATCCTTCCACGGCAGAACCTTCGATCGCCCCAGCCACTGGCTGACGTTGTAACCGTTGACGAATTCCATCACGAAGAAGTAGTGCCCGTGTTCTTCGCTGGCGTCGTAGACCTGGACAATTCCCGAGTGCTTCAGCTTCGCCGCCATGCGAGCCTCGGTCATGATCTGCTTGATGCTTTCCGGATCGTTGCCGATGCGGGAAGGCAGGAGCTTGATGGCCACCAGTCGGTCCAGCGACAGTTGTCTGGCTTTCCAGACAATGCCCATCCCGCCCTGGCCCAGCAGCTCCAGCAGCTCAAAACCGGTCAGTTTGATATCCTGTTCCGCCATGCTTACCCCAAAACGCGAGCTTTTTCTCGAGCCGCCCCTCTGAATCCGGGAAACGTCTACTTCAAGAGAACGCCGATCAAAACCCCAAGCGAAATGAAACACAGATAGACAAGCGACGCCATGGGTTTGATCTCGGTGAAGACAAAGCTGACGGTCACCTTGTCGCAATTAAAAATCATTACCACCGCTGCAATCGCGATCAGAATCAACGCAATCAGCACATTTCTCGTCATTTCGACTCTCCCTTGTCCCGGCGTTGTATCAACACCGCATCTACCGCCTTTACAATATCGTCCAGGTCCGCCAGCCGGCCTTCACCCTCGCGGCCGCACGCCAGTTCGCCGGACCCCACCTCAACAAAAACCGTTCCCCGCGCTTTCAGCGTGGCCACATTCGCACGGGTCGCCGGGTGAGCCCACATGTTATCGTTCATCGCGGGGGCAATCACAACCGGCGCACGCGTCGCCAGGGCCGTACACGACAGCAGATCATCAGAGAGCCCCCCGGCCAGCTTGGCGATGACATTAGCCGTGCAGGGGGCAATCACCAGCACATCCGCCCGGTCGGCATAGGAAATATGCTCCGGATGCCATCCGTCTTTCTCCTCGAACAGCCCCGTCCCCACAGGCTGGCGCGACAAGGTCTGAAACGTCAACGGGGTCACAAACTCCATGGCCGCCCGCGTCATGACCACGGAAACACCCCACCCGCGGCGCATCATAAGGCGGACCAACTCGGCCGCTTTATAGGCCGCAATGGAACCCGTCACCCCCAGGACTATGTGCGGAGTCTTGCTCATACCGATACGTTTTGAATGATGACCGCAAATCCTGCCAGTTTCGGGGTGGTTTGTCAATTTGCGCCGGTCTCGGCAATAGACCGCCCGGTGCCGCTCACCTGTATTGACATCGCCGCCAGGTTCATGTTTTTCTGGCTGGATGAGAAAAGTGCTCTATTACCTCATGGCAAGCCTATCGCTTGCCGCCGCCGTGGCAACCGGACAAACCAACACGGCGTCCGGTCCTTCCGTGCTGGCCGGTTTCAACTGGCCGGTGGGCGAAATCATCACGTACCATCTTCACTGGGGCTATATTCCAGTGGGATCAGCCACAGGGAGAACGGAATGGACCGACTACAATGGACGCCGCGTGCTGGCCATCCGGATCAGAACACTATCCAATAAGTTCGTTGAGAAGATGTACCCCGTCGATGACACCATTGAGAGCCTGGTGGATCCGGAGACCTTTCTGCCGCTCCAGTTCACCAAGAACCTCAGCGAGGGCAAGCACCGGTATTACGAAGTCACGACCTTCGACCACACGAACCTTCTGGCGCACTGGGAGTCCAGGATCACGGGCAAGAAACGGGTCTTCAGGTTGACCCCGGGCATTCGCGATATCCCCTCATTGATGTACTACCTCAGAACCCGCACGTTCACGCCGGGAACCCGGGAAGTGTTCTCCGTGATGGCCGACGATAAGATCTACGAGATGCAGCTGAACATCGAGAAAAAGGAACGCGTCGATCTGCCTCGTTACGGCAAGGTAGCCAGCATCAGAACCGAACCGGAAGCTTCTTTCGAAGGGCTGTTTGTCAGGCGGGGGAAAATATGGGTCTGGATCTCGGACGACGAGAGGCGTCTGGCCACACAAATCGTGGGCAGCGTTCCCGTCGCCACCGTCCGCGCCGTCCTGGAACGGGTCGAGGGACCCGGAACGGATTTCTGGGTCACCAACCTCCCCCCTCCCGCGGTCACCGCCGTCCCGGGCAAGTAGCCTCAGCCGGCGGCCAGCGCCTGCACCAGGTCGGCGGCAAACTGCGGGATGCCGGGATCCCGTGCCCCCATGCAGAGGACCACGTCCCCGGGCTGAGCCTCATGCAAAACCAGGTCCAGCATCCGCTCGTACGTCTCCACCCATGAGACCTGCAGGCCCGTCGTGTTCAGTTCACGCACCAGTTCATCCGAATCCATCTGCCGGGTCACACTCCCGCCGGCATAGTAGACCGGCATGATCAGCAAACGGTCCTGCGCCCGACACAGCTCGCGGAACGTGGCCACCAGGTCCTGATGCATCAGCGCCAACGGCTTGTACCCGTGCGGCCTCCAGAATCCGATCACCCGGCGATAGTACGGCGCCACGGCCCGCCAGGCCGCCGCAATCTTGGCCGGGTTGTGGGCGTACTCATCAATCACTGTGACCCCCTTGGCCTGCCCCACCCGCTCCAAGCGCCTCTGGATCCCGCGGAATCGGCTGAGCGCTTCACTGATGCGCCGCAGATCATGCCCCATGCGCTCGCATAGCACCGTCGCCTGCCAGGCATTCTCCGCATTATGCACCCCCAGCATGGGCACTTCAAAATCGAGGCCGGCATACGAAAACCTTGAGCCGGACCGGCTCAACCCGGGCGTCGAGTTCAGCCAGGGCATGCCCGGATCCCACCCCGCCACACAGCCGCAGCGCACCTTCGCACGGAACTCCTCGAACAGCCGCCTGGTTTCGTCGAGCCCGAAATGGTCCGCCGACATGTTGGTGATAATGGCCCAGTCGGGTGTGAACCTTAACAGGGACTTATCACTCTCATCCGCCTCGATCACACACAGACGGGACTGCCCGATCCGCACATTGCCGACCCGCCCGGACGTGGCCCAGTTCACCAGCGCCCCGCCATTGACCACCGTTGGGTCGGCACCAAGTTGCTCCAACAACCAGCCCACCATTCCCGTCACAGTTGTCTTTCCGGAGGTGCCCGCAATGGCCACCGTCACCTTGCCCTCGACCACCCCGGCCAGCATGTCGGCCCGGTGCCGGACCGGCACCCCAAACCGTTCGGCGGCGGCGATGTCCGGATTGTCCTTCTCGATCGCCGAGCTGACGACGACCGCCGCCGTCGCCGGCGTCACGCCGCTTCCATCCTGGGGACAGAAGCGGATCCCCGCCTGCTTCAGCTTGCGGATGACCGCAAGATCCTGGCCTTGATCCGCATAGCGATCCGAGCCGCTGACGGTCCAGCCGGTGCCCTGCAACGCCTGCGCCAGCGCGTTCATCCCCACGCCCGCAACCCCGACCAGGTGTGCCTGTTTTTTCAATCCGCTCATGGGTTCCTACACACCGTTTCCCAGTAAATGCTGTCCGCCATCCACGAAGATCGTCTGCCCTGTGACGCTTTCGAGCTTCAGCAGGGCGACCACCGCGGCCGCGACCTGGCGCGGCGTAATCCGCCGTTCCAGGGGAATGCGTCCGGCGCGGTCATGCAAATACTTCAGACCCTTACCGGGTGGAGGCAGGACCGCGCCGGGCGCCACGCTGTTGACAACGATCCGCGGCGCCAGCGCCAGGGCGGCTTCGGCCGTGAAGGCCGCCAGGGCCTTCTTTGAGAGCGAATACGGCAGACACTCCGTATCGTTGGCCTCGACCCGTCGATCCAGCAGATTGATCACGCTGCCGGTTCGGGCAAGTTCGGCAAAACACCGGGTCAGCAGAATGGGGACAAACGTATTGAGACTGAACTCCCGGGCCAGCTTCGCTTCGGTGGACGACGCGAGTGAATCCTTGTGGAAGACAGCCGCGTTGTTGACCAAAATATCGAGGCGGCCGGCCTGCTTCCAAGCCGCGCTCATCAGTGACTGGCAGTCCGCCTCGGTGGCCAAAGCCTGCCTCACGACCCAGGCTTTGACACCCCGCGCGGTCAGCTGGCGGCACAACCGTCCCGCCTCGGAAGACGACGTGTTGCAGTGCACCACGACATGGCACCCTTCCTCCGCCAGTCCTTCACAGATGGCCCGGCCAATCCGAACGGCGCCCCCTGTGACCAGCGCTGTTCTCCTATGGAGTTTCATCGCACCCTCCTAAAGGCTTGCCATCATGCTCGTCAGGTCGTCGGTCAATGACTTGCCTGGGTCCGGCAGGATCATGGCTACACTCAACCGCTCCCGACAGAGATGCTGCCGAGCCAGGCTCTGAATCTCTTCCGCGGTCACGGCCGCCAGCGCAGTGACGCATTCCTCCGGCGTGATGAGGCGTCCATACGATACGAAATGCTCACCCACCCACATCATCTGGCTGCTGGTCCCCTCCAGCCCGAGACGGATCTGGCCTATGGCATAGTCGCGAGCCCGCTTCAACTCGCCGCTCCCGACCGTCTTCTCCTTCATCCGCTTGATTTCACGCATGATCAGCCGCATGGCCCGATCGAGACGCGCCCGTTCCAGCCCCGCCGACACCATCAGCGCGCCGGTGTCGTCAAAGAGATGGGCCCCGGACTGGACCGCATAGGCCAGCCCGTATTGCTCGCGAACGACCTGGAACAATCGTGAACTCATGTTCTCGCCCAGGATCACGCTGAGCAGTTTCAACGCATAGCGGCGCTCGTCATGCCGCCCGAACAGCCGAAATCCCATCGCCACATGCGCCTGCTCACTCTCCTTTTCCTTCAGGCAGAGCGACTTCTGCGCGACCCGTCCGCTGACCGGAGCCGCACGCCGTGGCCGCCCTTTGCCGACCGTGGCGAAATGCTCCCTCACGCGGGCCACACACTCCTCGTGGTCCACTTTTCCGGCAAAGGCGATGACCGTATTGGCGGGAACGTAGTGCCGGGCCCGATACGCCAGAAGTTCGCGGCGTCCCAATTTTCTGACCGTCTCGGGACTGCCCGTCAACGGTCGCCCGAGCGCGTGATCGCACCAGAGCGCTTCACCCAGCATCTCATCCACCTGCTGATGAGGCTGATCACGGCCCATCATGATCTCCTCGATCACCACACCCCGTTCCTTCCGCACATCGTCGGCGGCAAAGAGCGGTTGGAGATACATGTCGAGCAGCACATCCAGGGCCTGCCAGGTGTGATCCACCGCCACGCGCGCGTAGTAGCAGGTGCTCTCTTCCTGGGTAAAGGCATTGATGTCGCCTCCCCGCCCTTCGATCGCCTGGGAGATCTCGCGGGCAGACCGCTTCCGGGTGCCTTTGAAAAGCAGATGCTCAATGAAGTGACTGACCCCGGACCACTGCCGGGGCTCGCATCGGCCCCCGGCCCCGACCCATACCCCAATGGAAACGCTCTCCACATGCGGCATGGCCGCCGTGACCACACGCAACCCGTTCGGAAAACGGGTATTCTGTGAATTGATCATCATGGTGACTGTGCCGCCTGCCTGAGTCCGGCCACCGTGACCGAACCTTCGTAAAGCGCCTTGCCGACGATGACCCCCTCCAGATTGGGAAGACGCAACGCGGCCAGGCGCGCTACATCCTCGGTACGGGAAACCCCGCCTGACGCAATCACATGACAGGCCACTGCCTCACAGAGGGCCTTCACACCGGCGACATTCGGACCGACGAGCATGCCGTCGGTGGCCGTATCGGTATAGATGATCGTCCTCACGCCCAACCGCGCCACTTGTATCGCCAGATCGACGGCCAGCGTGTCGGTGGTTTCCACCCACCCTTTTACCTGAACTTTACCACCACGGGCATCGATGCCAACCGCGAGCCGGTCCCCGAACTGTCGGACAAGGTTCGCCAGGGCTTCGGGCTCCGCACAGGCACGCGTCCCCAGCACAACACGGCGCACGCCCGCCTCAAGCATCGAGCTGATGTCGGCATCGGTTCGCAGTCCTCCGCCGAACTCGATCGGCACGGGAATCGCCGCCGCCATGGCCGCCACCACATCACGATGCACCGGGTGACCCGAAAAAGCCCCGTCAAGGTCGACGACGTGCAGCCAGTCGCCCCCCTCTTCAACCCAATGCCGGGCCATGGCCACGGGGTCATCGGAATATACCGTCACCGCATCGGCCCGGCCCTGCCGCAGGCGAACGCATTGGCCGTCCTTGAGATCGATCGCTGGATAGATCCGCATCTTAGATCGCCCCTTTGCTGGAGGGAACGCCGATCACCCGCGGATCGCGTTGACAGGCGGCGCTCAGCGCCCGGGCCACCGCCTTGAAAAGCGACTCATAGGCGTGATGCGGCTCCCGGCCGTAGAGTTGCGCGATGTGCAGGTTCATACGCGCCTTGGTCATGAAGGCCTGGAAAAACTCATGCACGAGAATGAGGTCGAAATCGCGGATCTTCCTCGCCCGATTGGCCACTTCGTAGACCAGATACGGCCGCCCCCCAAGGTCGACCACCGCCCGGCTGAGCGCATCGTCCATCGGGATATAGGACCATCCATACCGCACGATCCCTTTGCGGTCTCCAAGGGCCTTGTCGAGCGCCTCGCCCAACACCAGTCCCAGATCCTCGGCCGTGTGATGGTAGTCGACCTCGATATCGCCGCGCGCCCTCAGGGTCAGATCCATCAACGCGTGTTTGGCGAAGAGTTCGAGCATGTGATTGAGAAACGGCAACCCGGTATCCACCGTGTAGTGGCCCGTTCCGTCCACCACCAGCTTCGCCGAAATATCCGTCTCGCGCGTCTTCCGTTCCACCACCGCCATTCGCTTCTTCATACAACACTCCTCGTCTGAACAATTCCCGATCGACATTCTCAACACTCTGCGGGCAATACTTCCAGCAGACGATCGACTTCCGCATCCGATCCCACCGTGATTCGCAGATACTCGCCCGTGCGTGTTCCCGGGAAATAGCGCACGAGGACATCCCTGGCTTTGAGCGCCTCAAAGACATCTTTCGCCGCACGCCGCCCCGGCCGCACCCACAGGAAGTTCGTATCCGAGAGACTCACGCCGAACCCGCGCGACTCCAGATGCTGCGCCAGGCGTTGACGTGTCGCCTTGATCCTGGCGGCATTGGCCTGCATGTGAGCCTGGTCCGTCAACGCCGCGATCGCCACCTCCTGTGTGACCCGATCGACATTGTAGGAATCCTTGATCTTGAACAGCGCCTCGATCAGCGCCGCCGGGCCGACGGTGTATCCGAGCCGGATCCCGGCGAGCGAGTACGACTTGGAGAGCGTTCTCATCACCAGGACGTTCGGCCGCGTCCGGGCCAGGTCAATGCCGTTGTCGCGTGCAAAGTCAACGTACGCCTCGTCGATGAGCACCACGCCCGGAAAGGCCTCGCAGAACGCCTTCACCCGGGCCTTCTGGAAGAGCAGGCTCGTCGGGGCATTGGGATTGGCCAGAAAGAACAGGGACGACGGAGCCGGCCCTCGCTCCGGCCATTCGAACCCCTCGTTCAGCGGGCAGGCGACCCCTGGCACATTCCGGATGGCGGCCAGAACCGGATACAGGGAATAGGACGGTTCGAAATACCCGATGCATCCCTCATCTTCAACGAACGCCCTGGTGCACAGGGCCAGGATCTCATCGGAACCGTTCCCCACAAACACCTGGTCGCACTTCACGCCGTGAAGATCGGCAATTACCTGCCTCAACGACGCACACACCGGGTCCGGGTAGAGCCGTAACAGCCCGGGGTCCAGCCGCGCCAAAGCCTCCGCCACGCGCGGGGACGGCGGATACGGATTCTCGTTGGTGTTCAACTTGATCAGCCCCTGCCGTTTGGGCTGTTCCCCCGGCGTGTAGGCTTCAAGCTCTCTGACACTTTTCCTGATCAGCTCATGCATCAGACTTCAAACCTCACTCTCGCCGCCCGGGCGTGCCCATCCAAACCCTCGACCCGCCCGAACGCTTCAATCACCGGGAGCGTCTCCTGCAGATCAGCCCGGGTGAAGGCCATGAAACTTGTCCGCCGGCGGAAATCATCCACGGTCAGCCCCGAAAACATCATGGCGGTGCCGCCGGTCGGCAGCACATGGCTCGGGCCGGCCACAAAATCCCCCACTGACTCCGGTGTCCACGTGCCGAAAAATACGGCGCCCGCCGCGCGCACTTTGCGGAGCCAGTTGCGCGGCTCGCGCACCATGATCTCAAGATGCTCGGGACCATACTGGTTGCAGAGCTCCATGCCTTCATCCAGCGTGTTGACGACCACCAGCAGGCATCCCTTCTCCAGCACCTTCTGCACCGCCTGTTTGCGCAACAGGGTCTCGGTCTGTTTGACCAGTTCGGCCGCGACCGCGTTGGCCAGCGAGCCGGAGTTGGTGACCAGCATCGCCTTTTCGTGCCCGGTCCCGTGCTCCGCCTGGGCCAGGAGGTCCGCCGCCACACAGGGAGCCGGCGCCGTCTCGTCCGCCAGGATCGCAATCTCACTCGGGCCCGCCACAAGATCCAGGGCCACCTCGCCATAGACAAGTTTCTTCGCCGCCGTCACATAAGCGCCGCCGGGCCCGACGATCTTCTGGACCTTCCGGACGGTTTTCGTCCCGAACGCCATCATGCCGATCGCCTGACTCCCACCGATCCGGTAGATCTCGGTCGCCCCGGCCAGTTCAAGGGCAAAAAGGATATAGGGATTGATCTGCCCTTTCTCATCAGAGGGCGTGCAGGCTACGATTTCCTGCACACCGGCCACTTTGGCAAGCGTCACGGTCATGAACACGGTGGAGACGAGCGGCGCGTGCCCTCCGGGAATATAGACACCGACCCGGTCGAACGGCACAAACTGCTCCCCCAGCTCGCCCCCCTTCGGACTGAACATCCTCCAGTCCTTCTTCATCCCATTGCGGGCAAATCCCGTGACCCGCTTATGGGTCTCCCGCGCGGCCGCCCGGAAGGAGGCATCCACAGCCTCCCGGGCCCGGGCGATCTCCGCCGCCGTAACACGAAACTCCCCGGGCTTGAGCGTCACCCCATCGAAGCTCTTGACATGCTTGATGACCGCGGCATCGCCATTCAGCCGGATATCTTCAAGCACTTCACGCACGGCCGTTTCAGCCGAGGTATCGAAGGCCGGACGCTTCAGAAACGCCGACACCACGCTCGAAGGTTTTTCGGGCGTCCACTTCACAACCTTGATTTCCATTGTTCTGTCTCCCTGTAACCGGCGATCGACCGTTGGTTTCAGTTCTTGAGTTCGCCGTTCGACTTCACGCTCTTCCAGTAGTTCAACCGGACACGACCCTGAACCGGCTCTGCGTTGGTGGCCGCCGTTCCGGACAACAAGGCTCTCACAATCAAGCCATCCACATTCGTCAGCCCGCACGAGTTATCCAGAAACACATGCTGAACCCGGCCCAGACGATCAAGCTCGACGTGGGCCGTCACCGTGATCCACGACGGACTGCCGTCCACCAGCTGGATGCGCTGCAACCCCGGCGCCTCACATTTCCGTTCGGCAAGCGACTCATCCCAATCGACCTGGATACCGTCGGGCCGGCTGGAAACCACCGGCACGGCCACCGTCTGAGCGGCTGCCTGGGGGCGAAACGCCACTTCCTCCTTGACCGTCAGAAGGCCGACCTCCGCCGCCTCGCTTCTCTCGGACGGCATCTGAAGGTACGCCGCCTCCGATACTCGCGGCTTCAACAACGACACCATGCCGGGCCCGGATTCCAGCGCCACCGCTTTCTTGCTGAAGCCGTCCTTGGTCGGCAGCGGAAAGACCACAGGCGACCAGGCCGCTCCCTCCAGCCCCTCCGCCGCGCGAACGTAACGGATCACGGGCGCCGGACGCCGTACGATCGCGGCTTCGATCGGGGCGGTGGGCCACATGAGCCAGGGCACCCCCCAAAGGCCGACCGTCACCAGCACCGACAGCAAGGCGTTTTTCCAGGACAACCGGATGACATAGGGATTGCGCGTCATCGTTCCTATTTCTCCGAGGGCCGCGTCGCCAGGTTGACTTCCCTGAATCCCGCCTCCGAGGCCATATCAAACACCCTCACGATGGTGGCATGCCGCACCGCCTGATCGGCCTCGACCACCAAGGGCAAGCCGGCTTTTTCGCGACGCGCCTTGGCCAAGGCAATGCGCAAGGCGTCCATCTGCCCATGGTCCCGCTCCAGATACCGATCATCATCAAAAAAAACAATCTCCTCGCGGTCGGTGCGGCCGGCGACCGGCAGCGACAACAACACCATGTTGTGCCCGTAATGACGGCCATCCGTAAACGGCGCTTCCGGCAACTGGACGGCTATCCCGGGCTGCAGGACATTGGGCGCCAGGAAGTACAGGTACATCGCCACGAGCAGGCCGAGCGAGACCCATGGCGCGCACGAAACCAGACCCCGGTTCAGCCTGTTTTCAGGCCGATACCGCCTGAACCCATGCACATACCAGCCGATCGTGCGCTGATCCGGGCTCTGGATCATTCTTTGCCCTCTTCACGCGACGGCGGAACGGGCGCCTGTCCACTCGTCAGGAACGCCAGAATATCGGAGGCCGATCGCTCCATATCGATCACGATCTTTTCCACCTTGCCCACGAGGAAATTGAACGCCACATAACAGGGTGCCGCAACCGCCAGCCCCACGGCCGTCGTCACCAAGGCCTGCATCAGGCCGGTCATAACGTCTGCCGACTGAACCAAGGGCGCCTGCGCCTTCATGATTTGAAGGCTCTTGATCATTCCGAGCACGGTTCCCAAAAGACCGAAAATGGGAGCCACCTGCGCCACCGTGGCCAGGGTCGCCAGACGCCGCTCCATCCGGGCGATTTCCGTCCGCCCCGTGGTCTCGATGGCGGATCGGATCGTTTCCTTGTCACTGTTCCGGTTGAGGATCGCCACCCTGACGATTCCCGCCACGGGACCGGGCGTATCGTCACAGATCGCCAGGGCTTCATCCACATTACCGCGCTTGAGATTGTTGCAGATGCCCGCGATGAAGTCCTCAGACTTGATCCGGGCCCGGTGCAGATGCAGGACGCGCTCGCCGAAGACCACACACGCCATGACCCCGCAGGCCAGGATGATCCAAGCCACCACGCCGCCCAGTTGTATAAGCTCAAACATACTTCGTCACCTCACCAGACCCAGTGTTCGGTTCGTATCCGGTCAATCCGCTCCTGGGCGTCGCGCGCCGCAGGGACCCGTGCATTGACCACCCGCTCCAGGACCCGAACGGCTCGCCGCCAGTTCTTGTCCGCTTCAAGAATATCCGTCGCCGCAAAAGCCGCCTTGGTAAACCAGACCGCCGCCGCCATACTCACCTCGAGCGGCCGCTCATCGGGCTCCAGGTACCGCGCCACAACGCGGGTGTAATACTGCTCGAAGGCCTCGGCTTTCCGTCCCAGCTTGTCCAGGCACCGGCCGATCTTGTAATCGGCCTGCAGTTCGAGATCGAAGGTTACGCCCGGGCTCTTGGCCACCGAGCGATAGGACTGCATCGCTTCACTATACCGTTTGGCATCGCTCGCCCCCAGCGTAAACTGGCAATCCCCCTTGCGGCCCCAGGCGGCGCTGACCAGCGGGCTGCCGGCATATTTCGCGATCAGCTCGTCAAAGACCACGATGGCCCTTGAGAATTCACCCAGCTCGCTCAGGACGTCGCCCTGCAGGAACCTGACCTCCGCCATCCGGGGGCTCTCGGGATAGGTTTCAGCCAGGCGGGCAAAGATGTCGGTCGCCCGCAGATACTCCTTCTGCTTCATCGCCGCGCGTCCCGCCCAGAGCAGAGCCTGGTCAGCCAGCACGTCTTTGGGGTACCGGGCCGCCAATGCCGTGAACTGCTTCTCGGCATCCGCATAGGCCCCGTGGTTGAACCCGTATTCCCCCAGCCAGAACATCACGGTCGAGGTCCATTCGGTATCGGGATAGCGTTCGATGAAGCTCTTCCCCACCGCGAGCGCCTCGTCCTCCCGGCCCATCATGTAAAGCGACCGGCCGCGCATGAAGAAAGCCTGCGGCGCCACGCGACTGCCGGCGAACTCGTCCACCACCCGGCTGAAATCCTTGAGCGCTTCCTCAAACTGCAGCAACTGGTAGGAGACCAGACCATGCCGGTACAACGACTCCGGGTAGAGGGTGCCGTTGGGGAAAACCTCCATAACCTCCCGATACGCCTCCAGCGCCTCCCGCATCGAAGTCGGTCCCTGCTCCTCCTTGAGTTCGGCCATCCTCATCAGGGCACGTTCGGCCAGCGGACTGTCCGAGTAGCGGCGCGTAAGGGTGCGGAAGCGCTCCTCGGCCTTGGCCCACTCCCCCTGGCGGCCCAGGCTCTCCGCCATTTGGAACAGCGTTTGAGGGGTGCGGGGTGTGTGCGGGAATTCGGTCAGAATCCGTTCATACGCCTCACCGGCGAGTTTATACTGGCCATTGGCAAACAACGCATCGGACGCCTTGATCAAGCATTGTTCGCGTTCCAGCGGATCCTTCACCAATCCCGCCGCTTTCTCAAACACCGTCGCGGTTTCGGCGTACCGTTTCAACGCCCACAAGGCAAGACCGCGTCCCTTCAGGGCCCGAATCTGCCCTTCGGCGTTGGTGAAGGTCTCCAGATAGTACTGGTATTCTTCAACCGCTTTGTCGTTCTGGTTCTGATCGAGATAGGCCTTGGCCAGTTCCAGCTGCAGTTCTCCGGACAGCGGATCAGCGGGTGCCGCGGCAATGACGGCCCGCAAGAGCGCAGCCCCCTCGCCCAACTTGCCCAGCCTGATGAGCCAGCGCCCCTGCAACGCCCGTCCGCGATTCCTGATCAGTTGTGTGGGGGCAAGCTCCACCCCTTTCGCGGCCGAGGTCACCGCGGCCTCAAGGTTGGTCTGGGCGGCATTGACCTCGCTCAGGGCCAACCAGGCCCGGGCACGGCGGTCAACCCTGAACCCGGTGTCGTTGGCCAGCAGACTCAACAGATTCCAGGCCGTCTCCCACCTGCCTTCGCGAATCAGAACCTGTGCCAGCCACAACTTGCCTTCCTGAACCTCCGGGGCCTCCGGAGTTCGAGCCCCGAGTTTCTCAAGAATCTCTTTCGCGCCGGCCGGATCGCCGCTGCCCAGCAAAGCCTGTCCCCAATCCAACAGATTGGCCAGGCCGTCCGCGGTACTGCCGTACTGCCGGTCGAAATCTGAAAAGGCTTTGAGGGCGGCTTCGGGACGCCCGGCCTTGAGTTGACACCAAGCCTCCAAACGCGCCACTTTCAGACTCTGGAGACTTTGAGGATAGCGTTCAGCGAAGCCTTCGAGTTCAGACAGGGCCTTGTCCCATCGTCCCAGTTCGTACTGAGCCACCGCATGCCAGTAGACCAGCGCGCCTGCCTCGGCCCCCTTGAGCTTGCCGGCATCGTCGCCGATCAGCTTGAGCATCGCCTCATAGCTGCCCTGCCCCCATAGCGTCTGAGCCAGAAGGATGACCGCCTCGGTGCCCTCGGGCGAAGAGCGGCCCTTCGAACGGATAAAGGCCTCCAGCTGTTTCTGGGCAAGATCGTAGAACCCGTCCTCAACCGCCGTTTTGGCAACCCCAAGTGATGGAGCGGGTTCATCGGCGCCGGCCGCTCCCGCCGCCAAGACCGCCGCCAGAAGTCCGCACAGAAATCTCCGGATCATCCGTCCTCCATGTGAAGCCGCAACGCCTGCCCCGTGTAGGAACCGTCGCATCGCGCCACGACTTCCGGGGAACCTTCCACCACGATCCGCCCCCCTTCATCGCCACCCTCGGGGCCGAGATCAATAATGTAATCCCCGCGTTTGATCACGTCGAGATTATGTTCGATCACGAGCACGGTATTCCCCGCATCCCGCAGCCGCTCAAGCACATGCATCAACCTCTCAATGTCGGCAAAATGTAGGCCCGTGGTCGGCTCATCGAGCAGGTACAGCGTCCGCCCGGTCGCCGTGCGGCTCAGTTCCGTGGCCAGTTTCATGCGCTGGGCCTCACCGCCGGAAAGGGTCGTGGCCGCCTGCCCCAGTTGAATGTACCCCAACCCCACTTCCGAGAGGGTCCGCAATTTCCTCTCGATCGCGGGGATATGGCGAAAGAATTCAAGCGCATCATCGATGGTCATGCTCAGGACCTCGGCGATGTTCTTGCCGCTGTACCTGACTTCCAGCGTCTCGCGATTGTAACGCCAGCCCTGGCACTGTTCACAAGTGACATAGACATCGGGAAGAAAATGCATCTCAAGGCGGATGATGCCATCCCCTTTGCAGCGTTCGCACCGTCCCCCTTTGACATTGAAACTGAAACGGCCGGGCCCGTAGCCGCGCACCTTGGCCATGGGCAAGGCCGCGAACAGATCCCGGATCGGCGCGAACGCCCCGGTATAGGTGGCCGGGTTGCTGCGGGGCGTACGACCGATCGGCGACTGGTCGATCACGATCACCTTGTCCAGTTTCTCCACCCCCAGAATGCGGCGATGCGCACCCGGAATGTCCCGTGCGCCGTGCAGTCGACGGGCCAACGCCCGCCGGAGAATATCGTCGACCAACGTGCTCTTGCCGCTGCCCGAGACGCCCGTCACACAAACCAGAAGTCCCAGAGGAATCTTGACATTGATGTTCTTAAGATTGTTCTCCGTGCACCCCTGAATCTGCAGCCAGTCTTCCCCGGGTTGCTTGCGCTGCGGAGGGATCCCGATCTTAAGCTCGCCATTCAAGTACTTCGCCGTCAACGACTTCGGGTTGGCCAGCAATTCCGGAACCGTGCCCTGATGGGTCACACGGCCGCCATGTCGCCCGGCCCCCGGCCCCAGATCGATCACGTAGTCGGACTGGCGGATCGTGGCTTCGTCATGCTCCACGACCACGACTGTATTTCCCACATCGCGCAGGTGTTTGAGCGTGCTGATCAGTCGTTCGTTGTCACGGTGATGCAACCCAATACTGGGTTCATCGAGCACGTAGAGCACCCCGACAAGTCGGGACCCGATCTGTGTCGCCAGCCGGATGCGCTGAGCCTCACCTCCCGACAGCGAACCGCTCTCGCGGTCGAGGGTCAGATAATCCAGCCCCACATCCGCGAGGAAACGCAGGCGTTCGCGAATCTCCTTGAGGACTTCGCCGGCGATCTTGCTTTCCTGCTCCGTCAGTTTCAGCCCATCCAGAAACTCCAGGGACCCTCGCACCGAGAACCGCGTGATGTCGACAATGGATTTGTCGCCCACCGTGCAGGCGAGCACCTCCGGCTTCAAGCGCGCTCCCCGGCAACTGGGACACGGTTGCCGGCTCATGTAGTCGCGCAAACGCTGACGCGTGAAGTCGCTTTCGGTCTCCTCGTACCGGCGCATGAGATTCGGAACAACCCCTTCGAAAGGCCGTTGCTGGCGGTGATACGTTCCCCCACGCCAATACCCGAACTCCATCGCATCTTCGCCGGAACCGTGGAGCAGGATCTTCCTGATCTCCACCGACAAGTCCTTGAAGGGCGTCTCAAGGCTGAACTCAAGATGCTTCGCCACCGCCCGCAACAGTCCCTTGTAGTAGATGATCAGCCTGCGCCCGCCCCGCCGCCATGCCGGGATGGCACCGGCCTCAATCGAAAGATCGTGATTGGGGACGAGTAATCCTTCGTCGAAGACAAGTTTACTCCCCAGTCCCGAGCACTCCGGACAGGCCCCATACGGGCTGTTGAATGAAAAATGCCGGGCCGAGAGCTTCTCGAAGCTTACACCGCACTCCGGGCAGGCGCACTTCTCTGAATATAGTTTTTCAGACCAGCCGGTTTCCTGCTCGCCTTGCGTCAGCGCCACAAGCACCCCCTCGCCGTGCTTGAGCGCCAACTCCACGGAATCCGTGAGACGGGTGCGGATCTTGGCCGTGATGACCAGCCGGTCCACGACGACATCGACACTGTGTGCGCGCTTTTTATCCAGGGTGGGAACCTGCTCAACCTCATGCATCTCCCCATCGACCCGCACCCGCACGAACCCCTGTTTCCGGACGGCCTCGAAAACGCCCTCCTGGGCGCCCTTCTTGCCTTTGACGAGCGGGGCCAGCAGGACCACTTTCGTGCGGGCAGGCATTCTCAGGAGTTGATCGACAATGACGTCCGGCGGTTGTCCGGAAACCGGCCGGTCGCAATGCGGACAGTGCGGATGACCGACATTGGCGAACAGCAACCGAAGATAGTCGTGAATCTCCGTACTCGTGGCGACGATCGACCGCGGGTTGGACCCCGCCGTCCGTTGCTCGATGGAGATCGCCGGCGACAGCCCCTCGACATAGTCGACGTCCGGTTTCTGCATCTGGTCCAGAAACTGGCGGACATACGCCGAAAGACTCTCCACGTAGCGCCGCTGGCCTTCTGCAAAAAGCGTGTCGAACGCCAGCGACGACTTCCCCGACCCGCTCAATCCGGTGATCACCGTGAGCTGGTTGCGGGGAATCCGAACGGTAATGTTCTGGAGATTGTGCTCCCGCGCCCCTGCCACCACTATCCAATCGACACTCATAATCAGACCGTTTTGACGAGGCAGTAGTTCTTCTTACCCGCCCGTAACACCATCACACGTCCATCCACCAGCATGTCCCCACTGACCTTGGCTCCCACATCCGAAAGGCGCGTGTTGTTCACGTAGAACCCTCCTTCGGTCAGGAGCCGCCGGGCCTCACCCTTGCTCTTGCAGAGACCGCTGGCCGCCGCCACGTCGATCAGTGTCGCGTCGCGCAAGCGCTCCGCCGTCATCTCGATGGAGGGCACATGGGCGAAAATAGTGGTCAGGTCATCCGCCTTGAGCCCCTCGAACGATCCGCCGAAAAGCACCTCGCTGGCACGCTGGGCGACGGCGAGACCGGCCGCACCATGGACCGTTCGCGTCAGTTCCTCGGCCAGTTTCCGCTGCGCGGCCCGCCTCCCGGGATCCTTCAGCATCTCCTGGCGCAACTCCTCGATCTCGGACAACGGCAGGAACGTGAAGATCTTCAGGAAACGAACCACGTCCGCGTCCTCGGTTCGAATAAAGAACTGGTAGAAGTCGTAGTAGGAGGTACGGGCCGCATCGAGATAAATCGCGTTGCCCGCCGTCTTGCCGAACTTCTGCCCGCTGCTGTCGCAGATAATCGGGAACGTCAGGCCGTACACTTCCGTCCCGCGAAGCTTGTGAACCAGGTCCACTCCCGCGGTGATGTTGCCCCACTGATCCGAGCCGCCGATCTGCACCCGGCAGGCGGCCGTATCGAACAAATGCAGAAAGTCGTAGGCCTGAATAAGCTGATAGCTGAATTCGCAATAGCTCATTCCGGTTTCGCTTTCCATCCGGGCTTTGACGCTTTCCTTGCCCAGCATGACGCCCATTCGGAAATGCTTCCCCACATCGCGCAGGAAATCGATGAATGAGAAGGCGCTCATCCAGTCGTAGTTGTTGACAATCCGTGCCGGTGCGGTGGGATGGTCAAAATCGAGGAACCGGGACAGGTTCTCGCGGACCCCCTCGAGGTTATGCTGCACCTCCTCGACCGATAACAGCTTGCGTTCGTTCGCCTTGCCGGAAGGGTCGCCAATCATCCCCGTCGCCCCGCCTGCCAGCGCAATGACCTTGTGCCCACAGCGCTGGAAATGCGCCAGGCCCATGATGGTCACAAAGTTGCCCACCTGCAGGCTGCTGGACGTCGGATCGAACCCGGCATAGACCGTCGTCGGGGTTTCCACCAGTTTGGCCATGTCGGGACTGGTCACCGCGTCAAACAAGCCGCGTTCCCTCAACACCTCAATCACGTTTTGCATCGTTCGCCCTGCTCCCTTAAAAAGAAAAGAGGCGCGCCGTTGTCAGTCCGGAGCGCCCCATACAGTCTTCCCGAGAAGTGGAATTACTTCTTGGAGTCACCCCCGCCGGACTTGTCGCCCGGATGCCATTCCTCGTCCCTGGCTCCAAAAGCCGCGTCAAACGCACCGGCCAGATCCACCAGATCCTCGCCCGGCCGCAGCCCTTCCAGCATCTCGTCCTTGACGACAAACTCCTCGTCAGGAACGCTCGCCGCCTTGATGCTCA
>CAYOIT010000035.1:0-34802 GCA_964404035.1 uncultured Verrucomicrobiota bacterium | reverse complement strand
TTGTTCCACGTCGCTATCCTCCTTGGTTTCCGCCAGCCCTTATGTGGTTTCCCACATTGATGGTCACACGGATAGCAGAAGGAGGACGGGAAAGATATCGGGTGAAACACTGATCTTTGAGTCAGTATTTTTCCTTAGTGGAAAACATGATGTGCTCTATTTGCGAAAAGCAGTTGGCCAGCCGTCTCCAGAGTGCCTTGCACCTTTCTCTGGAGCCGGGACGCCCTCGTCACGCGCAGCCGTCACAATCCGATCCTATCCTTGGAGGGCGAGACTCCGGCGAGCCGCAGAGCAATTGAGGAGCATGATTGAGGAAAGACCAGGAGCTTCGCTCGATTCTTTTCCCCGAAATCCGCAACTCTTTCTCTCGCAGCCCCATTTCTTCCCGTTGACAATGATGCTTCGCTCGATTATTTTCGGCGCTTGTCTATTGCGTGTCGTGCGTTGACCTTTTGCCGAAGAGGGTCAGAAGGCCGGCCCACAATTGGCGCAAACGTTAGGCGCGAAGGCTTACCGGATTCGCATAAGACGTTGATAGTGAACCCTTGGAGGGGTGGCAGAGCCCGGTTGAATGCGCATGACTCGAAATCATGTATGCCGCAAGGCATCGTGGGTTCAAATCCCACCCCCTCCGCCATTCTTTTATCTTTGCTTGGGCAATGACTCGGAGACAGACGATGGTCACCGTCTATGTTCTCGAATCGATTCAAACACAAAAGCACTACGTTGGGATCACCAATGACCTCCCCAGACGGGTGAGGGAGCACCAAAGCGCCCATACCAAAGGGGGACGACTGCTCGGTAGGTTTACCGTCCAATATACCGAAATTCATCCCGACTATGCCACGGCGAGAAAGCGCGAAGTATTTCTGAAGTCGGGAGCCGGCCGCCAGTGGCTCAAAGACCAGCGGCATACGGGGCCCGCCGTCGGCGGGTAAAGCTGCGCCCCAAGGGGGCTTGTGCGCCTCTGGCGCATTCAAATCCCACCCCCTCCGCCATCCTTACGTAACCATACCTGCCCCACGGCATCACCCTCACCTATTGTGAGACACATCCACCCCAGATGTCCTGATCATGGCGGCGAGATTTTCCCACCTTTGGCAGCAGCAAGAGCTTCGTCATAGGCCTTGTTGGCAGCGGCCAGGGCGGCAGCGCGGGCGTGGTCGTCCAGTCCAGATAGAGCGGCCAGGGCAGCGGCGCGGGCGGCACCGGCGGCCAGGATCTTTTGTCGGGAGTCCATGTTCCCGCTTCCCCTTTCTATGGCGGTACCTGGAGCATCTTCTGCAGATTCAAGGTTTTCCTCGGCGGCAACAATGGGTTGGACAGTATCGCGCGCTTTAGTTCGGGCTTTGCCTCGAAGGTAGGCTCCCCTAGCGGCGTAGTCAGTGACAGAGGTCTCAGCGTTCTCTTGGCGGCTCATTCTCTCTCCCCTCTTGCATTTGTCTATCCGCACGGCCACGGATTTGAGGCGAAGTCTGCCACGACATCAGCAACGGGTCAACCCGTCTTCACGCCGCAGGTCGTGGGCACCCCGTTCCAAATCAATATTGATGTCATGAATGTTCCCAAGGCAGGCTATCGCCCGCAACCCACCGTGGCACGAGTTTCCACCCCGTCGCCCCGGTCGCTGAGCAAGCGAACAAAGAGAAAAGGCTACGGGTGAGACCCCCGTGCGACCTCGATGAACATACACGTAAAACGTATCTGTTTTTCGGAAAGGACTCTAGTCCACCCGGCCACCGCCGAACGCACGGCTCATCAACTCGCCCTGCCAGATCAGATGTCCTTGCTTGAGTTGCCTGCAGTCGTCCGCTGACGGCGACCGGTAAACCAGCCTGAACATCGCTCCCCAATCAAGGCCAGCCAGGCTCTTCGGCTCAGACCCGGGCTTCGTCACAAACCATTCGGGCCGCTCGAGATCCACGCGTATCTCATGGACCTCGTTGGGCTTCAGGACCACCACGTTGGCATCCGAGACCGCCACGCCGGGCTCCTTCGGCCCCACCCATGACCATTCCCTCTCACCCCAGTTCCTGAAACGATCAGGCTCCAGCGTCAGGGACCCGCCGCCCGGCATATCGACAATCGCCAGGTCATTGGATGAGACATTCATCAATTGAACCGTCACACTCCGCACCAACCGATTGGTACCATTCTCCAACTTGAGTCCGATACCGAGCGGACACCAGCGATACCCCTTCAACACAGCCATCCCTTTGCCGCCAATCGCCACCTCCATCTCCAGTGGCACTTGAACCTCTCCTCTTCGACGTCCATCCTCCAGAACCCGCCCCTGCTGTTGCTCGACGAAAAACGCTTCAATCCCGTACCGCACGGGAAGGGTGTCCCCAATGTAGGATCGTTCGGTGCGACCTCGAATGAAAAACCCTTGCTCAGGAACCCGGTCGGACAAAACATCCAACCCCGCCACCCCACCCGGCTTCTCCACCAGACTGGCATAGACCCGCCGGCCTTTCACGCCAGTCTTGAGGTCCGCCAGTCCCCCCTGCAACCGATTGGTGGCCACATGATTGACCTCGTAATCCAATCGGACATAGTCGCCCCGGAACGGGTCACGCGGATCGATCGGCATGGTCCGGAGAAATACCGTCCGCCCGTTTCGAACCACCCATTCGCGTTCCCCGGCCATGTAAACCAACACAAAGAACTGCAGACCTGCCGCCACGATGATCAAGCCTTTTTTCATCAGGTCCTCCCTCCCGTCTTCTGGCGTCGCGACCTTGCATACAGGACGCCTTCGGTCAGCAATATCGCGCCCACACCCAGAAATACGAGACCTCTTACGAGAAGACTCTCGAAAAGATCAAAGTAGCGAGCCACCACGACGGCCACCAACAACAGGGAGCCCAGAAAAGTGGGTTTCATCAATCCCTCCCGGCAGCCCTGTGCCATCAGCGCCGCCGCAAGCCCGATCAGGACCAGATTGAACGGCCCGGCCACCGCCCACCCCCCGACGTGCCGGAGATAGAAGATATCGCAAAGCCCCAGGATGACGGTCAGCGGAACCAGGTAGAGTTCCAAGCCCGGATCATCCGACTCACGCGTCAGCGCTCCCAGCAGCTCCTCACGCGCGACCAATAACCAGGTGGACAGGCATCCCGCGAGCGGAATGATCCAATAGACGTAATGCTCCCAGGCCAGCTCGTCCCGTTTCCAATCGAAAAATGTTCGCGCCATCCCCGGGAAACTCATCAGGAAAAGCATCAGGAAGAAGACCGCCCATCCATACACCCCCAGGACAGCGCCGGATTCACGAAACGTCCCGAACTGCCGCACCAGGTATGACTTGGCGATCAGGATCGCCGACAGGCTCAGCAGTGTTGAAAAGGTCAACCAGGGCGAGTGGTAGCCGCTCGGCAACGCAAACGCGTAACAGAGCAGGAATGCAGGGATCACCACGGCGGTCAGGACTCGCGACCGCTTCACATAGGCCTGAGGCGCCAGTACCAGGGCCACCACCACCGGGGCCATCCACATCGGGCAATCAAAGGCCAACCGCTCGGTGCCGCTCCAGACGGTCAACAAGACCGCCGCCAGAATCGCCTGGGGGATGGACTGAAGGGCCAGCCCCATCAGAAGCGCGCCGACCGCCCAGATGAGGAACGCGTTCGGGAAGTGTTCGTCGATATGGTAAATCTGGGCCACCAGGAAAATCCCCGCGCCGAACAGCATCGTTCCAAGCAGACCAATCCCCTCGCCCAACGCGCGGTACCGTTGGTCGCCGAGCACAAACTTGATCCCCACGGCGTGGGTCCCGACCAGGGCGGCCAGAATAATGCCCAGTTTCCCAAACTTCGGGAGGGCGGCCCAATTGTACGCCAGCAGCAGAATCACCCCGAGGCCAACGATCACCGCACCGAGACTGGAGAAAACGATCGCCCCCCAGGGCAGGCTCGCCCCGGCCAGGGGATAGCGAACCGCCAGCTGTTCAGCCTGACTCCCGGAGATCAACCCTTCCTGCTCCCAATCCTTGATCTCACCGCGCATCCACGCATTCAGGTTCTTCTTAGTCACAAGCAGCCCTCCTTTCACTTATCGGAACCAGATCAATACCCGCTTATGGCGACGGCCCCACTCCAAAGCCTTCTCATGAGACTTGAAAAAAAGGTCAATGTGATCTCCTTTGATGGCGCCACCACGGTCTTCAACCCGCCCGTAGCCATACCCTTCGATGTAGAGAATGGTTCCAAACGGATACCGCAGAGTATCGGCGGCGACGGTGCCATGCCGTGCCTGTGACCCGCTGGCCGTCATTCCCAGGACCTTCCTTTGTCCCTTCAGTGGACCGGCCGCATACACGGGACGCCCCAGCCAATTCCTTCCCCACCCGCAGCATTGCCGACACGGACAATAGCCCGTCGTCAGAAGACGACGTTCCACAGGATGCGATCCGCGCGGCGGGCGGATGCTGACGCACCCCGTCACAACAAGCGCCACCAGGCCAATGCCAAACCACGATCGCCATCGCATCACGACATCCATTTGAATCAAGCCTGCCCACTAGGATCTTCCGGATCCTGCACTTCTGAGGTCCACAAAACGCATTGTTTTTGTTGTTTTATGGGCGCACTTTGATCTAGTGTCAACGCAGTAAAAGAGTGGGCGTCCCGTGATCGGCCGCTGGCGGCCGTGCCGGGTGCCTGTAACACTTCAACAACCTGTATTCAGGAGAGATAGACATGCCGAAAAACAAGATACCCGTCGCCATCCAACTGTATTCCTTGCGTGACGTCGCGCCCAAGGACGTTCCGGGAACACTGCGCAAGGTCGCCGCCATGGGATACGAGGGCGTCGAATTCGCCGGTTACTACGGCCTCGACGGCACCGCCCTGCGCAAGCTGCTCGATGAATGCGGTCTGCGTTGTGCGGGCGCGCATCTTGGGTTGGACGCCTTGGAAGGCGACGCCTTCAACCAGACCGTTGCCATGAACAAGATCCTCGGCAATGATCGCCTGATTGTTCCCGGCGCCGACCTGGCCAACATGACCCAGACCATTGCCCGTCTGAACGCGGCGCACGTGCGTGCCAAGGCGGCCGGGATGCGTGTCGGTTTCCACAACCACACCCACGAGTTTGATCTCGAAAACGGCGTGACCAAGTTTGACCGCATGTTCGCCGAGACGCCGACGGACTTCCTGGTGCAGTTGGACATCGGCTGGGCGACCTGCGCCGGGCAGGATGTGCCCGCCATTCTGCGCAAGTACAGCAAGCGCCTCGAGGCCGTGCATGTGAAGGAGTTCAGCCCGAACAATCCCAAAGCCGCCGTGGGCGAAGGCTCGGTGAAATGGGCGGAGATCTTCGACATCCTCGAGAAGGAAACCGTCGTGAAATGGTACATCGTCGAGCAGGAGCAGTTCGCCATCGGCCCGATGGAGAGCGCCAAGACCTGTATCGAAAACATCCGCAAACTCGGACGCTAAATCCACCCTTACCGTGGCACGGGCAAAACGGCCCTTGCCCAACCTCTTCAGGAAACAAAAGCATGACCATCAAAGTAGGAATGATTGGTGCCGGCGCCATCGCCGACGATCACTGTGGCGCCATTAACCGCTACGCCGGCGCCGCCGTGGCGGCCGTGGCCGAGATCAACCCCGAACGTCGGGACGCTCTCCAGAAGAAGCACTCCATCGCCAAGACCTATGAAAAGTGGCAGGACCTCGTGGCGGATCCCGATCTGGATGCCGTCGCCATCGCCCTGCCCAACGCGCTTCACGCGCCCGTCAGTCTGGCTGCGCTCCAGGCCGGCAAGCATGTCCTGCTCGACAAGCCTTTTGCTTTGAGCTACGCGGAGGCGAAGCAGGTGGTGGATACCGCCAAACGCAGCAAGAAAGTCCTCATGCTCGGCATGAACCAGCGCTATCGCCAGGACTCGCAGTCGCTGAAGGCCATCGTCGACCGCGGCGAACTGGGCGAAATCTATCATACCAAGGCGTTCTGGTATCGCCGCGCGGGCTCCCCCAAGTTCGGGACCTGGTTCGTCAACAAGCAGCTTTCCGGCGGCGGCTGCATGCTGGATATCGGCGTGCACTTCCTGGACCTCGCCCTGCACCTGATCGACAACTGGGAACCCGTCTCGGTCAGCGGACAGGTCTATGGCAAGTTCGGACATCGGGGCATCGGCGAAGGCGGCTGGGGCAAATCCGACCGCAATGCCAAGCTCAAGTTCGATGTCGAGGATTTCGCCACCGCCCTCATCAAGTTCCGCAACCAGGCAACGTTGGAACTGAACGTCTCCTGGGTCCTTCACCAGGAACAGGGTGATCGCAATAACGTGGAGCTCTACGGAACCAAAGCCGGTGCCTCACTCGCCCCCCTCAAGCTCTTCCGCCAGGCCAAGCGGACGGGTGAGTACGAGGTGGTGGCCCCTCAGAACGTAAAGATTCCACACCGCTACGAGAACCGTCAGGCCAACTGGCTTGACGCCATTCTCGGCAAGGACAAACCGCTCTGCACGATGGACCAATCGCTGGTGGTTCAGCGCATCCTGGACGCCGTGTATGCGTCCTCGGCCAGCGGCAAGGAAGTGCGCCTCAAATAGGCGCCCCGTCAACCGGATGAGTCCAACGCCTGGCGGAGTTCGCGAACGAACTCGGCCAGGCGTTTTTCCTGGGCCGCTTTCACCAAGGCACTGCCCACCACAACCCCCTCGGCATACTGAGCCGCCTCACGGGCCTGCAGCCCGCTGCTGACGCCAAAGCCGGCGGCCACCGGCAGTGTGGTGCATCTCTTCAGCCGTGCCAGATGCTGCGACACATCCCCGGCCAGGGCCGCCCGTGTCCCGGTGACGCCCTTGACCATGATGTAATACACAAAGCCCCGGGCCTCCTTAAGGATCATCCGCAACCGGTTCTCCGGTGTTGTCGGAGCGACCAGCGTGATGAAATCCAGCCCGTTCCGGTCCAGCGGCTCGCGCAGCTCGCCGCTCTCTTCGAACGGCAGATCGACCACCAGCAAGGCATCCACCCCTGCCCCGGCCGCCTCCTCGCAGACCCTCGCATAACCATGGCTGAACAGCGGATTGACGTAACCGAAGAGGACAATCGGCGCCTCATAGTCATTGCGCAGACGGGCCGCCATTCCCAGCACCTGATCAAGGGTCGTCCCCGCCGCCAGGGCCCGCTGCCCGGCGGCCTGGATCACAGGTCCATCCGCGGTGGGGTCGGAAAAGGGAACCCCTAGTTCGAGGATGTCCACCCCGTTGTCGAGCACCGTACGGCAGTCTTGTTCGGAAGCGCGCAGGTCCGGATCGCCGGCCATCAGAAAACCGACCAGTGCTTTGCGCCCTTCGCTCTGAAGTCGCTCGAATGTGCGTCCAATGCGGTTCATATCGGCTCCACCCTCTTGCCGTGCTCCTCATCATAGGCAAGCACGCTCTCCAGATCCTTGTCCCCCCTGCCCGACAGACAGATCAGAATGATCCCGTCCCTGCCCACGGCCTTCGCCCGCTTGCGTCCTTCGGCAAGGGCATGGCTCGACTCCAGCGCGGGAATGATCCCCTCCAGCAAGGCCAACTGATGAAACGCATCGACCGCCTCGCGGTCGGTAATGCCGGCGTATTCGACCCGCTTGAGGTCGGCCCATAGCGCGTGTTCCGGCCCCACGCCTGGATAATCCAGCCCGGCACTGAGCGAATGCGCATTGTGAATCTGGCCCTCGCGGTCCTGCAGCACATAGGACTTGTTGCCATGCAGAATGCCGGCCCGACCTGCTCCGATGCTCATCGCATGGAAGCCGGTCTCGAGCCCCAGCCCCGCCGCCTCGACACCCACCATCCTGACGGTCGTGTCGCCCAGAAACGGGTAGAAGATACCCGCCGCATTGCTCCCCCCACCCACGCAGGCGATGACCATCTCCGGCAGTCGATGCTCCTGCTCCAGAATCTGCTCGCGCGCTTCACGTCCGATGACGCTCTGAAAATCGCGAACCATCACCGGATAGGGATGCGGTCCGGCCACGGTGCCGATGACGTAGAAGGTCTCTTCCACTTCAGCCACCCAGGCCCGTATGGCCTCGCTCATGGCATCCTTCAGCGTCCGGGTCCCGCTGGTCACCGGGATGACACGGGCTCCGAGAAGGTTCATCCGTTTGACGTTCGGCGCCTGACGGCGGATGTCCTCCTCGCCCATGTAGACATCGCAGGCCATGCCGAACCGGGCCGCCACAGTCGCCGTCGCCACGCCATGCTGGCCGGCGCCGGTCTCGGCCATGAGTTTCCGCTTGCCCATGCGGCGCGCCAGAATCGCCTGGCCCAGCGTGTTGTTGATCTTGTGGGCCCCGGTATGGTTGAGGTCTTCACGCTTGAGGTAGACTTTCGCCCCCCCGAAGGCCTCGGTCAGACGCGGAGCCAGGTAGAGCGGGGACGGACGCCCCACATAATGCCGTAGCATGCTCCGGAACTCCGCCTCGAACCCGGGATCGGCCTGGGCCGAACGGTACGCCGACTCCACTTCAATCAGCGCCGGCATCAACGTCTCCGCGACGTAACGGCCGCCATATATCCCAAAGTGCCCCATCGCATCGGGCACCTGCATCATATCCACCGTCCTGTGCTCAGCCATGATCCTCTCCCCGCCTGAACCTGCGCTCAGGCTTCATCCTTCATCGCATACTTCGCCGCTTTCTGCGCCGCGTAGATGAACTCCAGTATCTTCTTATGGTCTTTTCGTCCCGGCGAGAGTTCCACGCCGCTGGAGACATCGACCCCGGCCGGGTGGACCTTCTCGATCGCCTCTCCCACGTTTTCAGGGGTAAGCCCGCCTGCCAGGAGAGAGCGGTGTTGCGCGGCAAACCCCGCCGCCGCCTCCCAATCCACGGCGACACCGCTGCCGCCGTACCCCTCGCTCGCGGCATCCATCACATACAACTCCGGTCGCCAGCCTTCAGGATTCGGGAGCCACACGCCCTCCTTCATCCGGACCGCGCGCCAGATCGGCACAGGCATCCCCGTAAACCCCTCGGGAGCTTCGTCCCCGTGCAGCTGAATCGCGTACAGCCCGCAATCGTCCACCACCTGACGAACGACGGCCGGATCCTCGTTCACAAACACGCCCACGGCGCGCACGCCCCGTGGCAGTTTCGAGATGATCCGGTTCAGATGCTTCGGCGTCACCGAGCGTGGCGACTGCCGGTAAAGCACGAATCCCAGGTAAGTGGCCCCCTGCTCCACGGCAAATCGCGCGTCATCCAATGTCGTCAATCCACAGATTTTTATCGTCAGCATAAATCCCTTCAGCATGCGCCCGTCATCAACCTCTTCAAGGCTTCGCCCGGCGACGGCTGCCTCAACAACGACTCACCGATCAGAAACCCGTCATAGCCGGATTCTTTCAACAACTTCAAGTCACGCGCCGTCTTGATTCCGCTCTCGGCCATGCAGCGACGATCTTCCGGGATCTCCGCGATCAGATCGTAGGCCACCGCCAAGTCCGTGGTCAGCGTCTTCAAGTTCCGGCTGTTCACACCGATAATGGCACCCTCGCACGCCAGCGCCGTCGCCAGTTCGGCGCGGGTGTGCACTTCAACGATGGCTTCCAGTCCCAGCGCCACACTCTCACGGTAGAGCGTCACGCAAAGCGCAGGATCCAGCCCGGCCACAATCAGCAGGATCACATCCGCTCCCCAGGCGGCCGCCTCCGCCAATTGATAGGGGTCACTCATGAAGTCCTTCCTCAGGATCGGGACTTCAACCACCGCCCGCACCGCCCGCAAGTCCGCTTCCGAGCCCAGAAAATGGCGTGGTTCCGTGAGCACCGAAATCCCGATGGCCCCGGCTTGCACATACTCGCGAGCCAGCGCGGCAGGATCAAAGCTGGCGCGCAGCAAACCGGCGGAGGGGCTGGCTTTCTTCACCTCGGCCACGACGCCGCACGTCGGCCGTGCCGCAAGGCGATCCACCAGGCTGTGATGCTCTGCACGCTTCTCGGCCTCCCAAAGCAGGTCCTTGAGCGGAACACGTCGTTCGGCCCGCACCGCATCCTGCCGCCGTTCGCGCATGATCCGCGTCAACACATTACCATGATCCGTCCCTGTCTCCACCTTCACCGCGTCCTCTCCACCAGGCCGACCAGCGCCTGCATGGCCCGGCCACTGTCAATCGATTGGGCCGCCAAGGCAAACCCCTCCAGTAACGTCTCCGCCTTGCCGCCGACCACAATGCCTGCCGCCGCATTGAGACAGACGATATCACGCCGAGCCCCTTTGTCGCCCGCTAAAACCGCGCGGGTGATCTCCGCATTGGCCGCCGGATCGCCCCCATGCAACTCCTCGGGCTTCGCCAGCGATTCGATGAACTGATAGGGATCGAGGTTATACGTGCGGATAGCGCCATCGCGCAACTCGCTGATCCGCGTGGTCCCGGTGACGGTAATCTCGTCCATTCCGTCATGCCCATGCACGACAAAGACCCGCTTACTGCCGAGACGCCGCAAGACCTCCGCGAACATCTCGGTCAATTCCGGGGCAAACACGCCCACCACCTGGCATTTCGCCCCGGCGGGATTGCTCAACGGCCCGAGCAGATTGAACAGCGTGCGGAACCCCAGTTCACGACGCGGCCCCATGGCATGCTTCATGGCCGGATGCAGCTTGGGGGCAAACAGGAACCCGATTCCGATCTCCTGCAGGCATTCCTCCATCGTCTCCGGAGGCGCATCGAGATTAACCCCGAGTTGCGCCAGCACATCGGCCGACCCGCATCGGCTGGTAATGGACCGATTGCCGTGTTTGGCCACCGGCACGCCCGCGCCCGCCACGACAAAAGCCGCCGTGGTGGAGATATTGAAAGTTCCCAGCGAGTCCCCGCCCGTGCCACAGGTATCCACAACCTGCTTTCCGCGAGGATCGACAAAGACAGCATGCCGGCGCATCGAGCTGCTGGCGCCCGCAATCTCGTCGACGGTCTCCCCTTTCATGCGCAAGGCCGCCAGGAAAGCGCCCAACTGGGCCGGAGTGGCGGCGCCCGTCATGATCTGGTCAAACGCCTCACTCATCTCGTGTTCGCCGAGATTCTTCTTCTCAATCAGTTTCTGAAGGTACTGTTTCACGATCGCTCCCTCCGCCGCTGCCCGCCTACTCCCTGTCGCTCTTCGTCGCCACGATATCGAGAAAATTGCGCAATAATCGCTTGCCCGACGGCGTCAGTACTGATTCCGGGTGAAATTGCACCCCGTACGTCGCCTGTGAAACATGGTGCATCCCCATGATCTCGCCATCTTCGCTGAACGCGTCGGCGACCAATTCCGGCGGCAGGGTTTCCTTGATCACAGCCAGTGAGTGGTAACGGCCGGCCGGAAACGGGTTGCTCAACCCCTTGTAGAGGCCTTGGCCGTCATGCTGCACCTGCGACACCTTGCCGTGCATGATCTGCCGGGCATTGGACACCGTGGCGCCAAACGCCACGCCGAGCGATTGGTGTCCCAGACAAACGCCCAGGACGGGAATCCTCCCGCTCATGTGCCGGATCAACTCCACCGAGATGCCGGCCTCCTTGGGCGTGCACGGCCCGGGCGAAATCACCACCGCCTCGGGATGAAGCGCCTCGACGGCGTCCACCGTTATGGCGTCGTTGCGGAACACCTGGATGTCCGCCCCGATGGTCGCCATCGTCTGGACGAGGTTGTAGGTAAACGAATCATAGTTGTCGATGAGCACAATCACGCTTCACCTCCGGCCAATTCAAGCCCGCGCGCCGCCATTTCAACCGCCTTCTGCATCCCTCTCGCCTTCTGGCACGTCTCGGCGAATTCCCGCTCGGGCTCGGAGTCATACACGATTCCCGCGCCGGCCTGGACGGACACCGTTCCGCCGGCGATTTCGAGCGTACGGATGGTAATGGCCAGATCCATGTTGCCATCATAACTCACGTACCCCACGGCCCCGCCGTAGGCGCCCCGCGGCTCCTGCTCAAGTTCATGAATGATCTGCATGGCGCGAATCTTGGGCGCCCCCGACAGCGTCCCCGCCGGGAACGTCGCGCGAATCACGTCATAGGCATCGAACTCCTTGCGCAGAATGCCTTGCACATGCGACACCAGATGCATGACGTGGCTGTAGCGCTCGACCACCATGAATTCCGTGACCTGCACGCTCCCCATTTCGGCGATCCGGCCAATATCATTGCGCCCGAGATCCACGAGCATCACGTGTTCCGCCTTTTCCTTTACATCGGAAAGGAGTTCGTCAGCGAACGCCCGATCCTCGGCCTCGGCCTTACCGCGCGGACGCGTTCCCGCAATCGGACGCAATTCCACCCGGTTTCCCGTCAACCTCACCATTACCTCGGGCGAAGACCCGACAAGCGTCTGGCTGCCAAGTTTCAGGAAGAAGGTGTACGGGGAAGGATTCAACAGGCGCAGAGCCCGGTAAAGATGCAACGGCGGCAGATCCGTTTTGGCGCTGAAACGCTGGCTGAGAACGACCTGAATGATATCGCCCGCGTAAATGTACTCCTTGGCTTTCTTCACCATGCCGCAGAACTCCTCCTGCGTCATGTTGGATTCGAAGGCAATCTCCCCTCCTCTGGCAGGCGGAACACTGTGAACCGGCTGGCTGAGCGTGTGCTCAATGCCTTCGATTTCAGACACCGCCCGCCGGTAGGCCGCCTCCGGCGACGTGGCCTCCGCGGGACGGGTACACACGACAATCTTCAGGGTATGCCGGACACTATCGAAGACAATCATGCGGTCGGCCTGAACAAACCGACTCCGCAACCGTCCCCCCTCCCGGCCGGCCTTCGGGGGCGGCAGGCGCTCAAACTCGCCCATGGCCTCGTAGCCGATGAAGCCGACCGCGCCGCCCATGAATCTCGGCAGCCCCGGTATCGCGGCGACACGCACGTTCTTGAACACGCGGCGCAATTCCTCCAGGCCGCTTCCACCACCCTTGCGGTGATCCACCTCCAGCAAGGGACGCGGGTCGACGCCGACAAACGAGTACCGGCCCCATTTCTCGCCGCCCTCCATGCTTTCGAGGAGGAAAGCGTTCTCCCGGCTGATGAAACGCTGCAGGACCGACACCGGGGTTTCCAGGTCCGCCAGCACTTCCTTGTACACCGGCACGATGTCATAATCCCGCGCCAGCCCTACATAATCGCTCTCTTTTGGAAATGTCATGTTTCTATATATAGAAACAACACGCACCAAAGTCAATCGCGTTTTTAGCCCCTTACGAATCGAATCAATCGTAAGACAGGAATCATTTGAACCAAGCATGGCACGGATAACACGGATAAGAGTTGGACTCTTCTTATCAGTGTCATCCGTGTAATCCGTGGTCAGAACTCTCGAATTGTCTTTGTTCCGGGCCCTTTACCCTGCCTACTGCAAGGCGGCCGCCAATTCCTTCAGGTTGCGCTCCATGATCTGAAGATAAGCCCCGGCAGTCGCCGGCCCGCTCACCACCGGATCCAGAACGTGCAGCGCGATGCCGGTCTCCCTGGCAATCGCTTCAGCGGCCTTGGCCGGATACTGGGGTTCCACGAAGACGGCTCGAACGCCGGCCTGTTTGATGATGCGAATGGTGTCAACCATCTCGCGGGCACTCGGCTCGCCTCCCGGTTCCCGCTCAATGACTCTGACGACCTTCAGGTCGAATTCCCTGGCAAAATAGGGGAAGGCCTCATGCATCGTAACAATATCCCTGGACTTCAGATCCTTCAGGGCTGCCTGCATCCGTCCCGCCATTTCCTGCAACTTTAGGTCATAGGCTACCGCATTCCGGCGGTAGACGTCTCCTCGCGGGGGGTCGGCCTTCGCCAGCCCCTCGGCGATCGTCATCACCTGGCGCCGGTGCAGGGAAAGGCTGACCCAGATATGCGGGTTTTCCTCCCCGCCCGACTTGATCGGCGTGATGCCGGCGCTGGCATCAATCACCACCAGCCCTGGCCGCTGTCTGACAGCCGCCTCCAGAAATGACTCCATCCCGGCGCCATTGATGACAAACGCATTGGCTTTGGACAACGTCACCATGTCCTCGGTCGTCATCTGGTAGTGATGCAGGCATCCCGCTGTTACCCGGGCCATCGACTCCACGGAAACCCCCGGTGCCTCGCCCACCACATTGAGGACCGCGATATAAACGGGATAGAATGAGGCCACGATGCGAATCTCAGGCCGCGTGGCCGCCCTCGCGCCCAAAGGGCAAAACAGCAACATCACCAAACAAACCCTGGTCAAACAGCCCATAGAGTCCCCTTCCTTGTCCCATCTCCAGCCACCACGCCAGCCTAGCAATGGCGTCAACGAACGAAAAGCCATTTCACCTTCCCGGATTCCCGCGCCGCGGCCTCGATATCGTGTGGCATAATGAACGGCAATTTTCTATGATGCGACAAATCCCGTGGGTGAGGGCACTATGCGACAGATCATTCCGTGTTTGGTGTTGGCGTTGGCAATGAGTATGGCCGGGTGTGCGACAACACCGGCGGCGCCCGACCACAGCAGCGATTCGATCACACTGACCCTGACCGCCTCGGGAACCATTCTGTTGAATGGCAGGGAGACCCCTCCGGACCGACTTGCCAAACGGCTCAGGTCCGCAGGCGCGACCCTGGACACGCCCATCAGCATCGACATTGCCGCCGACACCCCCCTCGCCAGCGTCTCAGACATCACCCGTCGCCTGGCGTCAGCCGGGTACCGCAAGATTCTCTTTAAACGTCCCAAGCATACCGCCGTTTCCACGCAGCGCACCAGACCCGTGGCGCCGGCCCCCTTCCCGCAACCTTGAGGCCCGAACCCCGTAACGCCTCGCATTTGGGTTGTGTCGAGGCACAGGCGGGCCTATTATTTGGTGGTCTGTCGTCAGTCAACAGAATCTGGAGGATCAAACAATGTTCTGCAACTTGAAGTCTCTCAGGGTTTTTGTGGTTCCAGCCGTCGCATTGATGCTCGGATCCGGATGCAGTGCCTTTCGTTCGTCGGTTCAGGAGGTCGATGTCGCCACCGCCAAACCCATGGACGCGGGCTATGATTTTGGCGATCTGCGCTGGCTGGGTAACAGTGTCGGCACGGATCTTTCATCCTGTCCCCTCCTCGGCCAGGCGGCGAAGAAGCCAATCCTGGTGGTCATGGGTATTCAGAACAGGACGTCGAAGCACATCGACACCAAAGCCATCACCGATACCATGCGTACAGTGGTCATCAACTCGGGTAAGGCCGACTTTGTGAACGAAAGCCAACGCGACACCCTGCTGAAGGAACAAGGGTATCAACTGGCCAATTGCACGCCTGAGACTCGTACCGCCATCGGCCGCCAACTGGGTGCCAAGTACATGCTCACGGGATCGCTTGTGGAACTCAAGAAGGAGCAACCCAAGTCGGTCCGGCTGTCCAAGAAGGAAGAGATCTACTACCAGTTGACCGTCGAAGTGACCGATCTCGAAACCGGCCTGATCGCCTGGACCGAGCAGAAAGAGCGCGCGCGCGGCGCCAGCAAGCCCATCGTGGGCTGGTAACGGCATGGCCATGAGGCGGCATTGCGGCATGCTCATGACCGTCACCTGGGCCGTCGTGCTCGGTGCCGGGTGCGCAACGGTATCGATCGATGACGCCCGCCGCCAGTTTTCCGCCGGTCAACTTGACACCGCCGAGCAGACGCTCGCCAATCTTCCCGAGAACGGCGACCTGGTCCTGAACCTGATGGAACGCGGCATGATCCGCCATCTCCGGGAAGACTACACCGGCAGCACCATGGACTGGTTGCGAGCGGTGCGGCTCGAAGAGAACCTTGAGACGCACAGCCTCAGCAAGGCGGGTGCCAGCATGGTGGTCAATGACAACGCGCTGGCGTTCCGCGGCTATCCCTACGAACGGACGTACCTGCATGTCTTTCTCGCCCGGAACTACCTCGCCCAGGGGATGTGGGACGACGCCGCCGTCGAAGCGCGCAGCATCATCAGGAAACTCGAACACCGCGAGGGATTCCCGGATGACGCCTACAGCCGGTTTATGGCCGGACTTTGCCTGGAGTTGACCGGCGACAGCAGTGGTGCCGCACTGCAATACCGGACCGCCTCCGGCCTGATGACGGACTGGGCCATCGACGAGAACACGGGGCGGTTTGTCCCGGCAGGCAGTAACACCCCCCCCCTCATGGCCCGGACCGAAACCGAGTTGGTTTGCCTGGTGGATCTTGACGGCGGCAGGGGCGCCATCCCAAGTTATGCCGAGATTCATGCGGGCGGCAGGAGGATCGGCATCACCCACACTCTCGCCCGCACGGCTCAACTCGACTGGGAAAGCAGCCAGTGCACGGCCGCCCGACGCATGGCCAAGCAGGTCGCCCGTGTTGCCGTGAAGGAGACACTGGCCACCGCCGTCGAATACCAGAATGAGGACTTGGGGCGGCTGCTTAGGTTCCTGCTGTATGCCCTGGAGGCTCCGGACGAAAGGCGCTGGCAGACTCTACCCAACAAACTGGCGGTGGCGCGCTGTCCCTGCCCCGCCGACCTGAAAAGCTTTGAAGTGGTTTTCAAGACCGCGGAGGGAATGACCCTGAGCCAGATGACGGTTGGCGCCCCGCTGACCCGCCGGGACCGCGTGTTCGTCTCGATGTGCCGGGATGCTCCCTGACCGGCAGAAGGCCGATCCAAACACGCTCAGAAGATCAGGCTGAAGACCCCATAGAGCAGAACAATGGCGAGAAACAGCATGACGAGGGCCTTATTCCGCTGCACGCGTCGCTCCTGGCGAAGAGGCTGGATGGACTGCAGGCTTCCCGTGACAAAGTAATTGGCAAACCGCGGATCAGGCCCGCCCCGGGGCATGGCCTCCGGGACTCCCCCTTGAAAGCCATTCCCTTGCTGCTCAGCCGAACCCGCTTCAGCATCCCTCGCCCGCGCCGCTCCGTCGGTCTTGCCGCCGGGTGCCCGGTTGACAGGAACCTCTCGGGCACGTTCTTGATCCGAAGCCACTTGCCGCAGGCGCCGCAGCGCCGCATCGCGATCCGGGTGTTCGGCCGCCCGCGAAATGGCCAGGATCTCCTCGTCCATGCGGGCGAGTTCGCGGCTCAATTCCTCAACACGGGCTTTCAACCGCGGATTTTTGCGTACTGTCCTCTGCATAACTTCGACTCGCAGGCGACTACCGCCCCATCGCGACAACAACCACAACGGCAATGACAATGGCCAGTATGAGCGGCAGACTGAACGCGAGCCCGATCTTGAGCCAGGCGCCGAAACCACGCTGGGTAGCCGTTTCGTCATCCCCTTGAACCGTTCGGACATGGGTTTCGGTAAACAGTTTGGCCGGTCCACCCACCGCCTCAACCGTGGCCTGACCCTTTACAAACTCTTTGCGAATGGCATCGATCAGAACCACGGCCTTGTTCAACTCGTCGCGCAACGCCTCATCCGTCCATTCCGTATCGTTGATCCGCTGAAGCTCGTCAAGAAATTCGCCGAACCGCTGCCGGGTGCCCGAACAAATCTCGACCTGGCGGGCGGCATGCTCCTCAATCTTCTGCAGGGAGACGACGCTCTCTGTCAGATGATCGATCAGTTCCTGTTTTCCCCGCTCGTACTGGTCCTGTTTTTCGAGCATCTCTTCGAGCGTCTGCTTTTCCCGCTCCATTTCGCTCTGCTTCCGGCGCATGCGCTCCATCTCAAGTTTGGCACCGGCCACCTGCATATTCACTTCTTCTCGGTGACGCGCCATGCGGGTAAGATTCAGGTCGGAAATGGGACGCGTCGGCATCTCGTCCGACTTGAGCGTGCCAACTCCCTCGGTCCCTCCCAGAGTGGTCGACTTGACTGCGCCACGACGATTCACAAGGTCCTCATCGAAGAAATCTGTTCCGCCCATCTCAACCTCCATCAATCGGTTGTTCCCGTCATCGGTACGCCCCAAGGGCGACCCAAAAGGACGCCAGTAAGCTTGAATAACTGGCTACAATATCATGCCGAGGCAACTGCGTTCAAGCCCATCTTGTCAGCCCTAACCCGCCGTCGTCTTCCGACAACCCGGTCACTCCGGGATGACCAGAATCTGCCCCACCCGTACGTCTTCCGGCCGCCGCAAAACATTCCGGTTGGCTTCGTACAAATCCCGCCACCGGTTCTGGTCTCCATACACACGCGCGGCAATCTTCCGCAGGGTATCGTTCCGCTCAACCTTCACCGTCGGCAAAGACGGTTGGATGCCGGCCTCGAGCAAGCCTCTCCGCTCAAGGACCTTGGAAGCCTCCCCGGCTGAGGCCGTCAGACGCGCCCGCAGATTGCTCACGGTGGCGCGGCTCTGCTGGAGCTGGGCCTCCAGGTTGGCATTCCTGGTCTTCAGCGCCGCGGTCTCCTGCACCAGGGTCCTCATTCTCTCAATAACCGCCGCCTCATTCGAAAAGACGGTGCCGACCAATGACAGAGTCGCCGACCGTACCCGCCCTTCGATCATGGGTCGCTTCTCCGTGTCGGGGCGCAGGTCAAGATAGCGGTCATAATGATAGATCGCCTGCACATAATCGCCTTGCGGCCGGTCCAGGACCAGCGCCAGCGACAGGTGTGCCCGGGCCATCGACGGTGAATGATCGATCAAAGATCGGTAGATCTGAACGGCACCATTCGTGTCGCCGCTCTGCTCCTTCTGTCTGGCGCGTTTCATCAGCGGATGGTCCAGTTCATCCCCATCCATGACCCTGACCGGTTGCGAACAACCAGCAGCCAGCACGGCCGCCACAACCACCCATACCATGGATCGCACTCTCATCATGAGCTTCGCATCCCAAGCATTTCGACAGCCTCCCTCACAACCCTCTCCGGCATGACTTTGGCGAGGCACTCGGGCACGTCCTGCGCGCAGTGCCTCCGATAGCAGGGACGACAGAAAACGTCCGCTGTGACCACCCGGTGTTGACGACCGTAAGGCCCCGTCCGCTTCGGATTGGTCGGCCCAAACACCGCCAGGACCGGCACCTCCAACGCGGCCGCCATATGGATGGGACCGGAATCGTTCGCGATCACCAGGTTCATCCCGGCAAGCCTCGTGCCCATTTCGACGAGAGTGGTTTTCCCCGCAAGATTCAGCACCGGGGAGCCCGGCCGGCCGGCCTCCAGTGCCAGACGGATCTTTTCGCAGACCTCCGCATCGTCCCCCGAGCCGAAAAGATAGAGGGAGGCGCCCACTTCCTCCCGAAGCCGTCGAGCCACCTCGATGAAGTTCGAAACCGGCCAGTTCTTACTGGCGCCACGAGAAACCGGCACCATGGCCACTCGGACGCCGCTCAGATCAGAGGGTGGCGCCGGAAAGCGAACCGGAAACTGCACCGGTAGCACGGGAAGCCCAAGGAACCTGGCGACATCAAGATTTTCATCTACGGCATGACGATCCTTATTCCGTGCGCCGGCGACGGAATGGTAGAAGAGGTTAGATCTTTCGCGGTAGAAGGACGGTCCGATCACTCTACAACTCTTCGCCAAGGTCGCGACGATCGCGCTCTTCAAGAGACCTTGAAGATCGATCACCATGTCATAATCGCGAGCACGCAACGCACGCACGAAAGCGCCGGCTTTCGAAAGCAACTGCCGTCGTGGAAACGGAATAACGTGGGATACATCGGGGCAACACCGCAGCAGATCGACATATTCCGGCTGGGTAACCCAATCCACTTCGGCCTCCAAGCCCACCTTGAGGCAATGCACCGCCGGTAAGGCGTGAAACATATCGCCAAGCGAACTGAGCTTCACGATCAATATCCTGCGTGGGGCCATACTCCGTGCTTCCTTTGGGACACTGCACTCTACAGCCTCCCTATCACGATTTTCAATGCTTTCCGCACGGCGGGGCAAAAAGCATCGCCGAACCACCTCTCGGGCACGGCTCGTCCTGCCCGATGTATTCTTGACAACTCCTCGCACGGGAGTAATCATCCGCGACCATTATGAATGAGTTGCGTTACGGTATTATCGGTTGCGGGGTCATCGGCCCCGTGCACGCCCACGCGTTGTCACAGATTCCCAACGCCAGACTCCTCGCGACCTGTGATGTTGATCGTACCCGCGCCGAAGCCATGGCCACCCGGTACGGGGCACCGCTCAGTTTTACGGATTACCATGAGCTGGTCACCCGCGAGGACATTGACGCCGTCTGTGTCTGCACCCCCCACTACCTGCATGCCGAAATGGCCATCGCCGCCGTCCGGGCCGGGAAACACGTGCTGTGCGAGAAACCCATGGCGACAAGAAAATCGGACATGGAGGCCATGATCGCCGAGGCAGATCGGGCCGGCACCCAGCTTGGAATCTGCTTCCAGCACCGTTTTGATCCCGTTTCGATCCAGATCAAGGCCATGATTGACGAAGGCCAGTTCGGGCCCATGCTCCAAGGGAGCGCGCAACTCAGGTGCCTGCGTGATCGGGCCTACTACAAGAGCGCCGACTGGCGGGGCACCTGGGCTCAGGAAGGCGGAGGCGTCCTCATCAATCAAGCCATTCACACCATCGACCAGATGCTGTGGATGCTCGGGAAGGTGACCTCGGTGACTGGTTCCTGCGCCACGTTGTGCGGGCGTGAATTCCTCGAAGTCGAGGATACCGCGAGCGCCGTCGTGACCTTTGCCAGCGGCGCCCAGTGCACCCTTGCCGCCACCAGCGCCTCGCATCTCAACTGGCAGTCCCGATTGCAACTCTATGGAACAACGGGCTCCGCCGAGATCAACAACGGCACGCCGCAGGACTGGGCCACGCTCCAGATCGGAAACGAGAAACACACGCTGTCCCTCGATGAGCCGTCGGCGCCCGCCGTCGGAAAGCCCTGCTACGGCGACAGCCACACGCGAGCCCTGGCCTCCTTCACTGACTGCGTCTTGGAAGGCCACCCCTTCGCCATCAATGGCCATGAAGGACGAAGGGCCGTCGACCTGATTCTGGATCTGTATCAGTATTCGGGGATCCATCCAAAGGTTTAGGCGTCTCCCACCGCTATGACCTTTTCCATCTCTATGGTCGGATTGCGGAAACCAAGACTTCTGAGCCACCAGCGGCTTCTATCACTCCAGCTCCACTTGGCGGAAATCGCGCCCTCGGACCGGCAACACCAATACGCCGGCCTCCACGCGAGGAGCCAGCGCCTGCTCCTCGGCAGCCTGTTTTTGGGTTGGCGAGGTCAGTAGTGTGTCGACGTCTTGCAGAGCGAGTTGCTTGTCGTTGAGTCCGGTGCCGATGGAATCGTCCAGAGCACTGGCAGCCGCGGCCTTGTCCGCGCCGGGCACGAAATCGCTTCCCGTCGGTGGCTTGAGGGTCCCGTCGACATCGCGCACCTTGAATCCGGACGGCAAGCCAAGGGTGCCCGCGTCAAGGGTGATATGTAACGTTCGTTGCTCCTTGGCCCGATTGCTGGCGATGAGCAGCACCTTGCCCGGCTGACGGTAGAACGACACCAGCACGTCGCCGCCCTGATCCGCCACCTGCACGAACTTGGCGTTATCCCAGTACGGATGAAAGGTCGCCTTCCTGGGATCGCCGCTCCCCCAGTTCAATACAGACGCCCAGTAGGCCTTGTAGACCCGGCTGCCCTGCCCTTCATAGACCGTCGCCGTCTCGTAGTGCGCAAACTGGCTTTGCACCTGCCGCGCCATGCGCCACTGCCACACTGGGAACTGGCTCTTGTCCTTGTTGTCGAATCCGCCTTCGGCGATGAACGGCATATAGAACGACGCCACTCCCCACAACCGCCCATTCTGGATGACCTCGAACTGCGGCTTGGAGGTGCTGTCGACCCAGTCGGCGCTGTTCAGGCTGACAATCGGCCGGTTTTCGCCATCCAGATACGCATCGCAAAACACGACGCCCTGATACTGCCATGAGTACGTAAGATGCGACAGCAGCAACGGCTCCCGCCCGTAAGCCGTGAACAGGTTCCGCCACCGTTTCATTAACTCCCGGAACTGGAAGTTGGAGACGCCGGGCTGCTCGGTGCCGTCCGGCAACCGCACCGAGAATCCGGCTTCCAGATTGCGCGCGGGGTGCTCATAGCATTCGTCGAGATAGATCCCGTCCCAGATCCCGCGCTTGATCCACTCGTCCATCTCCCAGCAGAGATAGTTGACAAAGGAAGGCGTCAGCGAAACAGTCGATCCCTCGCCGCTGCGCCACTCCCAGTTGTCGTAGGCGCCGGCACGGCAACTGAAGTAAGCCTTGGAAAGGTACATCGTGCGCGTCCCCCTCGCTTTGCAGGCCTTCATGATCGGTACACAGCGCTCGGCATAGTCCCAACTCGGCCCGTCGGCGGGACGCTTCGGGTCCGGCGCGGGATAGAGTTTCATGGAGTGCGAACGTGGATCCATCGGCCACGGATAGAACGCATCGAACACATCGCACGCCACCGGGTCAACCTCTGGTGGCACACGCTGGAACAGCCGGTATTTGTCGGGCATCGGGCGGGCCGGGTGCGGCAGTATGCCGAAGACGATCGGTTTGGCGAAAGACCAGTCGCCGGCTTCGGCCACCAGGTTCAGCACAAGCGATACCGCGTCACCTGTCCGCACGATCTCCACGGCTCCGTTGGTTTTCGACTGCACCCAGCCGGCGGCATTGTCACAGAACCACCACAGGCCACGGTTCATGTCGTTGAGATCGACGTGCCCGTAGAACCCATAGGCGGCGGTACGGTCACGCACCGGCTGCCAGTACTGCTCCCAGGTCAGTGCCTTGTCCTTCTTCTGTGCCTCCACGAACTGCCGCCAGACCGCATAGGGCGCCGGGTCGGCACGCGACGTCAGGACCAACCCTTTGCGGTCATCCACCACGCCGGTGCGCGGCCCGCGTTCACCCATCGGATAGGCCAGCCAGCGGGTCGCATGCTCGCGCTTGACCGGCATGACGAAGGCGATGGGGGCCACCCGCCCCTTGGGCTTGAGGCCCAGCTCATAGCGGATCATCCCGTCATATTCGAGGCGGCACTGCATGAGGATGTCGCAGGAGTCCCCCGTGAATTCAGCCGACCAAGTCTTCTCCGTCTCGGGTCCCGTTACCGGTGTCACAATCCGGCCCGGCATGGGTTTGCCGGCCTCAAGGAACCCGAATGGCGCCGCTAGGATCTCCTCCCCATCAGCCATGATTCCTTTGGGAAGACCGTCTGTTCCCAGCGTATAGGCCGTCATGCGGGTGCTGAGCAGGTGATGCGGCCCCTTCTCCCTCTTGGTGGACGCCGCTGTCCCAGCGGCGTCAGACCGTGCAGGGACGGCCCGGTCCACCTCAGAAACAGCCTCAACGAGAATGGGAGTCCACGGCGCTGGAACCTTGTCCAGAATGCCCGCCTTGCAGAACCGCCACGGCTCCTCCTTATGGTCCCAGTCTCGTGTACCCTCTACCACCGTCTTGCCTGCCGTGTCGCGGATCTGGAACTGGAACTGGTAGCTCCCATACGGCAGGTCACGTCCCTCGCTCAGGACCGCATGGAACTTCTGGTCGGTCAGACTCGCCATCTCGACAGGTCCCACCACCAGTTTCCCGCTCGCGGCCTCGTGAAGCGCCACCGACAATGAGCCCGCCGTCTGCCCTTCCGGCAGAAGTGGGACCAGTGTGAAGTCCAGTTTGTGAATCGACCATTTGTACTCAAAGCGGGCATCGAATAGCGGGATCGGCTTCAGTACACCTATCCAGCGCTGCCGGGCCTGTTCGACCTCATCGGCCCTGAGATGCGCCCGGTAACCGACGACCTCATCGACCTCGATGCGCGGCCGCTGCCCGCGAATGACGGCGACCTCGTCCGAAACGCCCAGTTCCACGTAGGCCAGACCCTTGGCCAGATCTGTGCCTTTTTCGCGCCGCGCCCCGGTCAGAACCTTGCCGTCAACAAAGGCGGCCCACCCCCCCTCATCCCACACCAGCATCACGTGCGACCAGTGCCCCGGATCGATCGGCACACGCTGACGTTCCAGATTGTAGGCGCGCGGCAGCGTCACACTGAACGCCGGCTTGCCATCGGCCGTCATCAGTCGCGCGACGCTCAGGTCCTTCCTAAGGGGCGGCGAGTGTTGCCAATATCCCGTACAGTCATCCCAGTTTACCGGCCGCAGCCAGAACTCCAGCGCGCCCTCCTTGCAGGTCATGCCGGTAAGGGGCACACGGGCGAAACCGATCTCGGGATCCATGATGCAGGCTTTGCCGCGGATTCCGTCCACCAGCAATCCTGCCAGCGGTTGCCCCTTCAGGTCCAAAACAATGTTAGCGGCCGGCCGGTCGCACGAAAGGCCTTTGTCGAACGAAGCATGAACCGCGGTGCTATCGGAACGAAACCAAGGGCGGTCGAACTGCAGGGGCCGTGATCCTGCTGCATCGCGCCAGGGCAATGCCGGCCGTTCGTAGAAACTGCGATCCACGGTTGAGACACGCACTTCGTCCAGCAGGCCTTTGAACCCCGCCCCGCCGGCCGTGCTGTTACCGATGACAAACGGCGCATTGCGCAACCCGAGCGGCTCATACTGGTTCCCTCCTTCGCTCATGTAACTGGCGACCTGTGTGCCGTTAATGCGTAACGCGGCCTCCCAGGAGCCCGTGTTCCCTGGTGCGGGATGCGGGACGCTCACCGCCGCCACGTGAGTCCAGATGCCGAGCACCACCGCATCCGGCGCCACGATCCCGGCCTCACGCGCCTCAACAGTCTTGATCGCCTCCGGTGACAGTTTTTCGCGGTTGGGATTTCCGTGGGGTTTCTTCAGCCGCAGTTCCAGGTGACCGTCCGGCCTCAGCAGGAGCCGGGCTTCGTCCCCGCCCAGGGAAAGCAGGCAGGCCTCGCGGTCCGGCAACTTGTCTGCACGAAACCAGCATTCGGCCGACTGCGGAGGCCCTATCCTGACGGCCAGCGCTCCCGCACCGTCGGTGCTCAGCCCCGCGCCGAAGCGCCCCTCGGGTACGATCCGGCAGCCCTCTCCCAACTCCAGTATCCGCCGTCGGTCGCCGTAGTCGGCCGCCATCCCAGCCGCCAACCGGGTCTCATCCACGGGCGGGAGCGTCCCCAGCGTGTCTACCGTCGCCAACTCCAGATCTTCGCGGGGGAGGGCTTTACCTGCCTGCGCCACCACGTCTTCGACCAGGGTTTCGTCAGCCTTCTTCGCCTTGACGGCAGCACCCAGCGTGGCTTGCGCGGTTACCGTGGGCGGGCCGAAGTGCAGCAGCAAGTCCGTCCCCTTGTCCGATGGATACTCATCCCACCACATCTCACCGTAGGTGTAGCCGGAAAGGGGCTTGGCGACAGCCATGCCAAGGGGCATAGTCCCCACCACCACACACAGGAATGCCAAACGTTCTATGGGTCGCATTAATCTCTCCACGACACTGAATCGCACCTGAAATAATGACCTACTAGCTAAGTCTGCGTCAAGAGAATTGGCCTTCATGGGGTAAATTCACATTCTGGTCGCCTTCACAAGCCGGACGACATGGAGGCTGCCAGGATGCGAACGTGGCCGGCCTTGCCATACGCCAGGATGGCGCCGTCCGCGGTGATTAACGTGGCGCCGCAGCAGCGCGCGGTGGCCACGATGAGGCGGTCGGCTGGGTCGCCGTGCAACGATCCCGGCAAGCGCGTGCTGGCGATGGCAATTTCCGGTGTCAACGGAAACAACGAAAGACCCGGGGCGGCCAACGCGCACCTGACCCATTCGCCGCAATCCTCGTCGAAAAGGATGCGCCCCTTTGCTTCCAGCATCGCCACTTCCCAGACCGAAATGGCGCAGACCCGCAACGCCTCGCCCCGAACGGCCTGCTCAATCCGGCACCGTACAGGCTCGGCCAATAGGTTCGACCCTTCCATTAGCCAGATCCAGACGTGCGTGTCCAGAATCAGGAGGTCATCGGAGTCAGGCATCGGCATTCCAGCTTTCTCCGGTGGGCGCGACAATGTCGCCCACGATCGAGGCATGGCCCTTCAGGAAACCGAAGATGGGTTTGGCCCCTTCATCCTCGAAAGGCATGAGTTTCGCGATGGGCTTCCCGCGCTTGGTGATGATGACCGTCTGGTGATGCAGGCGGATCTTCTCCATCAGGCCCAGGCAATGGGTCTTGAATTCTCCAGCGGCAATTTCCACGGTTTATCTCCTCAAATGACTATGGACATAATACCATAGTCGGATTGGCTGGCAATGAATTCCTCGGTTGATGCCAAACCTGAGCATCGCTCAGAGGCCCGACTGAATCTTGAGTTCCCGCAGGATGGCATCCAAGCCGCCGACCTGGTAACGTTTGCAGACCTTTCGCATCTCATCGAGGTCTGCCTCGGGATTACGTGCCAGCAATTCCAAGACATCGGCTTCGGACTTGAGCCCGCCCGCATAGAGCTTCAGCGCCACAAGCTGGGGTAATGGCACGAGTTTTAGTCGGCTGCCCGGGCGTAGCGTTGCCGTTGCGGTGCGTAGTGCATCTTCAATTCTGCATGGATCACCGATCCTTCGGAATAGGATCAATCCAGGAGAAACGGTTGTGCAGGCCAAGGGCTTCAAGAACCCGCTCCTCAATGGACATAGCGCGCAACCGTTTCAATTCCACTGCGAAGGAGGCTTGCGCGCAGTGGCTTCTGCGCAAGGCAGGGAAACCCTCCCTAACCCGGATCTTACTCGAATGCCCGGTACTCGCCTTGTTCATGCCATTAGGCTGCCAACAGCGCGACTGGAAAGCAAGTGTCAAAAAACGAGCGTTTGACTCATAAATCGCTCCCTTTGCGCCTCACTCCCAGCATCACCGGTAAGGGGCGCGGCTTGCCGTCACTGGGGCGATTCATCGCCTGCATCACACCATTCGTGCCCGTCGCCACCAAAACGGAACTGCCGCCACCATCCAGGTTAACCGCTCGCTGACAACCGTGCCGGACCATCAGTGCGGCCAACTCCTCCGCTGTCATGCCCACACTGTGCCGGGGCTGACGGCCATCCACCACCGCCAGCAGCAGCCATCGCCCGCCCGCATCGAGGCCAACCGCAGTCCTGGGATGACGGTCGCCACCCGGCTGCGGGAGAACGCGCCCCTCCTTCACCAGATCGATCCACCAGGCATTGCAGCCCTCCTGCACGCTGTCCACACGACCGGTAAACGACCCGATGTGCGCCCCGCCGGACCGATCGGTCCAGAAAGCCAGCAGACTGCCCTGCTGTGCCCCCGGCAGGCTTCGGACCGACCCCGTGCTCACCGCCAGACCAGCGATATCGACTGACTCGCCCGGCCGCCAACGCCCCTCAGGAATCTTTCCATCCGGCCCGGGCAGGCGGCTGAACCCGTTGGCGTTAACCGCCGCCTGCACTCCCGCCGCCCTGGCCAGTTCGATCGGGTCGGTCAGGACCGCCTCCGCCGGGCCCTCGCCATCAGGGTCGGGGGGCGTAATGGTGACCACTTCGACAAGCGGATTCAGCAGGTCCACGCGCAGGAACCATGCCGCCATCGGCTCAGCTTCCGTCGTTGTTTCGGCCCACAAGACGAGCGGCAACGCCAGTTCAGCGGGCGAAGTCGGTACATGCTCCAGCCGCACAATCGACAACGCCGCGGAGGCGCCGTCGTGCGACACCGGGCGTGACGGCACTTGCGCACAACCCGACACCGCACACGTCGCCGCGGCTATCACCGACCAGATCATTCCACGTATACTTTTCATCCCCATGTTTCCACCTCAGCGACTTGACGGTAATACGGTGAAACCGTATTTTAGAATTATGATAGCAACCATACAGATCAGCGCCAGGGGTACGATGACATTGCCCAAGCCGCTTCGCAAGGCTCTGGGCGTTGTCAAAGGGGGCGTCGTGATCGCCAGCGCAGAGTAAGACGGGATTGTGCTGCACCCAGCCGTGGCCTTCCCGATCGAATTGTATTCCGATGCCCGCGTAGCCGAGTTCGACGAAGCGGATGCGGAATTGGCCAAACAGCACTAAGTCACCCCATCTCATACACCCCTGACTCCTGCACTGTGAAGGCCACGGCTCCATTCTGTTCCACCCCCGTCAGGCGCGCCCCGGTGACCACATTGGTGAGGGTTGTACCCGCGCAACGGTCGCCAGGAATGCAAACCTCGCCTGACACACCTGGCGAAACTACCACATAGCGATCCACGAGACTCCGACCGTCACCCAGCCCCATGGCTTCGCGCACTCCCTTTTCCCGCACCAGCTGGGTCACCGCCCGATTGACCGGATCACGCGCCATCTTGCGATAGGGTTCGAGATCTTCGCCATCCCAACCGATGTCGGATGGCGGCGTCATCATAACAAAACCCGACGCCAGGTCATGCTTCCAGTGCGAGCGCCAGATCAACCGGCTGGGTCCCGCGTGGGCGATGCGCTGCATGAGTCCGTTCTTGCTGAACGTGCCTTGCTCCCCGCCATCCACGGACAACGCATTGAGCGCATAGTCGGGCGAAATGCCTTCGGCCCACTGGAAGAAGTCCTTGTGCAGGCCGCGTCCGTACCGGTAGATGTCGTCGTAGAACTTCTGCGCCACCGCCAGCGTCTCGCCGGGATGCCGCAGATACGGTTTGCTGCCAAAGTCGGGATAGATCGGCTGCAGGCCTGAGTCCCAGAACAGACCGTCAATGCCCAGATCCTGGATGTAGTGCCGGATCCATTCCTTGATATAGGCCACAAAAGTCGGGTCAGCCGGGTTGAGGATGTCGGTATTCACACACGTTTCGGCACCGGCCCGCAGCCGAATCGGCCGCCCGTCCACGCCGCGAATGGCCCAGCTTTCATGGAAACCCAACGTATTCGGACTGTGACCGTGACGGCTGATCCAGGCGAAACTGTGACCGCCCTTGGCCCGGATAGCCGACATCGCACGCTGGAGTTGCGCCGCGCCGCCCAGCAACGGCGACGGCCGGGGCGAGCCCACATCGATGTCGCGGCCCGCGGCGGGAATGTCATGCATCAGCAGGCCGAACCCGGTGATGCCACCCTCGTCCATCAGAATGTCGGCCGCCCGCCGCATGCCGTCGTAAGTACCCTTCCGCATCCAGGCCGGATGGAACCAGAACCAGCAGGTGCGATACCACCAGTCCGGCGGCTCCTCATAATGATCGAACATGCACGCCAGCCGCCGCTCGGCCTCGGCCAGCCCGCGGCCCCACGTAAACGTCACCGCCGGTGTGATGACCTCGTCTTGTACCGCAAACGGTTTGAACCAGTAGAACCGGTAAGCATGCCGATCCAGGCCGAACTCAATCTGGCCGCCCGTCGCCGGCCGCCGCGCCACAACCCACACGAAGGGTTCGCCCTCCGGGTGATAGTAAAGCGCGCCGTTGACGGTCTGCTGCCCCGGAAACACCGTGCGGAACCCCGTCTGCAACCAGGGCACCACTTCCGCCACGGGGCCGTCCTCGACGCCGACATGCTCGCGTGGCCCGGAGCCGCCCATGGCCAGCGCCCGCATCCGCGTGCCCGGTCCGAACCGCAGGGCCGGCGCCGCCAGCACCGTGAACGTGTCCAGCCGCAGCGGACCTTCCAATATCGGCTGCCAGATGGCATCCAGCGACTCGCCGCCGCCTTGAAGAGGAACCCGCCGCACTTCGTAGTAGAGTTCCACGTTTTCGGACCGGCCCGAGTGCAGCCCGATGCCGCCAGCGATGAGTAGACGCCGGATCGCGAGGCTCGCGCCGGCCCCGTAGGCCATCGGCAGTTCGGCCCGCAGCCGTGTGATGTGCTCACTGCCGGCCTCGTCGACGCCCACCAACCGCATCCTTAGCGGAATGCCGTTCCATTCCAGTTCGGGACCCGGCGCATAGTGCGCCAAAGTGATACCCGATTTCGGGTCCTCGAGTTTCAGCAACTGACCCGTCACCGGGTCCAATTCAACGTTCAAACAGAATTTCATCGCCTCGCCTCATCCTTTCATTCCCTGGAGCCGGCGGTCTCCGCCGGTACTCTTCGTCTATCTGGGCTATGCACTTGACTCAACCATCCCCAACAGAGCGTGAGGCGGCCTTCAGGAGAAGATTCACCACCCGCTCCGCTGGAGGAAGATGAGCCACAAAGGAATTGACACGGAGAAGACCTCATCCTCCCCAGCCTCTTCCTTACTCCCGCGAAAACGTTGCACGAATTTCTCATAGGGCCTGACCCTGAACATGATCCTGACCGGCTTCCTCAGAGTTCCTGCCCTATGAGAAATTCGTTCAACACTTCGGTTCGGAGTGCAGGCAGAGGTATTCTCGGTGCGAATTCCTCTCCGTGTCCCAGTGTCTCCAGCGAAGCGGGTGGTGAATCCTTTCGCGCTACAGGTTGTGGTTACGCCAGTCAAATGGATACCCCTATCGTCAATTTATGACCGGCCGGGACGGCCGGCTCCACGTTGAAACGCCATCCGTCCTCACACCATCCAAACCCCACCCGCCGCCCTGATGGCATAACCACCGTTAGTTCGTCCCCTGCCCGCTTCACCCGGCACGCTGGCACCACCCCGCCGGCCTCCACAAACGTCGTCACCAACGGATCCCGTTCGTCAGCCCGATAGTTGGCCGTGACCGGAAATAGCCGGCATTGAGCAAAATGGTACCCCCAGTGAACATCGTGCAGCGAGCGCTCGGGGCGAAGTTCCAGAGCCGTCTCCGGCCGGGTGAGCAGGTCGAGCCGCAGGGTCACCTTACGGCCGCGCACCAGCACGGCCCGACCACCGTCGATTGCCTCGGTGACACCCCCGCACTGGTACTGGGCGCGGATTTCCGCCGCGGGATCCGTCGGCACAATATCGTCCAGAAACACCAGCCCCTCGTCGCCCACCAGCACCAGATGCCGCACCACGCGCCGGGCCGCGCCGCGGTAGGCGGCGGTGGCGTCACAGGCCAGATACCGCACGTCACCCCGGCTTTCGCAGGCGATCAGCGCGCCGGTGTAGCCCTCCGGCGCCTGGGGCGCAACGCCGCCAATGATGGGTAGGGAATGATCGCCCGGCTCAGGTTTGTAGTAACCCGGATCGATCAGCAGGCGCTCACCCTGCAGGTCGATGAAGAAACTGCCGGTGTCCGCCTGGTTGTGATGCGTATAGGGCGGACGCGAGCCTTTGAGCCCGGCCGCCCAACGGCAGTTCCACTCCGGACCGGACCGCAGGATGCCGTGCTCAATGCTGTGCAAGGCAAAGGCCTGCGGCAAAGGCTCGGGCTGTTCGACGACCTCCGGCCATTCCGGGCGGAACAGGATCGACCAGAACGCCGACGGCACGTAGGGTGTTGGACGGCCGTCAGCAACCGCCTCCTGGTACCAGCGCCAGGCATGGTCACCGTACCAGAGGGCGAACCGGTCGTCGTACCGCCCGCCCCAAAACCACGCTAGTTCGGAGCCACAGGGAGCGGGAACGGTATCGTTTACGCCATGCAGCGCGCCGTCGTTGCACAGCGCCACGCGGATCATGTTCATGCCGTTTCGCAGGGCGGGATGATCGAGCAGCCCGTCTTCACAGCCGAAGAACCGCTCGTAGAGCGCCGCGAAATGAATCCAACTCTCAGCGCCGTACTGCCAGTATTGACAGCCCTCGGTGTTGCCGCCATCCGGCCCGAAACAATAGTCGAGCCAATGGGCAGTATGACGGCGGATCCAGCCGATCGCCTCGCGCGCCTTTTCCGGTTCCTCCTGCCAGAGTGCCAAGGCCAGAAACCCGGCGCCGGCATTGCCGACCGGATTGGCATTGGCGATCGCCGTGACAGTCCATTCCCCGGCCCGGGCCGAAGTGAGGTAAAGATCGAGCAGTTTCGTGAGCAATCGACGCCAATGTCCGCGTTGCTCCTCGGTGAGTAGCGGGTGAAACGTGTCGTAAGCCAGAGCCAGCAACGGTGACGCATTCCCTTCATGCAGGTGGAAGGTGGGCTCGGTCAGCATGCTGTCCGCAGCGGCCTGCGCCGTGCGGGTGGCCAGGGCCACCAGGCGCGGGTCGCCCGAGAGCACCCACTTGGCCAGATACCCACCAACCCGTGCGGCCAGATCCACCTTGAACTTGTGACAGCATTCGATGCTGCTCTGCAGCAGAATGCGGTTGAACTTAACCAACTCGAAGTCATCCAAATGGGCGGCACCGCGCGCCAGCAGTTCCACCCCTTCCGGCGGCAGGCGCACCCCGGCGAAAGCCTCGGCATCATAAAGGTCCGGGCGACGCAACAGGACATTGAAAGCCGGCAGGAGAACGGCCAAGTGGTCAGGCCTTGCGGTATCCATGCCCGCAACCTGGCGAAACGCGTCCTTTGCGGCGGGCGGCAGCCATTCCCAGATGCGCGCGGCTGCCGGCCGGCGTCGCCCTTCGCCGTCACGCAGCATTGTTTCCCGGGCCACGCGCCCCCAATGCATGGAGTCGGCATCGAAATCGAAGGCAAACCGTCCTCCCGGCGGCGGCAGGTGGCCTTCGTCGTAATCCGCCGGCCTCGGAACCAGTCCGGCGGCCAACGGGTGAAAGACCGGCAGCGCCGCCTTGCGGCGAAAGGTGGCCAGCCCGTCCGCATCCAGGAAAAGGTACGGGTGCTGAAGCGGCCCCGCCCGCTCGGGTAACGCCGTGAGTTCAGCTCGCAGCGATACGGCCCCGAATTCGTGGCGTCCTTGTTGATCCTCGATAGCGAGGCAAAGCCGGGTGAACCGCTGCGGTTCACGGATGAACGGCACGGTCAGTTCAGTCCGTCCGCCGGGCACGAGGTTAAGGGGGATCGAGTCCGTACCGACATCGCCGTCAGCCCGCTCGTACCGCCAGACCAGCCGGCCGCTGAAGGGGTTCGAGGAGGGATTGACCAGCGTCAGCCGCGCCTGCCGGTCATCCACCAGGCGGAAGTCGGAGACAAATGGCCCCTCCGGGCTGGTTTCATCCAGAACGAATTCCGCCAGGCGTTCGTGCTGGGAGAAACCCAATTCCATGGCGGTGCAGCAGGCGATATCCGGCCGACCATCGGCCCAGCGCACATGGGCCACCAAGCCGCGCAGGACCATACCAGGCGGCAGAACTGCCAATCCCAGGGCGGCACAGTTCAGTCGCAGGTCAAGCGTCCAGTTCTCATCCCGGACTTCCCCCCGGCAGGTCAACCGGTCATCCTGCTTGTAGAGTCCGCGGTTGTCCCAGCAGCGGCCATTTAGAGCGATAATGATCTGCACGTGTTCGCCGGACGCCGGCAGGAGCCGGAGTTCGATATGGTCCTGTGTCCAGAACATCGGGTCGTCCGGCTGAAGCTCCGGCCGGAGTGTGAGTGATGTCTCCCGCCCCTCGGCATGCAGGATAAAGTGCTCGTCATCGCGGGCCAGCCAGAACCGCGTCTCGCGCCGGACCGCACCCGTGCCGGTGGGATTGCCCAGTAGAAGCACGGGCATGCGCCCCGCCCAGTCCACATGCGATGCGCTGAGGCGCGGAACCTGAACACGTGGCGGCAGGAAGCCGTGCCGCGGTTCGACGGGAACTCCAGGATGGAATGTGGGATGTTTCATTTTGATATCGGGAAATCAGGAAGGCCGTTCTTTCCGGGATGGGATCGCAGCCGCTCGCACCGCACCGCCTGCTCATCCATCGTCTCTAGCCCGGCCTCGTGCAGCATGCCGCCGATCGGCAGGCCCGGATCGTTGGACCAGAAAACTCCGGTGTCCTCCCGCTGCGAATAGACATACCCGACCCGGTCGCCGTAGCGCCGCGTCAGGACGCGTCCGTCTTCCAGTCGTTCGGACCAGTGGAGTACGGCGTGGCTCAGGTCAATCGTGTGAACGAGCACGCCCGGTTCGGTCCGCCGGGCCTCGGTCATGCCGGCGGGGTTGAACACCGACACGTTGTCGCGCGGCGTGCTCGTCACTACGTAAGTGCGATGGCGCAGCGCATAGGCTGCCGGCCGCAAGGTCTGGGGCGACGCGCTCGGCACCGCGATCAACTCCGCTCCCTGGCGGGCCAGTTCGGCCCAGCCGTCGTCGTAACTCATGTCCCAGCAAATCTGGATGCCCAGCCGTCCGAAGTCGCAGTCGAACACCGGGAACTCGCGGCCCGGCCTGACCCCGCCCTCCAACTGCGTTTCGCCAAGAGCCGCCACCGGATGAGCTTTACGGTAGATGCCCACCACGGCACCAGTGCGACCAACGAGCACGGCGGCATTCGACACGGCCCCATCCGGCTCGCGTAACAGGAACGGCACCACGAGATACGCCTGGGCCGCACAGGCCAACTGGGCCACCGCCTCCTCGACCTCTCCCGCCAGCGGCAACGCGACCGAGGCCGGCATCCCGGCCCGACCGGTCGTCAACACGCCCTCCGGAAAGACCACGAGGTCAAGACGCTTGCCTTTAGCGACCTGACGGGCGGTTTCGAGATCGGTGCCAAGTTCCGTGGCCCGCGCCGCCACGCCCGGCCATGGACCTGAAAAGGAATGTAGAACCGTCGCCAGAGTGACCTTGCGTGGTGGTTGGTGTGGTGTGCTCATGGGGTGATCACTTGACACTACATAAATACGGGAGTATGGTTTTAGGCATGAAGACAACCGTGGAGATTGAGGACTCCTTGCTCGCGGAGGCGAAGAAACAGGCCGTAGACGAACATAAGCCCCTGCGTGCGCTGATCGAGGATGGTTTGCGCTGGCGTCTCCTGGCCCAACCGCCTGCCCATCGCCGCCGGATCCGGTGGGTTGTAGCCGAGGGTGGCGCGCCGGAGGAAGTGCGGGATCGCGTCGCGATGCACGACTGGCTGAGGCGCGATTCATGATCTGCATCGATACTAATATCCTCATCTATGCGCACCGCAAAGGTACCCCCGAGCACTTGGCGGCGCAAAGCGCCATCGAGCGGGCGGCATCGGATCGTCACGGTTGGGGATTCGCCTTGCCGACGGTCGCCGAGTTCTGGGCGCAGGTGACGCATCCCCGCTATCCCGGAGGCCCCTCGAC
>CAYOIT010000034.1:24302-34816 GCA_964404035.1 uncultured Verrucomicrobiota bacterium | reverse complement strand
CCCAAACGCGGACTTCGTCGACCCACCCCTTGAAGAAATCGAAGGGGGCCGGCGATGGAGTCATGGTAAAGACATTCATGTCACCCCCGGGATTGGCGTCCGACGCGCCGATAACAATGGGCGCTCCATACTGGAACACGAGGTCGCCATTGCCGAACCGCGCATGGGCAGGAAGTTCGTCAGGGTTGGTCTGGGCCGCCATCTGTCCGTTGACGTAGAGCGTCAGGACCCCCCGCTGGTCAGGGTTCGTAGCGGCAGGCACCTGGTAGGTCCCGCAGAGATGTGTCCAGTTGGCCGCCGAAACACGGGATGCCGCCGACGCCTTGGCAACGTAGAAGATGGCCTCCATGCCTTCGCCATGGTAGGCAACGTACGGTGAACCGGCGGGGTCAACGCCCAGTCGGAAATTCACGCGAACACCCGCCACATACATGGGATTGCCGAAGGGGACCATGATCGGCCGCTCCACAACCACCTGGTTAACCCCTGAGGTAGGATTAATCGGCCGAATCCAAGCCTCTACCGTGAAGGAACGCAGCGAATCGTCGAGATAGGAATACCCCGGGAAGGTACGGGCGTACGCGGGTTGCCCCGGGGGCAGATACAGAGCCCGACGCTTCACGGGACGCTCGGGTGTCAGCGGATCGGTCTGCATCACAACCAGTTCCTCGCGATCGCTGTAACCGTCGTTATCGGTGTCGAATCCCTCGTTGATCTCGAAATCGTAGGCGTAGATCGGAGGAGGAAGGATGCCGGACCACGGCCAGAAACTGCCAGGGGTGTAATAGAGGTTCACCCAGCTATTGGGGTAGTCCATATCGGTGATCCACAGCGGTGACGGATCGGTATGGTACTGGGGCGACCGTTCAGGGTTGAGCAAGTTGACCCCTTCCTCGGAGTTCGGCAGACCGTCTCCATCCGAATCCATGAACGGACTGCCATTAACGTACGGCAGGGCGCGGGGGTCAGCCACCACGGGACCAAATAATGTAATGGGTATGGGCATGGCGAAATCCCGCGACAAAACCAGGTCTAGTACGCCGTAGGCAGGATTGAGCCCGTGGTAGATTTCGTAAAAGTCGTCCATCCCGTCAGTGTCGGAATCAACCAGATTTGGGGCCGCGCCCGCATAACCAAACCGCCCGACCTCGCCCAGCAGCGGGTTGTAGAGCGTCTGCGACCAATCCCACAACTTGGGGGTCCCGCCCGCGGCACCGCCATAGAAATCGCCACTGTCATACATCGTATTGGTGGCGTGCAAGCCCCACGCATCGTACTGCCAGTGGTAAACCGAACACGAGTAGTACTCCAGATAATTCGGCACAAGGTCGTTATCCGGATCCTCAAACGTATCGCCCTGGGTTCCATCCATTCCGGGACTGACTCCATAGCAGGCCTCATAGGGATCGGGGAAGGTGTCGCCATCCGTGTCGCTGGACGTCGGATTAAGTCCGCCGCTGGTATAGGCCGCACCATTCCACGTACCCACGGTAAAGACCTGGGTGACTACAAGCTCGGTAACAAAATCAATGACCAGGTTGGTGGCCGTCACGGAGGTGCCGTTGAAGAGCGCTTTTTCACCGCCATCACCCAGTCTGTCGCCATCGGTATCGTCGTCCCGCGGATCGGTGGGAAAGAGTTTGTTATTCCAGTCCGGCACAGGCAGCAAGGCCTGACGGTTCGTGCTGGAGGTGACAAAACTCTGAAACTCGGCAAGGTTCGAGAGTTTGTCGTCCTCGATATCCAGCCCGGCATCACCGCCAAGTGAAGCATCCAGACCGACATAGTTCTCCCAGCCGTCCCAGATGCCGTCGCCGTCGGTATCGGGATTGAAGCCATGGGTCGCATCGTCAATGCCGCTGCCCGGGGCAACAGGCACCATTACCATGATACCATCCGGACCCCACATTTCGTCGACGTTGCTATACCGTTCCGTGGTGGGCGCACGAGAGGTGCCCGGTCCGACCATTTGGTTCCGTGCGGGGTAGACCTGAGCCCAGGCCACGCGCGTGTCAAAGCCATTGGTCACATAAACCTCATGGTTGCGCAGGGACAGCGTATTCGTGCTGATTTTGGCCATCCAGTCGTCGTCAGGATTCTCCTGACCATCAGGGAGAGCCGATCCCGAGGTGCGGGGCGACCACGGATCATAGCCAAAGATCACCTCATAGCCGTCAGGTAATCCGTCCTGATCGACATCCCACAGGAAGGGATGGGAACAACGTTGCGGATTGGCATCGCCATCCGGCGGACTATCCATTCGAATCCTATGCGGCGCGGCGCCCACTCCCTGGGTCAAGGCGGTCAGTTTCCAGACGTTGTACTCCCGCACGGCGCCAAAGTGATGCTGGGACACCTTGCCGGTCAGATAATCATAGAGCACATCATATTCAGGACCGTCGGAAACGGAGTCAGAATGCGCGGGATTGAACACGCGAGCGGTCGCCCAATCAGGGATGGTGTTGGTGAAATAGAGCGCCATCCCATTCGTCACGCCGACCAGGAGCACCTCGTCCACGCCGTTGGTGAGACAAACCGCATTCGTATAGTCCCAGTGTTGCCACCGATCCCAGGAATATTCAAACCCATCATCAAAAGTATCCCGGTCGGAAGAGTCGGTATTCCCCTTGCTCTGGTCGTCGGTATCCCCGGCCACAGGCACGCGCATCCAGACATCTGGCCGCGAATTCACCGGGTTCGAGGCAAAGGGATACGGATGAGGGGCCCCATTGACGTCTATGTAGGTCTCGCCGAATCTCACCACAACATTGGTCCAAGGCGGGGTTCCATCGGGTCCGCGATACTCCTCGATATTGATCAACGGGCGGCTGCGCTGCAGGTAGCCGTCTGTGGTGCTCCAATGGAAATCGTTGTCTGAATTGCCTTCGGCCCCGCTATCGAACCGGTACCCCCCGTTGTCGGTCGCCGCGGGCTTGAGTTTGGCCTGCGCCTCAGCCGTGATATTGGTCGGATCCACGGAGGCCGCTTCATACGCGTCATCCATTCCATCGCCATCCGTATCGGAATTGATGGGGCTGTAGTACCAGCTTTTGTTCGTATTGGAGAGGAGGTATTCCTCACCATTCGAAAGACCGTCATTGTCAGGATCGTCGAAGGTCCGCTGCCCTACCGACCCGGCCAGCAGTCCGGATCGTCTCATGAACGCGATGAACCCGGGATCATCCTGCGAGGAGACGCGAAACACCGGAACCAAAGACACCGGATCCGTGATAAGGAGGTCAACCTGATTGAGGGCGCTCAGGTCATAGCGCACGCCACCCACCAGCAGATAGTCGGGTTCAGTCTTGGAGGGATCGTTAGAGGTCAACGTGACCCTGATCGAGGTGCCGGAATCCACCCAGTGATCGTCGGTGTCGTTGTCGCTCGGCGCGCCCAATTCCTCGATGGTAATGAATCCCGAGGCTGTGTTCGTAACATCCACCTTGCACTGAGCCACCCAATCCCAGGCCCATGAGGAATCGGCCGAGAGGGGCTGCAAATAGACCGTCGTATAAGCCGCTCCAGAGCGGGTGCCGGGAATCACGCTACCGGTGCCGCCGCTCCAACCATTGCAGCGATACCTCCGGTTTCCGATGCGTTCGGCAATAACCGACGGAACCGGGATGGTCAGGTTCACACCGTTGCGGGCGGTATAGACATAAGGGGTGCCATCTGAGGGGCCGTTGCGGAAGGTTTGCGAAATGCTCCAGAGCTTGATGAAATTGGCCGTCAGGACGGTCGGATCTAAACTGACCGTCACTCTGACCGAGTTACTGGGCAATGGTGTGAAGGCGGCACCGGTCCACCCCGTGAATTCATAGCCCAACGCCGGGGATTCCGATACGAGAACGTCGGTCCCCTTCAAATAGAGATTGGTCCCCGTCGGATCCGTTGTGCCCCCGACTGCGGGCGACGCCGACACGATCAACCTGCGCGTGTTTTCAGTATAAACGGCGACGGCCCAGGCCGATTCCGCATTGGTATTGACCTTGATGGTCGTGGAAGCATTATTCGTGGTGGTGAAAGGAGCTGAATTGGAGCAGCCCTCCAGCAGCCAATAGCTGAAACTGTATCTTGGGTCGGTATCGGAGGCTCTGATCGAGAAACCGACGCTGGTCGTGATGTTGGTATCACCGGGCGTAAGCGTTGGATTCGCCCCGTTCGGCAGCGCACTCATGGTGAGTTGCGTGGCCTGGACTCCCCCGCCGATCAACATCCCGGCCACAAGCACGGCGCCTGCCCAAAAGCGTCGCCGCGCCAAACCACCAAAAGTATTCTTACATGAGTACATGGCCATATCAGTTCTCCTGTTTCTTGGTCAGATCCGCAATCTCCCCACGCATCGAATCAACCTTTTCGCGGGCCGTCCGATACGATTCTTTCCCTGCCAACACCTGCTGGTACGCAGTCCCCTTCTCCACAAACACGCGATACACCGCCGCGACCTCGGGAATCTCGACGACGGCTTTCCGCCGCCGATCACCGATTCCTGCCGTCACGGTTTCCAAGCGCTTCATTATATCGGCAATCACCTCGGCATTACCGGCATTGGTGCTCATCATCTCAGGCGAGTCGGAAGCCAGCTTGGATTCAAGCAGGTCCTTCTCTTTCACCAACCCCGCAAATCCATCCACGCGCCGCACACATTCGTTCTCCAGGTTCGACGACGCCAGCTGGATTTCCGCCAGAGCCGAGGCCACATCGCCTTCGGCGCGCAAGGCATGTTCCGTCAGAATCAAAGCCTTCTCGGCGCGGCCAAGCTCAGCCTGTTTCTCCGCCAGAAACCGCGCGATGGACACTTCCGCAAACGCCTTCTGGCGGTCACGCAGTGCTTTCTTGCTTTCAGGGGTGCTGACCGAGGGACGCGGCGGCCTATGGGGAAGGGAGTTCGTATCGACGAGGCGCGCACTCTGAACCATGCCCGTGGGCGGCAGTACCGTGGGGGCAATTTCAAAGGACTTCGGTTTCTTTTCAGAAATCTTGGGTTCCTTCTGTCGGGAACAGGCGCTGGAAAAAGCCAAAAAAAGCATCAGGCCAAGAACAATCCTTGCCCATGGAAGAAGTATCCTGCTCTCTGTCATTTCTTCACCCTACTGGCGAGAAAAGGCACGACGGTGAAACAACACCCATTGCGGTAACCGCGCCCCCTAGGCATCGTGATTGCTTTCACGTGCGTCTATAATATCACACCACCCCGGCGATCTTTGTTAATTCCCTGCAAAATCTCACGGCGTGTTAATCCACTGCACCCGCATGAACTGAATCTGGTTCGTGTTGACGAAAGCATTGGAGAACGACAACCAGCCATTAACCTTTGAGGTCACCATGGTGCCATCGGTCCAATGGGGTTGAACGAGATTCGTGGTGCTTTGTACACGGTAAATGCGCCCCGTCAGCGCCAGCCAACTGAGACGCGACGGCTCCATCCCCAATCCCAGGATCTTCAGGTTGATGCCCAGCGTTTGACTATTGGGATCCGTTCCTGCGCGGTATTCCCCGATATTCCAGACCCCATCCTGGTCAAGATCGGCATAGGCGTCAGTCGGATCCGCAGGATTGAGCCCATTCCGAAGCTCCCACACATCGTCCATACCGTCGCCATCTGAATCAAGAGTGATTTCAAGCCTGACAACCCGATGGTTATAGGTGTCGGCAACGTAAAGCACCCCGTCGTCGGGCGCCGTAATCGCTCCGCGGGGAAGGTTGAAGCTCCCAAGGGCACCGGCGTTCGTGATAGCACCAACGAAGGATACAGCCGGCGCACTGCGAGTATTCAAAATCTGAATGCGATTATTGTAAAGGTCGGTCACAAAGAGCAGCCCGCCAAAACCGGGTTGAGCTTCCCATGCCCAGTTGAACTGCCCGGCAGACGCCCCGCTCGTGCCGTAGGCCCAGTCGAACGCGGTGCCGGCCGTAAGGGCCTGCACCCGATTATTGGGACCGTCGGCGGCATACAGTTCCCCCCCGGGGCCCACCCCGACCCCCAATAGGCGCCCAAACTCTCCGTCACCCGTCCCGGCGACGCCAAACTCCCGGAGAAAACCGCCATTGGCATCGAATACCTGCAAACGGTTGTTGCCAAGACCGACGGCCTTGCTGTCGGCCACAAAGAGGTCGCCCGATGGCCCGAAGGCAACGGCCAGGGGCGCATTGAACTGGGCCACATTGGTACCGTACTCGCCAAAGTTGAAGAGCGGTACCAACGTTCCAGTCGCCAGAGTCACCGAGAACACGCGGACCCGATAGTTAAGCGTGTCGGCCACGGCCACACGGGTTCCGTCACGACTAACGGCGATCCCGGCGGGTTTCTTGAATTCCGGCGAAGCGGTCGCCCCCAGAATAGACCGCCGGTTCATCAGCGCACGGTCCCAGACTTGAACCCGGTTGTTCTCCGTATCCGCCACAAAGACGAAATTGGTGCTCACCGCCACGCGGTTCGGGTACGTGCAATCGGTGATCGCGCGGGCCTGGACAACTTTCAAGGGAAGCGGTGCCACCGGCAATCGGGGGTCAAGACCATGCAGCACGCTCCACCCGTCAGGAAGCGAATCGCCGTTGCTGTCCCGGCTGAAGTTGGTGGGCCGATCCACCCGCCAGGAGAGGAAATCGTGGGTCTGCCCTGAGGCGGACGACAATGCGTACAACCCCGAATCGCCGTAGGCCATGGCACTCTTGAATGAGGCGGCATCCCAAGCCCGGACATAGACGAAAGCGTTGGAACTCAGGGCATGGGCGAAGGACTTGATAAAACGACCGAGATGCGGCGCGACGGCACCTTCGCCAAACCGACCCCAAGGCTGGTGCAGGTCTGAACTGTAAAGAATCAAGTCATCACCGGTCGCCTGCCCCGCCGAGGTCGGAGCATCGGGCACCCCATTGGATCCGGCATAGATCACCTGGAACAGGCAGGCCGTCTCGCTGCCGTTGCCTGCAAGGGGACGGTCGAGCCAGTCAACAACGCCAACGGAGGCTTTCACCGTCAGAAGGTTTGTGGCGGACAAGAGAATCGCTCCGTCCACGCCAAAGGGTACGATATCGTCGGCCGAGACGGTCGCTCCCACCTGGGTCTGGTGATGCAGTTGAACCACCGGATCGAATGTCATGACCGTCGGCAAGCTCACGTTCACAGCGGTCCCGCCGTTGGCTACAGCACCCGGCGCAAGGGTGCCATAGGCCACCATATCCCCGCCAATCGTCACGCCGGCATCGGCACAAGTAACCTCGCCGTAAACGCCCGCCAGCGTGGATGTCGTCGAATTGTACACCTGGAAGGTGACGGGAACTGTCGTTCCTGCCGGTCCATGCGTGGGCACAGCCTCGACCATCCACACGGCCGGCCCGCGCTGGCTGTCCAACCGCACGTCGTCAATATACATCGCGCCATCAAGGGAGCGGAACCGAACCCGGATCGTCCGGTTACCAAATACAGCGTTGTCCAGGGGGATGCGCTGCTCAACCCACGCCCCCCCGGTGGAAGTGAAATAGCTGTCGGGGGTAACGTTCCGCCAGGCGATCCCATCGTTGATCTCGACATCGCCTTGCCCATACTCGAGCCACAGCTGGAAACTTAGCACTGGTTGCCCACCAACCGGAATCAGCGGTGACTGGACCCAGGCATCCAGAAAGCGATCATACGGTCCATCCATGGTTCCCCAGCACTTGGCTCCACTGTAGGCGGTCTCCGGACCGATCCAGTCAGAACCGAAAACCGGTTCCCCCCATCGCCACCCGTCCGTCGTGATCTCAAAGAATACATTGGTGGACCGGGTCCACAGGGTGACCTCACCCTCGAAATCATCGATGAAATCGTTCTTCACCCAGGGAATGGAATAGATGACGCGGTATTCAGGATTCGGATTCAGATTACCGCTCTGGTCGGTGAGACTTCCCGCAGGCACCGTCAGCTGGATGGCCCCCTTCTGGTCCGCGCAGTCGAAGACGGCCCGGTACGACCGGTTACTGCCGGTGATATCGATCACATCCCCCACCAACACCGCTCCCCCGACAATATTATCCGTGGCCACAATATCCGAAGCCTCGAATCCCGAGATGGCCTCGTCGAACAGGAAATCGAATATGACCTGCGAACGGTCGCCGTTCGCCGAAGCCGTGATCACACAAGCCGGCGGTAGCGAATCGCCGGTATCCATCTGCTGAACGGCAAAATCAGTTCCCTGTGCACTGGGCCCGGAACTGACGAACCTGAACACCGCCACATCGTTGTTCGAATCCGCATCGCTGAAGGACCCGATAAAGAGCGTCTGCGGCACCATGTAGTCCGAGGTCGTAAACGTGAAGTTCGACTCGCCGGCCACGTAAAGATTCGAACTTCCTGAAAACCATCCGACTGTAAGCACGACGTTGGTCGTCGGCGCCTGCCACAACGAGACGGACACGTTGGTCGTCGATCCCTCACGGACGTAGACGGGAGACGGGTCCAGAACGGGGCTGTTATCGCGAGCCGAGAAGTCGGCCGTCATGGTCACCCCGGGCGCCGAGATATCCGTGACACGCACCTCGGTACTGAGCCCGGCGTATGATTGGCTGTTGGGAGTGGATTCAGGGGTGAATATCTTGCCCGGCCCGTAGATATCACTCGAGTCCGCGTCGCGGTCTGTCTCGATCTGTTCCAACCCGTCCGCCTCCATGAGGCGCAACAGTTTGTGCGCGGCGTAGGAGTTGTTGTAGAGGAAATCCGTGCCGCCAGCGTTAAGTCGGGCGTCAATATGCCAGATCACGAGGCCCGCACCCGGCAACTTCTGATCGTTGTTCACCTTCTGGCGATTCTGGACCATGAAGTACTCGGCGAAGGCATTGGTTCCACTATATCCCTTGGCCAGGGCCACGGCCTCAGGGTAATCCGCGGCGCTTCGTAACGGCAGATTATCGACGGAATTGCTGACGATGGTCGGCGTCATCCACTCCAGCATGAACTTGCTGAAGCCGTTATGGTCGTACGATCCTGAATCCATCATGTCCATTCCGCCCACACCGCCATCCGGTCCCACTGAACCATCGTAGTCGTAGTAATCCGGCAGCCCCAACGCGTGACCCGTCTCGTGGATGACCACCCCGGGAGTGAAGTCGGCCCGGTAAGGCGGATAACTCGGATTGGACTCCCACTGCCACGAAAACGTCTCGAACTTGACGCCGTCATGTGTCAGGTTCTGAAAGAGTTCCCACTGGTAGCCCCACCAGAAATTGGCCCACCCATTGTCCGCCCCCGCCCACAGCACTGCGAAGTAGTCGATCTTGCCATCGCCGTTGTTGTCGAACTGCCGGTAGTCAATGGAGGCATCGAAATAGTCGGACACTTCCTTGATAATCGCGTAGTTGGCCTCATTACCGGTTCCGTAGGTGTCCGTATACCAGTCCCGCGTGTGTTGCATCCGGTACCAACCCAACGCGCTTCCCTGGAGTTTCAGCATGCCATAGGACGACCGTTCGTAGAACTTGGAGAGACTCTCGACCGGAAAATCGGCCGGGATGCCCGCGCCAAAGAGCTTGTTCGTGATGAGGTCATAGCCGTTGACGTGACCGGCATCGGGAAAATCGATCAGGAAAACCAGCACGTTATTCGTGCCCTTGGTCGGCATGCCGCGCCACGCGGGCGGCGGAAGTTCTTCAGGGTTTCCCCCGCTGGCAAGAACGCTCAGTCGCTGAGCGGCAGAGGCGGCCACCCAAGGCTTCACCTTGTAATTGCCGTAACGCATCGCCTTCTGGGTCCGCAATTGCAGCTCATCCGGATTCGCGGTCAGCTTCAGCCACTCACTCGCCGTCGGCCGTTCCAAGGCCTCCGCTCGCGGAAGTGCGAGCACGGCGAACGCAACCCATCCAATAAAAAAGCAAAATCGACGTACGATGTGATCTGGAGCACAAGTCATTTGACTACTCCTGCTGGTCTGAAAGCCGCCTTGGTTTGGCAATGTCCCGACAGAATCCACCCCAAGCGATTAAGTAACCCATTATCATCATCTGGGTCGTAACCGACAAGAAAAAACTCGTTTTTGACAGCATCTTTGCATCCGCAGACAATTCCAACCTGAACTCACTCATCGTTTGTTGTTGATCGTCCGGCTTCTGCCTACGGCAAGAGCCAAGACCGCTCCCCATAAACTATTCCTCAAGTCTCTGAGCCCTGACAGGCTTTGTCTCTGAGTTCTGCAAGGCTGAACCGCTTCAGCGTCAATATTACGCCGTAGATGAATCCATACAGACTATGCCTATCGGCGACGAACTCACTGGTCAAGAGCTGTTGTTGGTCCATTTGCATAGCTTCGCGTCGTGAGGACAACAAGAGGCAATATCCCGTACATAACTGATGTTCCTCGAAATCCGCAAACCTGACAAACTTTGTTGGAGTGCGAAGCAGATCGTGAGCGCGACAGTGGAATCATGAGGGGTATGAACCAACAACCCGAGGCCAGATCCGCCTCACTGGCTCAATGGGGGAAATCAGCCACATCCGCCGGCATGACCATCAGGCGGAGCATCAATGCGCTGGCATTGTCCTG
>CAYOIT010000034.1:0-24202 GCA_964404035.1 uncultured Verrucomicrobiota bacterium | reverse complement strand
GAAACTGCCAACGATTTACGAACCACGCGCGGATCGGGTTGAAACGTCCACTTGAGTACCCTGTCGGCCGGGAAACTCTGATTGGTGACGCTGACGGGAAGGTACCCCGGCAGAGCCAGCCTCAACGCGTGTCGACCACCCCCCGGAATACGAACACGACAGGGAGTCCACAGATCACGCAGAAGCACCGCATCCACCCAGACAGAGGCACCCGGCGGAACGGTCTGAATAGAGAGCGTCACCGGGGGCAACGGCTTCGCCGAGGCGGAGGATTCCAACGCCGCCCCGGCAAAGAAGGAGCCAAGATCCCGGCCGGGCAGCGCGACCTGAAGATCGAAGGCCGGCGGGTTGGTGCTGTCGGCGGGCGGCACGCGAATGACCAGCGACTGGTTGTTCCGGGTTGACGGCCATTCGACCGGTTCCACGCCAAGCCGTTCAGGAACGCGCCGAAGCCTGAAGACCATGCCCGAGGCAGGCGGCAGAACCTGCAGGGCCACGTACTCCCATTTGGAGTTCTCGCCCACAATCGGGTTGAAATGGTCCTGGGTGTTCGTCCCCTTTTGCATCTCAAGCAGGGGAACGGTGATCACATCCAGCCCCATCATGGTCCCGCTCCACTGCCCCACCGTCGCCCATTCGTCCGCCTCGCCGGAAGCCCCCATGATCCGGGGCAATTCCGGCGCAACGGCGGCTGCGGATTGAACGTTGGTTCCGCCGGCGCTCAGTCCTCCCATGGCGGGCGCATTCGTCACGCCGCCCCCCGCAGGAGGAGTCACCTGCGTCTCCTTGCCTGCCACCATATCGTCAAACCGCGCCTCAATCAGAGCCTCTTTGCCTTCCCGTTTTGCGGCGGGCGCGATTTTGTACAGCGCCGCGGTAAACTGGTCCAGATGCTCCTTGCGGATCCTGGCTTTGTCGTTGGCGAAAGTCGTCTCCACCCGTTGGCGTGCGTTATTGAAATCCGCCATCGTGGCCTCCAACTCACGTCGCACTTTCTCGGGCATCTCGAACGAGCCTGTCGCCTCGAGATTGGTGAGCGCGGACGCGAAAAGGTCCCTGGCGGTGGTGGCCACGGCGACACCGGTGACATTGCGCGTCTTCTTGCGTTCCTTCAGCAACTGGTCGGCCTCATCCAAATGCTGCTGCAAGAGGCGGGAGAGAGCCTGTCGCCGGGTCTCAGCGGCGGTCTGAAGGGCTTTGCCGTGAAGCCCCACAATGGTTCTGAACTCCGCGCTGGAGGTGGCGGGAAGCGGGGGTTCCCCGCCGAAAACCACACCGGCCATCAACAGGGTAAAGGTGACACAGGCTTCCAGCCTGTGCATCAAGGAAACAGGCTTCCAGCCTGTTCCACTCTGCCGACCGTCCCGGCTCATGGTGTCTTATCCGTTTGAGGTTCGACCACGAACACCGGCGTGTGACGCCCGCCCGCCTTGACCTCGAACGACCACACCGTGGCGTCCTTGACCGACGCGGATATGGTCATCTTCGAGACCGTCACCGGGTAGTTCGTGTTGAAAGTCGTCACGCCGTAGATGTCCATCAGGCGCTCAAGACTCAACGGCACCTTGAAACTGACGTGGACATCCAGATCCTCGACCATTTTGACGTCACGCCGGCGGTGCGTGAAGACGGCCGGCTCGTGGATCTGCAGGCCCGTCCGCCGGTCGGTGGTGGCCTTGGGAAATTCCTGGTGCAGCACGCAAACAAACGTGAGTTTGTCATAGGTCCGGCTTTCGCCCGGCGTCAGGCACACGTCAAAGGTCTGCTGGCCATCCTGAACAGGATCCGGGACAATTTCGACTTCCCGGACCGGATCGGCGGAAGCCAGGCCAACGAGGGATAGAAGCAAACAACTCACCGTCGCGATTCGAAACATAAACGCCATCCCGTTAGGTAGGGCGGGCCACCGGACCCGCCGCTGATCGAGAACGGCGGGTCCGGCGGCCCCGCCCTGCCAGAACATCCGAGCCGAATACCTGCCTCAATCCACCCGCGTGACGCGGCGGTACCGGCCCTTGTAGGTTTCGGTGAGCGTCTTCAGGAAATCATTGCCATCCTTGTCGATGCCGTATCCGATGGCATGGACAATGGGCAGTTTCTTCCCCTTCTTCACGTAGAGCGATTCATGCAGGATCTTGAAATGCTGCAGAAAATCGTTAATGGTCCACCAACCTCCATCCGTCATGGCCGGCGGCGCCGGGCGCGCAGGCCGGGGATTATGGACGGTTCGGCGCACCTCCCAATGCCCTTCGACAGCCGGTGACCCCATATCAGGGGCCTGCCCTTCCTTGAGAGGGCCTTTGCTCGGAGGCCGTGCCGCGCGCGGCGGAATCCAGACTTTCTCCTCGGACGTTTCCGCCTGGTACCCGGCATTGGCCGCATCCCACTCCTTCATGGCGCCTTCGTTCTGCTTGTACCAGTTCTGCACCGTGGCGGCATGCGCCTTGGCCTGGTCGGCGGTGATGCCGCGCTTCACGCGCGGCAGCCCGTCACTGATGATGAGGATGGTGTCGGCGCCCTGATCGAACGCGGCGGTGAGCGCCAGGTCGAGCCGGGTGGTTCCCCCCTGGGCCTCGAGCCCGATGTTCGACGCCTGCAGATTGCCGGAGACCAGACCGTAGTTGCCAGGCGTATTGAATCCGCGCAGGAATTGCTTGGCCTTCGTCTTGTTGTCGTCCTTGGCCACCAGCATATTCGTTTCAAAAGCGCTGGCCGCATCGGCAAACACGACGATATTGAACAGGGCGCCTTCCGCCAGGGCATCCACCACCTTGTTGATGCGCTCCCGAACGCGCTGGTATCCCGCGGGACCTCCGCGCTCATCCTCCACCATACTCACCGACACATCGACCAGGATGGCGATCTTGTCGCCCCGGCCCTTGATTCCAAAGAAGTCGAAGGCCGACACCCCGGTCCCGAAACCGCCTATGCCGTAACCGGACCCCAGTCCGGCACCCAAGCCAACCCCCGTCACCGCCTTGAACTTCGGCTGAAAACTCGTCTTGACGATTTTGGGATCCATCTTGATCTCGGGCAGGGCTATATCGGAAACCCGGGTGGTGACCATGCGCGGCACCACGGCCGGACGGCTCGAACTGCGCTGCTGCTTCTGAACCTTGACCTTGAATTCCAACTTGCGGGGCTCGTAAGTCTTCATCGCTGGCGGCGTCACAAACTGCGTCTTCTCGGGTAGCAGGGCTTGCGCCAGCACGTAGGACCCGAAGATCAACATGACGCCCAAATGCGCAAGAAGGCTAGCTATGAACACGATGCGGAGTTGCTTCCGGCGTTTGGCGGAGAGCTTGTCGAGCCCGAAGCTGGCCAGAATGGCCGCCGTATCCTGTTTCTTCAATATCTTGTCTAACCAGCTCATATCCCAGTCCTTACAACTACTCTCCGCCGGCGGCTGCAAACGAAACATTCTTGATCCTGGCCGCAGCGCAAGCGTTCAGAACATCGATGACCCGTTGATGAGGGGTCTCGTCGTCGGCCCAGATGGTGACCATCGCCTCGTTCTTGGCCGCAGTGGACGCCGCCTTGTAGCGCCCCAGCGTCCCGAGCAGTTCCGGTAACGCCTCGGATTCCGCCGAATCAAACTCGCGGCTATTAAGGAAGATCTTTCCGCTCTTGCGTACTTCGACAATCTGCTCGTCGGGCATATCCACCGAGGTGGCTTGCGTCAGCATCCCCGGAAGCCGGATGCTCAGATCCGCCTCGGGCGTGATCAGGCTGCATGTGCAGATAAAATAGATCAACAGCAAAAAAGTCATGTCAATCAGCGGAGCAATGCTGAGATCCGGCTCATCCGGGTCGGGGAGTTTCATCTTCATGGCGGCGTTTCCTGTCGTTCCAGCGAATACACGCCGAAAATGAAGTCACCGACGCCGGCCGAGGCCATGGCATTCATGACCTTCTTGACCTGCTTATGCGGCGTCAACTTATCGGCCCGGAGGTAGACCTTCACATTCGGCTCGGTCTTCACCCGTTCAGCCACCACCTTCTGAAGGTCCTCGATACCGATCTGCTGGTTTCCGCTGTACGTCGTACCGTCACGCAGGATGTTGACCACCCATCGGTCAGGCCGCTCTTTGGGCACGGTACCCTTGGAGGCATTCGGCATATCCATCCGCAGACTTTGCGTCGAACTCATGTGCGAGGCCGTCATGAAGAAAATGATCAGGAGGAACACCATGTCGATCATGGGTGCCATCTGAAGCTTGGTTTCTTCCTTGTCCTCGACCGGAAACCTCATAGCTTGACCTCCACGCCTCCCGCGGATTCTCCAGCCGGCGCCCCGTTGTTAATGCGGCGCGTCGTCACGACCAGGTGGTGAACCAGATTCCCGATGATGCGGGCCGCCTTGGAAATGTTCGAGACGTATTTTCCCTTGAGGTAGAAATAAGCAAACATGGCCGGAATGGCCACAATCAGGCCGAAAGCGGTCGTAATCATGGCCTCACCGATATCGTTGGCCAGTTTCTCCGGGTCACCCATGGCGCCCATACCGATCTTGTTGAACGCGCTGATCATACCGCTCACGGTACCCAGCAGTCCGAGCATCGGAGCCACCTGCGAACTGACCGACAGGTTGTTGAGCGGTTTCATGCCGTCGGTGGTCTCCTGGATGGACGCCTCCTCCATGGCCTTCTCCATGCTGTTCACATCGACCACGCCGTCGCTGATGCGCTGAAGACCGGCACTGAGCACGTTGGTCAGAAAAGAGGGGTTGGCATTGCAGACCGTCAAGGCCTCCTCAATGTTAAGGCTGTCGAGGGACTTCTGAATGCCGGGCACCAAATCCGGACGCAGCATTCTGTCATCCCGGATATTCAGGAACCCGTAGACCGTAAGCGCGAGAGCAATGACTGACGTGGCGCCGATCGGCCACATCACGGGACCACCGACCTTCCACATGCCGATCAGCGTGGTGTTGTCCGTCTTGGCTGAGGCCGCAGCGGGCGCATTGGTCGCTGAAGGAGTGACCGCGGTCTGGCCCTGCAAATAGGGGGCGCTGATCGCGAGAAGTACGGCCACCGCGGCCAGAAATAATCCTAAACGCATACTCTTCATTGTGGGTCTGCTCCTTCTTTCTTCGTCTTATCTTTCTTTTCCGCCGCGACAACCTCTTCGTCGGCGTCTTTCTGTAAATCCTCTTCCGTCGAGTCTTCAGCCTGCTCGTCCTTGCCGTTAAGCAACGTCTGAACCTTGGCGTTAACATCTTCATCCAACCCGAAGAAGACGGCTTCGACCGGGGAGGATTCCTTCTCCTTGGTCACGCCCTTGTCCATCAGGTATTTGAGTTTCTCCCGGGCCGTGGTGGCATGGCTGGTCGCCGGGAACAGTCGGGCAATCTCGTAATAGACATCCCGCGCGCGGTACCATTCCAAAAGGTCCTCGTAACAGCGCCCAGTCATGAAGAGTGCGTCGGGAAAGGTCTCGATATTCTTGTTGTCGAACACCAGCGATTTCACGGCGGCATCCATCGCCGCCCGCGTCTGCCCCCTGGCATAGTGAAGCTGCGCCTGCGCCAGCCAGTAAAGACCGAAACTCTCATCGCCGGGATCGGGAGCCCGCGCCGCCGCAAGGTCCTTGGCGGCGGTCTTGAGATCGCCGACAGCGATCAGGCACTGAATGGCATTCAGGCGGGCCACTTCGGCATCCGGGGTCCACTCGGCCGTGCTCACGGCCTTGAGCACCTGGTGGGCGCGCAGGTAAACGTTGGTCGCCCGCTCCAGATTCGCCCCCCCCGTCACCATCAGGTTCCGGGCGGATTTCATGAGGGCCTGGCCGGCCTGGATGGCGATCGGAACGCCATTATTCTCAGGAATATCAAGATAGGGCAGCAGGGGTGTGGCCACCGGTGTCAGCAGCACGGCGGCGGCCGGCCAGTTCTCGGCCATCAGGGCCTTGGACACGGCTTCACCGTCCAGTTCGACGACGAACTCCCCTTCGGTGATCTCCTCCAGCTTGACGGTCATCGAGGCGCCTTCCGGTCCGCCCCGCGGACGATAGAACAGGCTGTTCTTCTCGCGCCCGACCAAGTCAACTTCCTTCTCATCCTTGCCGAGCACGAGTTTCGCCTGAACGGGCTTCGGCCCCATCGAGGCGGCAGGGGCCGCCGTCGCGGGAACCGCCGTCTGAGCAACACCCGCAAGAGGCGCACCCCACCCTAGCAGCAGCGCCATCACGATTATCGTCTGTTGAAGAGGCTTCATCTTGGGGTTACTGACCCTTGGTCTTCAGTTCGCTCAGTTTCTTCCGCGCTTCATCCATTTCCGGCTGGTCCTGCAGATCCTTGCTGGCCACCATCTCCTCGAGCGTCTCGGCGGCCTTCTGATACTGCCGGACTCTGGCCAGGCAATCCGCCCGGGCCAGATACGCCTTGGCCGCCCAGTCGCGGTACTGACCGTAAAGCAGGTAGATCCGTTCGTAATAGGCGGAAGCTTGTTCGTAGTTGCGCTGCAGGCGGGCGCAGTCCCCGCGACCATAAAGGGCGGCAGGCCAGAGCGGACCCCGCCACTCGCGCACGCCCAGCACCGACTTGTAGCATTCGTCGGCATCGGTGTACTTGTTCTGCTTGACGTAGAGCTCGCCCAAAAGCATCAAGGCATCGGCGGCTTCGGCACTGGAAGCGTAGACCTCGCGGATCACGGTGAGATGCTTGATGGCCGTCTTGTAGTCGTTCCGGTCAATGGCAACCCGGGCCAGGTACATGCGGGCCGACAGGGCGTAATCCGTCTCGGTGAACTCCTTGATCGTCGTTTCCGCCACGCGCACGGCCAGATTGGTGTTGCCGCGCGCAACCGCCGTATCGAGCATCAGTTCAAGCACACCCGGGCTGGCGTTCGGAAGGTTTTCCTCGCGCGTCAAGTCCGCCAGCGCGGCCTTCTTGGCCTCCTCCGTCAGGTCGGGCCGATACAGGAACATGCGCTTCAGCCGGAGCGCGAGCGCCTCCTGTTTCTCCTTCTGCGCTTTCTCCAACAGCTGCGCCATGTCCTTCCACGCCGCCGCGGCGATATCGGGGGTGGCCGCGCGGGTTCGACCGATCCACTCCTCAATGATCAGGTCAATGCCCAGGGACTTGCGGTCCACACCGTACTTGGCGATGCCGTCACGGAAGTATTCGAGCGCCCCGCGCTGCTCGTTCATGTTCCACATGGCCTTGCCCGCCCAGTACATGGCCAGGGGAACGTTGCTCCCCTCGCGGTTCTGGGTGATGTAGTCCTGCATATCTCGGACCAGCCCCTTGAAATCGTTGAGTTCGTTCAGCAACTCGGCGCACCGGAAGGCGGCATAATTATAGAACTCGATGTTGATCTCGAAGCGGGCGACCTCCCGGTAACGGATAATGGCTTTCTTGACCTCTCCGAAAACGCCGGAAATATCGCCCAGCATCATGTAGGCTTCGCCACAGAGCTTGTTCGTCGGATACTTGTCGATGAACTGCTCAAGCATCGTCTCCGTGGTCTCGAACTTGCTCAGGCCATAGTCGCAGACCGCGCGCCGGAACAAGGTGTCCTGGATGAAGGAACTGTCCGGGAAATCCTTGATGATCTTGTCGAACTCGACGGCCGCTTCCTCGAACTTGCGGTCGAACATCAGCGCCATGCCGATCCAGTAAGTGGCATCGGCCTCGCGGGGGTTGCCGGGGAAGGTATCGTTCAGTTTCCGAAGCCAGGTCACCGTGTCGGCGAACTTCTCCTCCATGAATGAGGCGTACCCGAGCAGGAACATGCACTCGGCAGCCTGCTTGTGTTTGGGGCTGACCTCGAGGGCCTTGGTGAGAATCGCGATCACGTTGGGCCAGTCTTCCTGGCGGGCATAAATCTGACCGACCGCGAGGGAGACGTCATCGTAGTACTCGCCGGCCGGGTACTGCTCCATGTACTGGAGTCCCAGTGTCAATGCCCGGTCCCACGGTTGAAGCCGCATGGCGCACTGGAACGCAAAGAACAAGGCCTCATTGGCCCGCGGTTCGGGGGCGGTCTCATGAAGGTGGATGAACAGATCGCAAGCCTCGCGGAAACGGCGGATCTCCATGTAGGAGCGGGCCATGCGGAAGAATAGTTCCAGATCGTAGTTCTCGATGGTCGCCAGCGCCTTGATCTCCGCCTCAAGTTCACCGATCTGCTCCTGAACGCGCATCAGGTAGCGAGGATTGTCAGGCGCCCGTTTGAGCCGCTCAGCCTGCTTCTGAAGGAACTCGATGTATTGCTGACTGCGGGCGACGATCACATCGTGGGGGTAAACCAACCGGTAGATCCACAGCGCGTCGCGGTACTTTTCGTCGGCAAACAGATCGTCACCCGCCTCCAGCGCCGCCATGTTGAGCGCCACGCTGCGCGACGCGAAAGAATTCGGCACCAGCAGGAACGGCATGAGTTGGAAGACCTTGTCGGTCTGCATTTCCTTCAGGTAGGCCGTGGTCAATAGCGAGGCCGCCCAGTTGCGCCGCCCGAAATCGGGCGCCGTGCTGTAAAGCTTGCGCAGCACCGGGACCGCCTTATCCCACTTGTCGAGCGCCAGGTAGCAGCGCGCCATGGACATATACACGTCCGCCTTCATATCGGAGGTCAATTCGTATTTCTTGAGGACCTCGGTATAGGACTTGAGGGCTTCGCCAAGCCGTTGCTCAAACCGGTAACAGTCGGCGCTGTAGAGGGCGGCCTCAGGGGCTCGCAAACCGGTCCGATATTTCTTCAGGTAGGTGGTGAACACTTCGCGGGCTTCGCTGAACTGGCCGACAAAGAAATGACAGGTTCCCAGGCTGAAATACACCGATTCCATCTGGGTGACGGTGATGTCTTTCTTGCTGTCGCCGAACCACTCGATTAACTGCTGGAGATAACCGATGGCGTCGGAGAAGGCACCTTGGCTGAGGGCCACCTGCGCCTTCATGCGCACGTCCCGCGGGGTGTCCTGTGCCTGAACCGGCAGGGAAATCAGAAAAAGGACCGTGAGGAGGGGCAACAACGACACCCGACCCAGGTGACGGCTACGTCCCCAGGATGCCTTACCCCCTCTATGCGAACAGTGAAGAACCATAAGCCCAGGCGCCCACTCTGTTACACGGGAAAAACGAACCAAAACAACCCGACTCTTATACACCAGATCCCAGGCTGAGTGCAAACAAAACATTGAACCGTAAAGCGGCTTTCTGACCCTCATCGCCAAAGATCATGAGTCGTTCTTGGCGAACTTTCACTTCCCTTGGAATCGGCCGTGCCTATGGGCGGTCTGGTACATCGCAAGGACATTCTCGGTGGGCGAGTTGTCCTGAAGGCAATGCGTCGGTGCAAAGCAATAGCCGCCGCCCGGCATCATGATCTCGAGTGTCTTCCGGCAGTCGGCCGTCACCTCGTCAACGGTCCCGAACGACACCGGGCCGGCCGTACTGATACAGCCGTGAAATGCCAGTCGCCCGCCAAACGTCTTCTTAAGGTACTCCGGCGACATGTTGGCCGCTTCCGGCTGAAGCGTATCCATGGCCGTCACCCCCATCTTGATATACTCCTCGTACGCCCAACTGCTGGAGCCGCACGTATGCATCAGAACGGGGAGGTTGAACGACTTCGCCATATCGAGAAACTTCTGGTGCCGGGGCTTGATGTGCGTCTGGAAGGTTTCCATGCTGATGAGCGGGCCTTTCTGCGTCCCCAGATCCTCGCCGATCCACATGAAGTCCACCCCACCCCGCGCCGCCTCGATTTCGCGCCTGGCGATCTCCAGCTGCGCCTCCATCATACGGTCCACCAGAATCCGCCCGACCGGCTCGTCCAGCGCCAGATCCACAAACACCTGCTCCATGCCGCGAAGGAAACCCGCCGTGTTCATGATGCAGGCCAGGCCCGCTCCACCAATGTGCACCGCATACTCGCGCCTGGCCTCGCAGGCCGCCGCCATGCCGGAATAGTCAAAATCGTCGGGCGACGGCATGGGCCAGCCTGTCACCATCGCCTCGTCGGCCTGTTCGAGAGGAAAATCGCAGTAATCCCAATAGCCGCCGCTGCCATGTTCGACATAGCGGGTCACCCACCCCCATAAGGGATCGACACTGCGCCCCGGCCGCTCGGCATGCAACCGGGCCCCGGTGTAGCGGGCGCCCACCCCGCGAAAGTCCACCCCGAAGGCCTTCATCAGCCCTTCGCTATCGTTCGGCTTCAATCCAAAATGTTCCTTGAGCCGAAGATCGATGCCGGGATTCGAGAGGTAGTTGATCGGAACCCGATCGGCTTCACGGTTCGCAAACGTCGTCAACACGCGTTCTTTCGATGTCATCGTCCTGCTCATGGTTCCCCCTGAGATAACGTGGTGTTCTTGGTTCGAATCAGCAGACTGCCACCCCAAGCAACCGTTCCGCCGCCGCCTCGGACGGCTGGCTGGTTTCCCTTGTCGGAATAAACGTGCGAACCGAGGCAGGGATGGTAGGGTATCATCAGAACAACCACAAGCGTGGAAACGGAGCCTCAGCCCTGTGCAGGCAGGAGGGTTTACCGGACGGGATTGCTCGCCCGGGAACACTCCACCGACTCCAACCAGGACTCGAGCCGTTGAAGGTGAAACGGCTTCGCGAACACACTCACCCCCAGAGGAGAGGCGCTCCGCAACTCGTCCGCCGTCCAACTCCCGGAAATCATCGCAATATTCCGGCAAGTGCAACCTTTGCGCTTCAGGTGTTCGACAAACTCAAGGCCATTGACCGAGGGCATGTTGTAATCGGTGAGAATAATGTCAGGGCAATTCGGCTGGGCTGCACAGGGACAGCTTGAGTCCGCGTAGAGAGGACAAGCGGTTGGATCCGGATACGTGACCACGGTGTAACCCCGCCGGACAAGGACCCGCTCCAGCAAGGACATGACCAAGGGATCATCTTCCAGAATCAGAGCCTGCATGACCTCTCCCCTCTCTCGACCGTGTTGCAATCATGGTTCCGTCCGGATGCCGGCATAGAAACCGGTTGCCCAAATGAATCGCATACGCACATCGGGCAGGATTCGAAACCATACATTCGACCAGCTTCCCTGATCCAAGCGCCCTGGCACAACAGGTGGAGGCGTTTGGTAAAGGCCTGAGGTCGCTCCCCGGTTCAAAACTGGATATCCCTGTGAGCATGCGAGTACCTTAACCAGAGGTCGGATAACCCACAATAGGGGAAGCCCTGATTTTACTGTCAGGGATAACCCGTAGACGGCCTTGATTCAGTGTGAGACCACTGGAGAAGAAAAGGTCGGGAAATTCATCAGCCCCTTCCGCCAGCTCATGTGATAGAGTTGGTGCAACAGGCGACTCGGGATCACCCATGAAAAGGAAAGAGCCCATGACCACACAAGCCACGACACTCAGCCCTGAACTGCTGCGGAAGATGGACGCCTACTGGCGGGCCGCGAACTACCTCTCGGTCGGACAGATCTATCTCTACGACAATCCGCTCCTGAAAAAGCCGCTTACCCTGGCGCATATCAAGCCACGACTGCTGGGGCACTGGGGCACGACGCCAGGGCTGAACTTCATCTATGTGCATCTCAATCGACTGATCAAACAGCATGAGCTCAACGTCATCAACGTCATCGGACCGGGGCATGGCGGCCCCGCGTTGGTCGCCAACACCTACCTGGAGGGCACCTACAGCGAAGTGTACCCCAATATCTCGCAGGACGAAGAGGGGCTCAAGCGGCTGTTCAAACAGTTCTCCTTCCCCGGCGGGATCCCCAGCCACGTCGCGCCCGAAACCCCGGGCTCCATTCACGAGGGCGGTGAGCTGGGGTATGCGCTGTCGCACGCCTTTGGCGCGGCATTCGACCATCCCGACCTGCTCGTCGCCTGCGTCGTGGGCGATGGCGAGGCGGAGACCGGACCGCTCGCGGCAAGCTGGCATTCAAACAAGTTTCTCAATCCCGTTCACGACGGGGCGGTCCTGCCCATCCTGCATTTGAACGGCTACAAGATCGCCGGGCCCTCCGTGCTGGCCCGCCTTCCACCGGATGAGCTTGAAGCACTCTTCCGCGGCTATGGGTACACGCCGTATTTCGTCGAGGGCGACGACCCGATGAAGATGCACCAGCTCATGGCCGCAACGCTCGACACCATCGTGGGCGATATCCGGCGCTTCCAGGGTGAGGCCCGAACCCATGGGTTCCGGGAACGCCCGCGCTGGCCCATGCTGATCCTGCGCTCGCCGAAAGGCTGGACAGGCCCGAAGATGGTCGACGGCAAACGAACCGAAGGGACGTTCCGTTCCCATCAGGTGCCGATGGGCGACATGAGCCATCCGGGGCACGTGAAGATTCTTGAAAAATGGATGAAGAGCTACCGTCCTCAGGAACTCTTCGACATTACGGGCAGGCTTCGTTCCGAGCTCGCCGAGCTGGCGCCGAAAGGCTTGCGCCGCATGGGTGCCAACCCCTACGCCAACGGCGGCCTGCTGCTGCGCGACCTGCGTATGCCTGAGTTCCGAAATTACGCGGTGAAGGTTCCCAAACCGGGCAGTGTGACCGCCGAAGCCACGCGCCTTCAGGGCGAGTTCATCCGGGATGTGGTCGCCCTGAATGCCACCACCTTCCGCGTTTTCAGTCCGGACGAGACGGCCTCAAACCGTTGGGGCGCCGTCTTCGAGGTGACCAACCGGTGCTCGACCGCACTCATCGTTCCCGGCGACGACCACCTCGCGCCCGATGGCCGGGTGATGGAAACGTTGAGCGAGCACCAGTGCGAAGGCTGGCTCGAAGGCTATCTGCTCACAGGCCGCCATGGCTTCTTCTCCTGCTACGAGGCTTTCATCCACATCATTGACTCGATGTTCAATCAGCACGCCAAGTGGCTCAAGGTCTGCCACCACATCCCGTGGCGGCGGCCCATCGCTTCTCTAAACTACCTCCTCTCATCGCACGTCTGGCGGCAGGACCACAACGGGTTCAGCCACCAGGACCCCGGGTTCATCGACCACATTGTAAACAAGAAGGCTGAAGTCGTCCGCGTCTACCTGCCGCCCGATGCCAATTGCCTGCTCTCGGTCACTGACCATTGCCTGCGCAGCCGCAACTATGTGAACGTCATTGTCGCCGGCAAACAGCCCGCGCCGCAGTGGCTGGACATGGAAGCCGCCGTCCAGCATTGCACCGCCGGTATCAGCATCTGGGAATGGGCGAGTAACGATAAGGGTGGCGACCCTGATGTGGTCATGGCCTGTTGCGGCGACGTCCCCACGCTGGAAACGCTCGCCGCCGTGCAATTGCTGCGGGAGCATTTCCCCGAACTGAAGATTCGCGTGATCAATGTGGTGAATCTGATGAAGCTCCAGCCGCAGAGTGAACACCCACATGGGTTGAGCGACAAGGATTTCGATGTGCTCTTCACGAAAGACAAGCCGATCATTTTCGCCTATCACGGCTATCCGACGCTGATTCACCGGCTCACGTATCGCCGGACCAATCACTCGAACGTGCACGTCCGCGGGTACAAGGAGGAGGGAACCACCACGACCCCCTTCGACATGGTGGTCCTGAACGATCTGGATCGCTTCCATCTCGTCGGCGACGTGATCGATCGGGTGCCGCAGCTCGGTTCCAGAGCCGCCTATGCCAAACAGTTCGTTCGTAACAAACTGGTCGAACACAGGCACTATATCGAAAAGCATGGGGAGGATCTGCCGGAGATCCGCCACTGGGAATGGAAGGCCTGAACAGCCCCGACCCGGCCCCTCATGGTTACGCGGACGTGTGTATAGTGGCAGGCCGCCCAATGAAAAGAACTTTCGCAGGTTTGATCTATCGGCCCCTGGCATCAGCGGTGATGCTCATGGCCTCCTACGCTGGCGCTGCCGATCTCGAGGCCTTGCGGGTGTACGCCATCCAATCCGCTTGTTTCGATTATGTCTTCACCTCCGTGAGTACCGGCACCGATGGAAAGCCAACCCTGGCGTTCAATCACAGGAATGGCCGCACCTTCCTGATCCACGTCGGCGACAACCTGGGGGAGTATCGTCTGACAGCCCACGAGCCCAAGGTCAGACGGGTGTTCATCCCCACCACTAACTCGGAGCGCGAAGAGAAGGCCGGTCAGGCGACGCTGACCACACCTGACGGCCGCCTCCTTGTTCTCGAACTCGGCCAGCCTCTCTCCCAACCGGGCCGGATGGCCCATCTCACCGCACTGACCTCCGGCGAGTGGTGCCTGGTCAAGGAGAAGGACGAGTTGATTCTCGTCGAGGATAAGGCTCTGGTGAGCACGGTCTCAGAAAACGCCGTCACGATCCTGCGCGGGAGCCGGGAACAAGTTATTCCTCTGATCACCGGCGAGGAGAAGGAGAAACTTGCGGCGCTGTGGGCTCAGCGCCGCAAGGAGGCGGAAGAGGCCCGCCGGTTGGCCTTGGAGAAACCGCAGGAAGAGGAAGACACGAGCCCCCCCGCCTACACGCCCCCCGCTCGCGCCGTCAACCGGCGTCGCACGGTGGAGCCGCGTTCCGGGGCCCGGGCCGTTTTCGGGACCGAGTTCCGTTATCCGACGGAGTTCGAGTTAATCCCCTCGGTGACCGATGCCTCGGGACGAGTCATCCGCCCTTTTGTGATCATCCCCCGGCAGTTTCAGACCCGCACCTCGGGCATCTCCATCGAAACCTATTGAACGGCGCTCAGGACAGAATGAACTCGGACCCCAGTGCCGCCTCCGAGTTCCCTCCCACCCACACCTCAAAGCGACCGGGCTCCACGCGCACCTTCCCGTTCGCCCCGTGAAAGGCCAACTCCTTTCTCTCCAGAACGAAACCGACCCGCCTGGTCTCACCCGCCTTGAGCGATACCCGCTGGAACCCCTTGAGTTCACGCACGGGCCGCGTCATGGAGGCCGCCACGTCTCGCACATAGAGCTGCACCACCTCGGTCCCGGCCCGTCGCCCGGTGTTCTTCACCTTGCAGCTGACCTCGATACGACGCCCCGCCTTGACCGAAAGTCCCGTGTAGCCGAACGACGTATACCCCAACCCGAACCCGAACGGGAACAGCGGCCGGTAGTCGGCGTCGAGATAGGTGCTCGTAAAATCCTTCGGGTCGAGTGCCGTCCCCGTGGGAACCCCGACGGGACGCTCGGCCACCGGCGGCCGTCCGGTATTCATCCGGTTGTAGTAAACCGGGACCTGCCCCACCGTCGCCGGGAAGGAGATCGGCAGTTTGCCGGAGGGAGCCTCATCACCAAAGAGCAGGTCGGCGATGGCCGCGCCGCCCATCGTGCCGGGATGCCAGGCCCACAGCACCGCGCCAGCCTGATCCAGGACCGGCCCCAGTTCCAGAGGTCGCCCGGCCATCACGACAACGGCCAAGGGCTTGCCCGTGGCCGCGACAGCCTCAAGGAGCTTCTGCTGGGCCCCCGGCAGGTTCAGAAACGCGCGACAGTGCGCTTCGCCGCTAAAAATGGACTCCTCCCCCAGGAAGAGCACCACCGCATCGGCCCCGGCCGCCATCCGCCGTGCCTCGACCAGCAACGACTCGTCGCTGCTCCTCGGGCCCGGCAGCCCTTTCGCAAAGCGGACGTCCACGCCGGAACGCTGCCGCAGCGCCGCCAGCGGGGTGACCGTGTCACCGCCCTGCCCGTCGCCGACCCAGCACCCCAACTGGTCCACCGCCGCATCGGCCAGCGGGCCGATAACCGCCAGTTTCCGCACCTTCCGCGTCAGCGGCAGCACGCCGTCGTTCTTGAGCAGCACGCAACTCTCCACCGCGGCGCGGCGCGCCACCTCGAGGTGCTCCTGACAGAGGGTGACCGCCGCCGCCCGGCCTTCGTCGATGTAGGGGTGTTCAAACAACCCCAACCGCATCTTGATACGGAGAATACGCCGGACCGCATCGTCGATGTGGGCCATCCTGATCTGGCGGTTCTTCAACAACCGTTCCGCGTTCTCAACATAGCAGCGCGTCACCATCTCCATGTCCACACCCGCCAGCACCCCGGCCTTCGCCGCCTCGCGCGAGTCGGCACAGTAGCCGTGCTTGATCATTTCCGGAACGGAACCCCAGTCGCTCACGACAAATCCATCGAACCCCCACTCCTCCTTCAGAATGTCGCGGATCGTCCACGCATTCCCGGAAGCGGGGATTGAGTTCAAGGCATTGAAGGCGCTCATAAAGGTGGCGGCGCCAGCCTCGACACAGGCCCGGAACGGAGCCAGGTAGACATCGCGCAGCAGCGGCTCAGGGATCCAGGTCGTGTTATAGTCGCGACCGCCCTCGGCCGCGCCGTACCCGACAAAGTGTTTCGCACAGGCGGCCACACTCTCGGGACCGCCCAGCCGTTCGCCCTGGAATCCCTTGACCATCGCGGCGCCCATCCTTGCCACCAGGAGCGGATCCTCGCCACACCCTTCGGCAACCCGCCCCCAGCGCGGGTCACGCGAGATATCCACCATCGGCGCGAAGGTCCAGTTGATGCCGTGCGCCCGGGCCTCGCGAGCCGCCACCGCCGCGCCATCGCGCGCCACATCGGGATTGAACGAGGCGGCCTGTCCCAGCGGGATCGGCATCACCGTGCGGAAGCCGTGAATCACGTCGCGCCCCAGGATCAGGGGAATGCCCAGCCGGGAGTCCTCAACGGCCGCCCGCTGGAACTCGTTGGCAAGTTTCGCGGCGTCGGGTAAATGGGAGCCCGTCAGGTTCAGGATGGAGCCGATCGCGCCCTGCCGCGCGAGAGTCCGGTGTTCCTCGGCCGCCCCATGCACCTGCCACATCTGCCCGAGCTTCTCCCGGAGCGTCATCTTCTTCAACAGTCCGTCCACCCTTTTTTCCTGAAGTCTTGCACTGGTCATCAATGGTACTCCTTATGCCATGGCACGAGAGACTAGCAGTTGGCGGCAGAAGAACGAGTCAGATTTCAGTCTGGCCTCTGAGCGGTGCTCAGGTTGTTCAAAGGAACTGAATGCGAACGTCCAACAACCGACGCCCAACTCCCAACGTCGAAGAAGGTCGTGGCCTTTGGCTGAGCGTTGGGCGTTGGCTGTTGAGCGTTGGGCGTTGAATGATTCAGAAACAAGTCTGCAGGAACGTGCTCCTGTGATAGGATGAAGAAATGTCTTGCTGTCGGAGTGCGGACCTTGGAGGGATCATGAATCGATCGAGCTATATTAGGGGAAGCCTGCTATACGGGCTGATCATGGCGATGGCCACAGGCGCGGGAACCGCAGCCGAGCCGGTGGACGCCCCCTGCCCTCCCCCCCTTTCCCTGCGCCCGTTTCCCTCGGAGGCAGGAAGCTCCCTGGACGCCCTGTTTGCGTTCGCGGCCACATCCTGTGCCACGTTCACCCCGGGCGAGACGGAGCCTCTGATCACCTTTGTGCGCGACGCCTGCACCAATGACAGTGCTTGGGAACTCCCGGAGCGCGACGGCGCGGCGGGGGCCGCCTACATCGTGAAGGTCAAGGTACCCCTGCAGCAGTATCTTGATCTCAATTTTCACCCGGGCATTCCGGACTATGCCATCTTCCCGGCCACGCTCCGCTATTCCACCTGCGTCAACCCGCGCGACATGGAACTCGCTTACGCCGGCATAGCGGCGGGCCCGACCGGCACCCAGGAGTATGTCACCGGATACCTGACCGGCATGGAAGAGATCACCCCGAATCCCGAATCGGGCGGCTATTTTTCCTATACGAACTGCCGGACCTTCCTGCGATGCCGCGTCGCCGGTCGCGACGTGCTGTTCTCCTGCTCCGAGACGCTCTCGCCCTCGACCTCAAGCAGCCGGGGTGTTCTCATCGGTCCCCTTGATCACGCCCTTTTCTACTACAGCGAGAAACCGGGACTGAACCTGACCGGAATGACGTGGATGCTCTCTCAAATCAAGCGTTCGACGACGCTCAGCATCTATATCGCGCTCACCTCCAACGAGACGGCCGTCGCCACCTTCGCCTGGCTCAATGCCGGATGGAAGGGAATGAACGTGACACGAGCCTCCCATATTCTGAACTCGCAACGCCACACTCTGGATTTCTCGCGGCGGATCGCGCAACACCCCGGGGTTACGGCGCCGGTCATCGCATCCCTCGTCAGCGCGGTGAACGACCTGCCGGAGACCGCTGTGAATGGCGAGTATGAGCAGTACCTGTCCTACGTGAGGATGTGGCGGGACAGCGGGCAGAAAGGCGGCTTCGCCCGCAGCTCGCTCCTTCAGAGTCTCTACGATTCCAGGACGACCCAGGCGCTCTGCATGCCCTACCGCCGCGCCCTGCTCGTCCAGGAACGGGTGCGAATCCTGCTGGGCATCCCCACCTGGTCCGCCACCCCGGGTTCGCTGGCTCGCCGCCGGCTGCCGGCCGGCCCCGCCGCGGCCCAGGCGCCTCAACCCCTATGACTGACAGCCGCTTAAGCCTCTTCTGGTGCTTGTGGCTCGCGGTCGGCCTGGCCCAGCCTCAACCTGGCCGGGCGTCGGTCACCTTCAAGAATCTGTCCTACACCGATCCCTGCCCTCTGACCAATACACCCGGTTCCTATTGCCAGGCGCCCACCTCCGTCGTCTTTTCGGAGTCCTTTGCCTCAAAACCCTCGACAGGCGGCGTGGTGGGCACCTACTGGAATGGCGTCACCGGTGCCCCGCTGACCTACCCCGCCCCGCCCACCCTGCAGGCGGGCGTAAAGGCTCTGAGCATCGAGTTTTGGATGAAGATTCCCAGCAATGCCTCCATCGGCACGGGTGCCATTCTCAGCGCGCCCGGTCTGGTTGTGGCCGGCAGTTGGCAATGGGCCGCGACACTGGCCGGTGTGATCCAATTCCGGTTCGCCGCCGTCAACCAGGGCTGGTTCGTCCAGAATAACTATCAGACCATCGGGGCCATTCACGATAACCAGTGGCACCAGTACGTCGGCACCTTCGACGGCCACACCTCGGTAACTTACATCGACGGCGAGAAGTACTATACCGTATGGACCGGCAACGATATCGCGCAGATCGGGCCACTGATCAGCGAGACCGAGCCCGCACCCACCCAGATCTCCCTCGGGGGCGGGCAGAACCCCCTCGACGAGGTTCGGCTCTCCACCGTCGTGCTCAGCCCCGCCGAGGTTCGGCGCAACTTCGACAACTACCGCCAATACCTGGCCACGTACTATGCGTCTCCCACCGGCAGCGTGACCCAATCAGGGACCTCGGCCTCACCGATGACGCTCGCCACGGCCTTGACCAGGATCGGCCCGGATATCAGAATCATCCTCACCCCCGGCACCTATGACGGCACGGCCTTCACGGTGTCCCGATCCGGGACCAGCCCGCTCCATTCCGCTCTCGTCACAGGCGACAACGGCACCGGTCAGGTCGTTCTCAGCACAACCGGTGCGGGCGCCGGGCCGAGGGTCAGTGGCGCCCGGCACCTCACCCTGCGCAATCTTACTTTCCGCACCGACCAACAGGCCGCCCTGACGGTCAGCAACGCCACCGCTGGACTCACTCTCGACGCCTGCCGGTTCACCGGTAACCAACATGGACTCCTGGTGACCGATTCGTCCGGCCTGGTCGATCCGGCCCCCAGCTGGAGTCCCACCACCGCCCAAAAATACTGTTACCACCCCGGCGTGACGTTGCAGAACAGCGTCATCAGCGTCCCGGGAATCAGCGTGAGTTTTACGAATTCAGCCGTCAGCGTGCTGCGGAACAACACGATCGCAGGCGGCACGGTGGGGGCGAGGTATGACGGAACCAGTCACAGCCTCACGCTCCTGAACAACCTCTTCACCGGCCAGAGTAACGCGTGTGTGAGTTTCAGCACCGGCAGCGAAAGCGCATTTGCCGGCGATGGCAACCTCTACCATCCGGCCGGCACGGGCGTTGTGGCCGCGTTCGCCACGGCCACCGGCACCACCTGTTTCGTCGAGATCAATGACTACGTCAGGAACTGGCAGACCTACTTCTACCCGTCCTCTTCGTCGTTCAACCGGCAGATCGGCCTGCGCAACGAGCAAAGCAGCGTCACGCTCATCCCCGCGTTCGTGGACGCCGCCAACGGCGATTTCCGCCTCGCGGCCGTCCCCGGCAACGTCATCGATGCCGGCGTGCCCACGATCTTTCTGCGCTGGAGCGCCGGCATTTATCCCACCGGCTGGGATGCCCAGGGCGCCCCGCGCACCCAAGGGAACGGCGTGGATATAGGCGCCTATGAGACGGTGGGACCGCTGGAGCACACCTTCACGCTGACCGCCGCGGCCCGAACCAGCTCAGGCGTGTTCAAGCCCGATGGCTCCCTCATCCGTACCCTCTGGAGCGGCATCGGGCATCCGGACGGTCCGGTCACGATCTGGTGGAACGGACTTGACGATCGACATCAGCCGGTTCCCGCCGGGGCCTACACCCTCAAGATCCTCGCCAACAACGTGGAGTATGTCTGGGATGGCGCCGCGGGGAACAACTCCCAGCCCCTCTCCGGCCCCAACCCCCATGCCTGTTTCCTGCCCATTCAGTCCATGTCCATCATGGGCAGCAACGCTTTCTACACGGCCGGCTATAACGAGGGCCGTCACCAAATCTACCGGTTCAATCCCGCCGATCCGCGGCACACCACGGCCAATTTCGCCAAATGGGAGCTTGACCGCTATGTCGAGTATCTCGATACCGACCTGACGCGGCTCTATGCCCTCAGTTTTGCCTCCGGCAATTCCTCCAACCACTCCGATATCCTCACCGTCTACAACCAGGCCGACTTGAGCGTGGTCAGCGGCACGCCACTCCTCATCGATTCCGGACCCGGTGCCAGCGACCTTGCGGTGCAGCGGTTCGGCTCCCTGCTGTTCCTCGCCCACCAGACCGACAACAGGATCTACCTGTTCAACAAGACTACCTTCCTCCCCGCGGCGAGACCCTTTATCTCCGTCAACTCGCCCCGCGCCATCGCCACCATGCCCTCCGGCGATCTGTGGGTGCTCTGCCTGGACAGCTCCAACCGTACCCAAGTTGTCCGGTACACCAACTGTTCCACCTCGCCCACCCTTGCCACGACCCTGACCGGCTTGAGTTCACCCCTGGGGCTGGATGTGATTCAACTATATGCCACCCTCCTCGTCGCCGACGGCGGCGCAAGCCAGCAGGTCAAGGCCTTCTCCTCCGCCGGACAACTCCTCTGGACCCTCGGCCAGCCCGGCGGCTATTCGAATGGCCCGGCCATCACCCGCGACAAGTTCGTGATCAATGGCCTGGTCGCCGGTCAGAATGACGGCAGTTTCTGGGTAGGCGACACCGCCACCGGCTTCCGTGCCCTTCATTTTAACGCCTCACGCCAGTACCTGGCGGAACTCCAGTATGTCCCGCACTCCTACTGCGAGGCCGTCGATCCCAATAACTCCACCCGCGTCTTCAACCTCCTGACCGAATACAGGATCGACTACGCCAAACCCTACACGGGCGGCGAAGGCTGGACCCCGGTCAACTACTGGGGCTACTACCAGGGCAATGACCTCCCGTCCGCCGATCCCCGCCGGGCCCACAACGGCCTGGTCGGCGTGGCCACGCTCTCCAACAACCGCACCTATGGCCTCGTTGCCGATCGGGCCTTCAGTCCCATAGAAGGCACTCAAGGCGTATATCGGGTGGTCGAACTCACCGCCACCGGCCTCCGGGTCACCGGGTACAACACGCCGCAATACAAGAGTTACTGGCTCGACAAGGATGGGTCGTTTCTGTGGGAAGAAGTGGTCGGCAACAGCACGGCCCGGTTCTATCGCGTCGCCATGACGGGCTTTGATGGCGCAGGGAACCCGCAGTGGTCCACCGCCTCAACCGTGGTCGCCACCGCCCCCTGGAGCAAGACCTGGGACGACGTAGACCCCGCCGTCAGCGGTCCCCCGATCTATGCCCCCGGCTGGATCAGCACCGATTCCGGTCGTGTCGTCTGCTTCAATCCCGCGGCCAGCCTGGCGGGGCGGCGCCTCGGCATGGTGGACCCCGCCGCCAACCGGTGGCTCTGGAAAGCTGCCCCGGCCATCGGCACCCTCAATGGGCGGGGCAACTTTGACCCTAACGCCAACTATGCCGGCAGCCGCGTCATGAGCGCCGGGCCGAACATCGTTTTCGGGTACTATGGCGAGGGCTGGAATGGCGGGCAGGCCAACCAGTTCATGCACTACTCCGATGACGGTCTTTTCATCGGCCAGTTCGGACAGCCCGGGATTGTGGGCGTCACCAGTGCGAACACTCCCGGTTTCGCCGGCAACAACTTCAGCCCCTCCCTGGTCCAGTGTGACTCCGGGGTTTATCTGTACTGCAACGATGAATCCGACCGCGGGTCTCACCGCTGGCATCTCTCCGGCCTCGAAACAGTCGCCGGCCAGTCGTCGTCTTTCACCGTCAGGGCGGACGGCACCATGACCACGTGTACGACGAACGGGACGCCGCTCGACTGGCTGCTTGGCCACTTCGGGCCGGCCGCGAACGACAATTACGATCTCATGGACGGGACCGATACGGACCGCGATGGGCTGACCGCGGGACAGGAATTTGTAGCCGGTACGGATCCGACCAATCGGGCATCGGTCTTCCGCTTCAACTCGGCGAGAGCGATGCGAACGAACGAGGTGGTGATTCGCTGGCCCAGCAGCTCAAACAGGGTCTATGCCCTGAGGCGGTCGACCACTCTCGACCAGGGCACAAACGGGTTCACCACGGTGGCCGGAGCCGGTGCGATACGGGGAACGCCCCCGGAGAATGTTTTCACCGACAGCGTTCTGCCGGTCGGGTCCTGCTTCTACCGGATCAACGTCAGCCAGTAACCCGCCCCTTTCAGCCACTGAGGAGGTGCTGAGAAGCTCTGAGAGGGTTGAGAAGGCACTCCCCGATCACGCAAAAGCCAAGCGCCGCCCTTTGGGCTCCGGAACAGCATCGCCAAATTCCTTGGCCGTCTTGATCCACAACGCCGCCGCCTGCCGCACATGGGTCAACGCCTCCCGTTGGTTCTTCCCATGTGCCATACATCCGGGCAGTTCGGGAATCTCGGCAACATAGACCGCGTCTTCCGCGCTCCAAAAGATGATGATCTCGTACTTGTCCATGTCAGTCTCCCAAACGGTACTTCAGAATGGCGTTCCGGACCTGCTTCACCTGGTACGGCTTGGCTTTGCTCCCGTCCCGCTGCAGGTTGATCTTCTCCTCGACTCCGGCCATTCTGAACATGTGGTGGCTTCCGCTGACGCGCATCTCAAATCCCATCCGAAGCAACAGGCGGATCAAATCCTCAAATCCGATGTTCGCGTCGGCTTTGCCGCCCAGTATTTGAGCCAGCAGTTTCTCGGCCTTGCCCATGCTCAAAACTTACCACACGCCCGCGATTACCGCAATGCCCAGCAAGGGCTTCTTCCGTTCACCCCCGCTGTCACCTCTCACGCCTTCGCCGTTCTCGCCAGCCTTCTCGGCACCGCTCGCCGCCAGAACCAACCCGCCCTCCACTTCATCCACACCCTCTTCACCGCCAACATCGTCACCGCTTAAGCCACGCTCTACCAAAACCCCGCCTGAGCATCCCGCAGAGGGCCAAACTGTTACGGAGGGCCAATGGGGTCCAGAAACTTGTCCATTCTATTGGAGAAGGTCAACGGAGTCCACTTCAGTACACGTGTTCCAGAGCGAAGCCGCCGTTCTTGAGCACATTGAAACCTTCGTTTTCACACCGCCAGCGGAGTCTAGCGGCGGAGGCTACCGACCAGACATTGTCTCGATGGACGGGTCTGGCGGTGAGATGGGCGAACTGGGCGATGATCTGTCCCTGGTCATCCCTATCGGTCTGGAAAATGACACCAAGCGACATTCCCTCATAGGCCAGATCGTTGATCCAGCGCACTTCCCGCGAACCCACCTTGTTGGGGAGCGTCATGGAGGCGCGCTGTCCCGGGGAGAGCGCCGATAGCGCCTGCGCCTCCTTCCAGAGGGCAGGCATGTCGGTATCGAGGAACGAAATGCAGAAGTTCAGGCCACGTTCTTGCACTTGTGAACCCGGGGTGTGCGTTTTCGGGCTCGCAAGAGATCTCGCCGGCACTGCGTTTCCAGCTTCGGTTGTAGAGAAGTAGCCCAGGATGTTTCTGGTCACTACCATTACGCAACTAACGTTATTCTCAAAGTTTTCGCTATAAACGTTTCGTGGTCAGGTGGCCTGACTTTCGCCCTATCAACTCAGCATCAACAGCTTACACCCGCAGAACACGGTGAACAGGTGACGGTCAGTTCTGGTCAGGTGGTCAGGTTGAGTCCCCTG
>CAYOIT010000033.1:0-34874 GCA_964404035.1 uncultured Verrucomicrobiota bacterium | reverse complement strand
CTAGAGTCTAGGTTCGAGTCCTAGTCGGGCAACCAACAATTGTGTGTGGATACGAGTACGGAGCTCTATGAAGATTTTTACAGGAACAGCCAACCCGCTACTGGCGCAGAGCATGGCCGACTATCTGGGGATTCCCCTTGGCAAGGCTCAGGTCAGTCGTTTCCCGGACGGGGAGACGTGGGTCAAAATCCTGGAAAACGTCCGGGGCAAGGATGTCTTCGTGGTTCAGTCCACCTGCTATCCGCCCAACGAAAACCTGATGGAACTGCTGATCATGATCGACGCGATGCGTCGGGCGTCCGCCGCGCGCATCACGGCGGTGTTACCTTTTTACGGCTATGCCCGCCAGGATCGCAAAGACCAGCCGCGCGTTCCGATCACGGCGAAGCTGGTGGCCAATCTTCTGGTCGCGGCCGGCACCAACCGGTTGCTGACGGTGGATTTTCATGCCCAGCAGTTGCAGGGCTTCTTCGATATTCCCGTGGATCACCTCTATTCCTCGCCGGTGCTGGTCAAGTATCTGGCGGAGAAGAATCTGTCGAACCCTGTTGTGGTTTCGCCTGACACGGGCGGGCTCAAGATGGCGCACGCCTATTCCGAGATGCTGCACGCCGGTTTGGCGCTGGTGGCCAAGCAGCGCAAGGGCCCGACCGAGGTGGAAGCCCTGACGATGGTGGGCGATGTGCGCGGGTGCAACTGCGTGCTGGTGGATGATCTGGTCACGACGGCCGGAACCCTGACCACCGCCGCGCGTATTCTCAAACAGAACGGCGCCGAGAATATTTATGCGGCCGTGACCCATGCGGTCCTGACGGATCTCGGTTTTGAAAGACTGAAGAACTCGGACATCAAGGAACTGGTGGTGACCGACACTGTGCCGCTCAGAGAGTCGGCCCAATTGAGCGGCTTTCCGATCAAGGTCTTATCGGTGGCAGGGTTGCTGGGGGAGGCTGTCCTGCGTATTCACGACAACCAGTCGGTGTCGTCGTTGTTCAAGGTTTAGCAAACGGAGAAGGAAGAGGAAAGTATGGCCAAGGAAATCAAACTGTCAGCAGGCAAGCGTGAAACCTCTGGAACGTCCGCGGCGCGGTCACTTCGGAAGACCGGATGGATGCCAGCCGTAGTGTACGGGGAGAGAGGGGCGCGTTCGCTTAAGATCAACCGTCGCGACTTCGATACGATGCTCAAGCGTCACACGAGCGAGAACCTGATCGTGGACCTGGACGTCGAGGGCGAAGGCGTTACGAAGGCCCTGCTGCGCGAAGTCCAGCACGAGGCGGTCATGGGCGAAGTGCTGCACGCCGACTTTGTCGAGATCTCGATGACCAAGAAGATGCGCGTGACGATTGCCTTGACGCTCCACGGCGAGCCCGTTGGCGTTTCACAGGGCGGCGGCATTCTCGAGCATCTGTTGCGTCATATCGAAGTGGACTGTCTGCCCGGCGATCTGGTGGAAGAGATTGTCGTGGATGTGTCCAACCTGGCCCTGGGCGGAACGCTCATGATTCGCGATCTGGTGATTGATCCGAAGTTCACGGTGCTGACCTCCGGCGATGTGGCCGTGGCCACCGTTGTCGCGCCGCGCGAAGAGAAGGTTGAGGAAACGGCGGCGGAAGGTACGGCGGTCACACCCGAAGTCATTGGCAAGAAGAAGGAAGAAGAGGGCGCTGCGGGAGCCGAGCCGGCCAAGGGCGGCAAGGAAGAGAAGAAGAAGGAAGTCAAGAAGGGCTGAGGCATTCCGATGGCCGAAAGGGCGTCGGGTGAGGAGTCCCTTTTCCCCGGGCGGTGGGCGTGAAGATTGTTGTTGGTCTTGGAAATCCCGGGGAGATGTACGCGCGAACGCCGCATAACATGGGATTCATGGTCGTCGACCATCTGGCCGGAAGGTCGGATTGCCGGATGCGGTCCAGCGGGAGGTTTCAAGCCTTGACGGGTGTGGTTAACCATGCCGGTCAGGAGATTCTGCTGGTGGAGCCGCAGACGTACATGAACGAAAGCGGTCGTTCGGTGGGCGCGGTTTTGGGCTACCGGAAGCTGGGACCGGAAGACTTGCTGGTGGTGGCGGATGACGCAGATCTGCCGCTGGGCGCACTGCGGATGCGGAAGAAGGGCAGCAGCGGCGGGCATCGGGGAATCGAATCGATTACCGGTGTTCTTGGAACCAACGAATTTGTGCGGCTGAGAGTAGGGATCGGGCGGGGACAGCCTGGCGCCGATCTGGTTCGGCATGTGCTGAACGCTTTCGGGCGTGAGCAGTGGAGCGAGGCGGAGAAGGCCATCACGGATGCGGCGGATGCTGTGTTGTGCTGGATTGAACATGGTGCGGACACGGCTATGAACCGGTTCAACACCCGGCGGACAGAGTCGGCCGGCGAGAAAGACGTAACGGCAGGAGGTAAGCAAGAGTGAATACATACGAAGGACTTTTCATTTTCGGCGAGTCGGTGCAGGACGAACGCGTAAAGGAGATGGTCGCCCACGTGACGGCCGAAATCGAGAAACTCGGCGGCAAGGTGACGGGGACCCGCGATATGGGTCGGCGCTCCTTTGCCCGGACCATGCAGAAGAAGGAAACGGGTTTCTACGTGGCCGTCGTCTTCCAGATGCCCGGCGACAAACTGGCGACCTTGACCGCCCGCTATCGTCTGAGCGACGAAATCTTCCGCGTGCAGATCGTGAAGCTGGACGAGGAGCTGGCCAAGAAGACTCCGCCCGTGAGTGCCCCTGCTGCCCCGAGTCGCTACGAGCGCGGGGATCGCTATGAGGGTGGTGGCGGGATGCGCGATCGCGGCGACCGCTATGACCGCGGTGACCGTTACGAGCGCAGCGACCGCGGCGACCGTGGCCCGGCGGTTCCCTCGACGTGATGATGGAAAGCGGTGACTGATGGCGACGCTGAACCGTGTGTTTCTGATGGGCAACCTGACCCGCGATCCGGAGGTCCGGTATCTGAAGTCCGGTCAGGCGGTCTGTGATCTTCGCCTGGCGATCAGTCGACGGTTCAAGACGACGACCGGCGAGGAACGTGAAGAGACCTGCTTCGTAAATGTGGCGGTCTGGGGACGCCAGGGGGAGGCCTGCGGGCAGTATCTCTCCAAAGGGTCTCCCTTGTTCGTGGATGGCCGTTTGCAGTACGAGGAATGGGAGAAGGACGGACAGAAAAGCAGCCGGCTGCGCGTGGTGGCGGATCGCACGCAGTTCATCGGGGCGCCGAAGCGGGCCGAGTACAGTGATTCGGCTGAAGCAGGCGGCTTTCCTGAACCGGCGGCGAAAGTGCCGCCGCGCGGGGAGGCCAGCGCCGTGACCGAGGCGCCGGTTGAAGGCGGCGACGAAGACAATTTACCTTTTTGAAGGAGCAAGTAATGAAACCAATGGCGAGTCGAGACAGGGATAACAACGTGATGGTGTCCAAGCGGCGTGTGCCGCAGACCGAGCTGAAAGAGATCGATCCGCGCGATTACGATCTGTTGCGGAAGTTTGTGTCGGAGCAGGGAAAGATCCTGCCGGCGCGCTTCACCGGAGCGACTCCGTCGCAGCAGCGTGCGGTTGCCCGCGCCATTCGGCGTGCGCGAGTGATGGGGTTGTTGCGCTAGCTGAGGCCGTGCCACGGAACCGTGGCTGACGGTTGGTGTGGACGGAGTCGAGTGAGCGGGGCGATCCCTCGCGACCAGGCCGGGTGCCTGACGTCTCGGCTCAGGGCTGGAACGATGTGGAGGATAGACCAATGGCAGTTGAAATACTTTTGATGCAGGATGTGAAGGATCTTGGAGCCCAGGGGCAGGTGGTTCGCGTGACCGAAGGGTTCGCCCGGAACTACCTGATCCCCAACAAACTCGCCGCGCCCGTGACGGATGCCACGCGCCGCCAGTTGGCCAAGCTTCAGCAGGTACGTGAGGCCGAGAAGAAAGTGGCCATCGAGGCAGCCAAGCAGCGCGCGGCCGCCATCGAGAAGGGCTCTTACACGATCACCATGAAGGTGGGCGAGGGTGAGAAGCTGTTCGGGTCCGTGACGCCGTCGGACATCGTCAAGCTCATCTCCGCACAGGGCTTCGAGATCGACAAGCACGCCGTTCAGCTCGATGAACCGATCAAGGAACTCGGTGTCTATGAGGTGAAGGTCAAGGTTCATCCCGAAGTCGAGGCTGTGGTCAAGGTCTGGGTCGTTCAGGAATAGATCCATGCCAAGCGATGCCCCTGTCTCGCCCGTGACGCCGCGCGTCGATCGCGTGCCGCCTCACAGCGAGGATGCCGAACGGGGGGTGTTGGGGGCCGTGCTGCTGGATGCCGATAAGGTCATGGACCTTTGCATCGAGAAGCAACTGGTCCCCGAATCATTTTACATCCCCGCGTACCGCGCGATTTTCGAGGCGATGCTGGAGATGTCCCGCGAAGGGCGTCCCATTGATCTGCTGACCGTCAGCGAACGCCTCAGGGGGAGCGGCGTTCTGGATCGGTTGGGCGGTCCGGCGGCGCTCAACCGCATCGTGGATGCCACGCCGACGTCGGCCCACGCCGAGTACTACATCGCGATTGTCCGTGACCGGGCGCTGTTGCGGTTCGTCATTCAAGCCGCACGCGAGGCGGAACGCATCTGCTACGAGCCCGAGGCCGATGCCCAGTCCGTCCTGGGGCAGGCCGAACAATCCTTTTTTGACATCACGGCGCACCAGCACGGCCAGATGCGCGAGTGGCCGGATCTGGTCCACGAGATCGTGGCGCTGTTCGATAACGAGCATCGCGGATTTCAGGGAGTTCCCACAGGGTATCGGGATCTGGATGATACGATGAAGGGGATGAAGCCCGGGAACATGATCATCCTGGCGGCGCGCCCCTCCATGGGAAAGACCTCGCTGGCGATGAACATCGTCGAGAATGTGGCGCTCGGAAAGGGCGATCCACAGAACCGTCCGCGGCCGGTGGCGGTGTTCAGCCTGGAAATGTCGTCGGTGGACCTGGTCAAGCGCATGGTGTGCTGCCGGGCCGAGGTGTCCGCGCACCGGATTGGCGACGGGTTCATTTCCGAGGTCAACCATCGCCGACTGATCCAGGCGGCCGATGCCTTGGTCCGGGCGCCGATCTTTCTGGATGACACGGCCGGGCTGGAGATTACCGAGTTGAGGGCGCGTGCCCGCCGCATGAAGGCCAAGCGCAACGTCGAACTGATCGTGGTGGACTATCTGCAACTGCTGCGAGCGCCCGAGTTTTCGAGACATGGACGACAGGTCGAGATTTCCATGGTTTCCGCGGGTCTCAAGGCGATGGCCAAGGAACTGGGGGTTCCCGTGCTTGTGCTCAGCCAGCTCAGCCGGGCACCGGAGACGCGGGGCACGACGGAGAAGCCCAAGCTTTCGGACCTGAGAGACTCCGGGTCCATCGAGCAGGATGCCGACATGGTCCTCCTGTTGCGGAGGCCCTGCCGGATTGTGGGGGATCCTGAGCACGACAACCGGTCGCTGGCGTACGTCGATGTGGCAAAAAACCGCAATGGGCCGGCCCACGAGGATCTCCGGATGGAGTTTGACGAGGATTACACCCGTTTCAGGGATAGCGCGCGCGGAGTGGACGAGGCGGCCGTTCAGCCGACCTACATGCAGGAGGAAACCGGATGAAGATGTCCTGTCATACGATACGACTCTGGATCGCACTGTGGCTGACCCTTGTGGTGGGGGTGAATGCTGACCCGATCAAAGAGGTCAAGATCCGGCAATTGGGAAAGGTGGCGGTGGATGAGACCCTGGTCCGCTCCTATGTCAGTGCCAAGACCGGGAGTGAGCTGGACCGCGGCGTGGTGGCCAGCGACGTGCGCCATCTGCTGGAGTCGGGACGCTTTGCGGATGTGCAGGCTGAGGTTGAGCCGTCACCGGATGGCGTGGTGCTGAACTACTGCGTGAAGATGAAGTTCAAGCTGATTCAGCCGGTGAAGGTTGTGGGGGCGGAGGAGTTGGGCGATAACAAGGTGAGAGATCTGATCGGCCTGAATCCAGGCGATTTCCTGGACGAGGCCACTGTGGCGGCGCGGTTGGTCAAGGTGAAAGAAGAGTACCGGAAGCGCTTGTATGGTTCTGTGAGCGTGGTGCCGACGCTTGATGTGACGGATGAGAAAGCCGGCCTGGCGCTCCTGACGGTGTCCGTGATCGAGGGGGCGCCGAACCAAGTGCGCGAGATTCGGTTCCCCGGGGCCAAGGCGGTCGAGTATTCGGCGCTTCGCGAGGCGATGGATCTGCCGGCATGGTGGAACCCGATCGGGTGGTTCAGGAAGACCCCCTATGATGAGGATGACTTGAGCGCGGGGTGTGAGCGCATTCGTGCCATCTACAAGGATCGCGGATATCTGGATGTTGAGATCAAGAAGCCGGTGAGCGTTGAAACGGCGCCCGGAAAGCACCTGGTGACCGTTCAGATTGTCGAAGGGCTCTGTTACCGGGTGGCGCAGGTGAGTGTACCGGGGAAACTGCTGTTCCCTGAGACGGCGTTGCTGGTGGCGGCAGACTTGAAAAGCGGCGACGTGGCTTCGTCAACCTCCATCAACAAGGCTGCCGAGGCGGTGCGGGACTACTATGAGAGCCGGGGCTACATGGACACCCTGGTCATTCCCCGGTTGGATCTGAAGGAAAAAGAGGGCGATGTCGACATCCGCTTTGCCGTGTCCGAGGGGCAGCTGACTTACATTCGAAATGTGTTGATCCGGGGGAACAGTGTCACCCGTGACAAGGTCATCCGCCGTGAACTGTTGATCTTTCCCGGCGAAAAATTCGACGGCGTGCGCATTCGCAAGAGCGAGAGCCGTTTGCGCAACCTGGGGTACTTTTCCAATGTGACGTCCTTCGACGAAGGAAAGGCGATCAGCAACAGGAGCGATATTGTCTTCGAGGTGGAAGAACAGCGCACCGGTCAGATCATGGCGGGCGCAGGTTTCTCGAGTATCGACAAACTCATCGGTTTTGTGGAGGTCAGCCAAGGCAACTTCGACTTTCGCGGTCCGCCGTACATGGGGGCTGGTGAGAAGATCAAGCTTCGTACCGAATTCGGCTCGACCCGCGAGTCGTACACGTTGTCGTTCGTGGAGCCATGGTTCATGGACCGCAAGCTTTCGCTGAGCACGGACCTCTATCGTCAGCGGATCAATGACCGGGATTATGATGTGCAGCGGCAGGGCGGTGCGATCGGGCTGGGGGTTCCGCTGATCGGGCCGAACCGGCTGGAATTCAAGTACCGGCTGGAGCAGGTCAAGATCAGGGACGTCAGCGACACCAATGCCTATGTCGTCATCGATGGCGATGAAACGAACGCCTTCGACTTTGCCGAGCCGGAGCGTGTGGCCAGTTCCGTGGCAACAACCTGGAGCCGGGATACCCGGGATAACTTCTTTGTGCCGACACGCGGGTCGCGCACTTATGCGACTGCCACGCTGACGGGCGGTCCTTTTGGGTTCGATACGGACCTGTATGACTTGGAGCTCGGCGGGAGTGTCCACGTGCCCTTGTGGTGGCATCATGTGTTGAGCCTGCGGACGCGGGCGGAGGTGGTGGACGCCTATGGCGACACCGAGGAGGTGCCTCTTTCCGAGCGGCTGTTCATGGGCGGCTCACGAACGGTCCGGGGATTCCGGTACCGGTGGGTGGGGCCCAAAGCGGAACGGGCGGACGGCAGCGATACGGTGAGACCTTGCGGTGGCCAGAGCCTGGCACTTGCGAGTGCCGAGTACTCGATTCCGATACCCGGTGCCCCCAAACTGAGGGTGGCGGGGTTTTACGACGTCGGAAATGTCTGGTTTGATCCCTATGAGTTTGACTTGAGTCACCTGGCCGCGGGCGCTGGGTTGGGGTTGCGCCTGGATATTCCGGGTTTCCCCATGCGCTTTGACTATGCCTGGCCGGTGGAGAAAGATGATCCTCGGTCGCGGACGGAAAACTGGAGTTTCTGGATTGGATATGGGTTCTGACATGAAAGGAGCTGATGTGAAAATACGAGCTTTGCTGATCGTGGCGGTGACAGGATTGGCCGTTTCGCTGACGAATGCAGGGGAAGTCCGCATTGCGGTGGTCAATGGCAGTCGCGTGCTGAAGGACTACTACAAGACCGAGATGGCCGATACGCACATTCAGCAGCAGCTGGATGATTTTTCGGCCGAACGCGAAAAACTGCTGCAGGAACACAAGACGCTGAAGCAGGATTTTGAAGCGCTTCGCGCGGAGGCCCAGAATAAAGTACTGACCGAAGAGGCCCGCGACAAGAAGCGCGAGCAAGCCGAAGCGAAACTCGCCGAGGTGATCGAGTATGAGAACGCGATTCGCGAGAAGGCCTCGACACGGAAGAAGCAGATCGAAGGCGAAGGCCGAAAGATCCATGCCGAACTGGCCAAGGCGATCAAGTCTGCCGTGAAGGTTTGCGCCGACAAGGATGGGTATACGCTGGTGCTGGAGTCCGGAGGCCTGCTGGCGAACGGACTGGAGCCCGTGCTCTATGCGGAGCCCAAAATGGATATCACCGACGACGTTTTGAAGTTGCTTAACGCCGACAAGCCTGCCGGCAAGGAGTGAGGGAGATGGCGCTGACAATCGAGGAGATCGCGCGAAGGTTGGGCGGCAGGGTCGAAGGCTCCGGCAACGTCGAGATAAGAAGTGTGGCGGCCTTGGACCAGGCGCAGCCCGGCGACGTGACGTTCCTCCACAACCCCCGCTATTCCCCGGCGATGAAGTCCACGCAAGCGTCGGCCGTTCTGGTGGATGACTCGTGGCAGGGCGAGACCCCGGCAACGCTCATTCGTGTGAAGGGTGCGGACGCGGCGTTTGCCCAGGTGGCGGTCTGGCTGGCGAGACCGCCCGTCACCTATGCCCCCGGGATTCATCCTTCGGCTGTCATTGCCGAGGGAACGAAGATCGGGCGTGAGGTTCATATCGGGCCGCATTGCGTGATCGAGAGCGGGGCGGCCGTGGGCGACCGTTCGGTGCTGGTGGCGGGATGCTACATTGGCAAAGAGTGCACGGTGGGGTCCGATTGCCTGTTCTATCCGCAGGTGACGTTGCGCGAATACGGCCGGGTTGGCAATCGCGTGATTCTGCATAACGGCGCCGTGATCGGGAGCGACGGGTTCGGTTATGTCAAGGATGCCGGTCATTGGAAGAAAGTGCCGCAAGTGGGGATCGTGGTCGTTGGCGATGATGTCGAGATTGGCGCCAATACCACGGTGGACCGTGCGCGCTTCGGTGAGACGCGGATTGCGAACGGGGTCAAAATCGACAACCTTGTGCAAGTGGCGCATAACGTGAAGATTGACGAGGACACGGCCATTGCCGCCCAGGTGGGAATTTCGGGAAGCGCTCATATCGGCAGGCGAGTGCAGTTGGCAGGGCAGGCGGGAGTTGCCGGACATCTGCATATCGGCGATGATTCCGTGGTGGGGGGGCAGGCCGGCGTTCTCAAGGATGTCCCGGCGGCCACGTTCGTTTCCGGTTACCCGGCCATGCCGCATGGCGAGTCGCGTAAGGCGCATGCCCATATGATGCGTATTCCCGAGTTGAAGAAGAAAGTGGCAGGCATTGAGGAACGTCTTCAGGCCCTTGAGAGGAAACCATGAAAGTCTTTGTCACCGGTGGATCCGGGTATATTGGCAGTGTGACCACAGAGTTGCTGCTCGACGAAGGGCATGACGTGGTTGTATTCGACAACCTGGAGCGGGGGCACCGTAAGGCCATCGATTCGCGTGCCCGGCTGATCAAAGGGGACCTGCGTGTTGCAGACCAGGTCGTCAGGGCAATGACGTCGGCGAAGCCGGATGCCGTTATGCATTTTGCCGCCTATGCCCTGGTCGGCGAATCGATGCGCGATCCCGGGATGTATTTTACGAACAACGTGACCGGTGGCGTCAATCTGGTGGAGGCCATGGTTAAGGCCGGCGTGCCGAAGATTGTTTTTTCGTCCACTTGTGCGACTTATGGCTACCCTGAACGGGTTCCGATCACCGAGGATACACCCCAGCGGCCGGTCAATCCTTACGGCGAATCCAAGTTGATGTTCGAGAAAGTCCTGGCGTGGTACCGGCAGATTCAAGGGATTCAACCGGTCTTTTTGAGGTATTTCAACGCCTCAGGCGCCACACGGAAATTTGGCGAGGATCACGATCCCGAGACACACCTGATCCCGAATGTGATCAAAGTGGCGCAGGGAAAACAGCCCAGCGTGAATATTTTCGGAACGGACTATAAGACCCCTGACGGGACCTGTATCCGCGATTATATTCACATTGTGGACCTGGGGCGGGCCCATATTCTTGCCCTGACCGGTAAGCACGAGGGGGCCTTCAATCTGGGAACCGGCAATGGGTTCTCGGTTCGCGAGGTGATTGACGTGGTTCGAGAGGTCACGGGGCACCCAATCCCCGTGGAAGTTGCCCCGCGTCGCCCCGGGGATCCCGACAGGCTTGTCGCGTCGGCGGAACGGGCGAAATCCGTCCTGGGCTGGGTGCCCGTGTTTTCCGATCTCCGCTCCATTGTGGAGAGCGCCTGGGCGTGGCATCAGGCCCACCCCGACGGCTACGCCAAGGCGGCGGGACGGTCCATTTTGCGCACAAAGAAATCAGTTAAATAGTAAGGGAGCTGGAAGTATGAGCAAGGTAGTCAAGGCAACAGAAGGCAATGCATCGTCGGCGCTGAGTGCGGTAATGGCGCAGATCCAGAAGGAATTCGGCGATGGCGCGATCATGCGTCTGGGTGAGACCGAATCGTGCCGCGAGATTGCGGTGATTCCCACGGGCGCCCTGTCGTTGGATATGGCGTTGGGTGTGGGCGGGCTGCCGCGGGGCCGGGTGGTTGAGATTTTTGGCCCGGAGTCCTCGGGTAAAACCACGTTGACCCTGCATGTGATTGCCAACGCGCAGAAGACGGGCGGGCTTGCCGCGTTCATCGATACCGAGCATGCGATGGATCCCGTGTATGCGCGCAAGATCGGCGTGAATCTGGACGACCTGCTGGTGTCTCAGCCTTCCTCGGGCGAAGAGGCGTTGAGCATCTGCGAGACGCTGGTGCGCAGTAATGCCCTGGACGTTGTGGTGTTGGATTCAGTGGCTGCCCTGGCGCCCAGGGCCGAACTGGACGGGGAGATGGGGGATGCGCACGTCGGGTTGCAGGCACGCCTGATGTCGCAGGCCTTGCGCAAACTCACGGCGGCCATCTCGACCTCCAAGACGTTGTGCATCTTCACGAACCAGATCCGCGAGAAGATCGGTGTGATGTTCGGCAATCCCGAGACCACACCGGGCGGCCGGGCGCTGAAGTTTTACTCTTCCGTGCGCCTGGATATTCGCCGGATTGCCGCGATCAAGGATGCGGCCGGCAAGGTGATCGGGAATCGCACGCGCGTCAAAGTGGTCAAGAACAAGGTTGCCCCGCCGTTTGTTGAGGCGGAATTCGATATCCTGTTTGCCAGGGGCATCTGGTGGGCCGGGTCGGTGATCGACAGTGCGGTCGAGCATGGATTGATCGAGAAGCGCGGTTCGTGGTTGTCCTTTGAGGGCGCACAACTTGGCCAGGGCCGTGAGGCCGCCGCCGAGCAGTTGCCCAAGGATCCCGAACTGGAAAAGAAACTCGTCGATCGGATCAAAGAAAAAGTGAAGATCGCGTTGGCGAAGTGACGGTGCGCCGGGCCATAGCATGCAACTGGTAGCAACCTATACCAATGACGACGACCGGGCTCTCGGGCTGCAGGCGCTGGAGCATGCCGCCGTTCCTTACGAGGTCAGGAAGGTCGACAATGAGGGGATGGACATCTCTGAGGTGTACGTCCCCGACGATCAGTTCGATCAGGCGTGCGACGTCATCGAAGGGTTTGAGGCCTTCCTTGCCAAGGAGAAGCAGCAGGCACGCAAGATGGCTTGTCCTTCTTGCGGCGCGGAGCTCAAGCCCTGCGATGACGTGGACTTCAGCGGGTCCGTTACCGGGATTACCTCGGTGCTCAAGTGCCAAGGGTGCGGCCGGCTGATTCCGCGATAGGCGACGGTCCGCCGGCGGGACCGTCCTAGGCTTCAGGCCATTGGGCTTCGGCTGAAATCGAGATGCCGCCGCGCGGGTTGAACTGCCCGGTGACCTTGATTTGGCGCGGCTTGATGGCCTTCATGATGTCGTCCAGGATCCGATTGACCACTTCTTCGTGAAACGTGTTGTGGTTCCGGAATGAAAACAGGTAAAGCTTGAGCGCCTTGCTTTCCAGGCACAGCCCGTCCGGAACATACTCGATGAGAATGTGCCCGAAATCCGGCTGGTTGGTAATGGGACACCGGCTGGTGAACTCAGGGCAATCAAAACTGACCTTGTAGTTGCGGCCGCGATAGGCGTTCGGGAAGGCCTCCAATTTGGCGGTATCCGGGGAATCGGGATACTGCGTTGTGCTGTGCCCCAGCAGGGTCAGTTGCTTGATGTGGCGTGTTTTCATCGGTATTTCATTTCTCCGTCATGATCCAGATTCCATTCCATTCGGTGGGGGGCTGCGCCACCAGGGCGCGACAGCGCCGAACATAGGCCGCCGAGACGGGATCCCGGGCTTCCGTCGTCGAGAACAGGGCGAGAGCTTCTTCGATCCGGCCGGCATAGTAGGCCGTCAGGGCGTGGCCAAAGGAGTCAAGCAGGTCGCGTTGTGTCGCCGCGTCGGCTGGTGACAGCGGTTCAAAGACGCGAACGGCTTCTTTTCGTCCGACCACCTGTACCCGCGCGATCTCCCTCACCGTCAGTGTGTCATCAAGTTGACGCCGCGTGCTTTCGGAAATCAGAATGGACGTTCCAAACTGCTTATTGATGCCTTCCAGACGGGCGGCCAGATTGCCGGCATCGCCCAGAAAAGTGTAATTGAAGCGCTGGCGCGAGCCCATGTTGCCCACCACGACGGGGCCGCTATTCAGCCCGATACGTTGATGAAGCTCGGCCTGGACCTGCCGTTCAAAGACGGGGCGGAGTTCGGCGAGCCGGCTCTGGCACTCCAAAGCCGCTCGAACCGCGCTTACGGCATGGTTTGGATGGGCCAGAGGCGCGTTCCAGAAGGCAATGATGGCATCACCTTCGTACTTGTCCACGGTGCCGCCGTGCTTGTAGATCACGTCGGTCATGGCCGTAAGGTAGTCGTTCAACAGCCCGGTCAGTTGCTGAGGCGTCAGGCGTTCCGAGATGCCGGTAAACCCCCGCACGTCGGAGAAGAAGATCGAGAGCTCGCGCGTTTCTCCCCCGAGTTTGAGCCGTTCCGGGTGCTGGACCAGCTCTTCAATGACCACAGGGCTCAAGTACTGTTTGAAGGCTCCTTTGATGAATCGTTTCTGCCGGCCTTCCGTGGCGAAATTGACCGCCAAGGCGCCCACCAAGGCGGGGGCGACGGCCGAGAAAGGTGCGACCATGGGCAGCCAGACCCCGTGAGTGTAGGCCAGCAGTCCGAGCAGCATCGGCATCGGGAGCAGGATGACCATGGCCAGGACATTCTGCCACGCGGATCGACCGAGACGGACGGCGACGGCTGCCGTCACGGCCAGAAGAACCGTCCACAGCATCACCAGCGTGCCGGAGGCATCCCGCATGAAATCCGCCGCCAGCAGGTTATCCAGGAAGGTCGCGTGAACTTCGACGCCGGGATAGACCGCGGCCACGGGTGACGACTTGAGGTCAAAGAGGCCGGGGGCTGTGAAGCCGAAGAAGACGTAGGTGTCCTTGAAGAACAAAGGGTCGATGGTGGGAGCCTTGCCCTCCCTCAGGCTCAGTTCTGACTCGATGACGGCGGCCACGTTAACGGTCTTGTGCGTTTGCGAGGGGCCGCGATAGTGCAGGATGACGTTGCCGTCGGCATCCAGGGGCAGTGGGGTGGCTTGCTCGCCCGCTGTGAACCTCAAAGGGGTGAGCGAGATCACGCGGTTGGAGGAGGGGGCGAGATAAGCCGCCAGCCCCAGCGAGGGCACTACCTTGCCATCGAAAAGGCTCAGGGGCCGCAGGCGGCGGTAAACACCGTCCCGGTCGGGATTCCCGAATACCGTGGCCAGCAGAGCGGCGTTGGTCGCGATTTCGGGGATCGGGAAGGCGGCGCGGGGGAGGGTCAAGGCCGTGGCACGTTCCGGAACGTCGGAGACCAGTTGCAGGGCGGGGGCGGCAACCTCAGCAGGCCAGTTGGTCTGGCCCCCTCTTTCGCCCCCGACAAAAACGGTGCCCACAAAGGTGCGGTTTGAGGCGATGGCGTTGCCGAAGAGCGCATCGTCCTCCACCCCAAAGCCGGACGGTTCGCTGAAGATGACATCAAAGGCGACGGCCTTGGCTCCGCCACGCTTGCAGAATTCCAGGACAGGTTCGTAGACCTGACGAGGCCAAGGCCAGGACCATCCGCGATCCTTGCCCCAGTCGAGGCTATATTGATCAAGAAAGATCAGCCGGATGCGATCGGTCGAAGGGGCGGGGTTATGGAGCAACCCAACGCGCCAGTCCCAAGTTACGGCCTCGGCACGAACCATCCAGTACGGCTGGAGATGCCACACGGCCAGCGCGAGGCCGGCGGCCGCGAAACCGATGCCCATACCTTGGAGGATGCGTTTCAGCATGACACCAGGACTAGACGCCCTTCATCGCATTGGCAAAGCGCTGCTGGCGGGCCGGAACAGGCGCGGAGGCAGGGGTGTTGCCGATCAGTTTGCGCGCCTCGGAGATCCGATCCTTCGGATCGGGATGCGTCTTGGCAAAATCCTTGCCGCCTGGTTTGAGGTGTTGTTCCATCTCTGTCAGCATGGAGAGCAAGCCTGTCGGATCGTAACCGGAACGTTGCAGAATGGTCACGGCGCCTTTGTCCGCCTGCGACTCGAACTGGCGGGTATACCCGTTATTGACCATGGTGGCCGTGATGTCGGAGATCGAATCCTCGAAGGCCTTGGTCAGTTCGGAAAGCTCTTTTCCGCCCAGGTTTTTCGCGGATTCGGTGGCCAGAATGGTGGCGGCTGAGGTCAGGCGGCTCTTATTGATGGCCTGGAGTCCGTGGTTGAACTCCACATGGGCAATCTCATGAGCCAGAACGGCGGCCAGGGCTTCTTCGCTTCGGCAGCACTTCAACATGCCGCGAGACACGAGGATGAATCCGCCCGGGGCGGCAAAGGCATTGATTTCGTCGGTACCCATGATAAGGAAACGATAACCGCCGAATGTTTCCGGACGATCCGAGTAAAGGGCCAGATACTGGCCGATGGTATTCAGGTATTCCGTGGCTGCCTCGTTATCGTATGGCTTGTTCTGGGCCAGGATCGTGGCCGCCACTGTGCGCCCGATGTAGTATTCCTGTTCAGGGGTGATGCTTTCGAACACCTTGCCGACAGCCTGGGCACTCTTGTTGATGGATTGGGCCTGATCCTCGGTGATGGCGCCGGCGGCCACCGCTGCCGCAGTTCCGAGCTCTGTGACCTTATTGAGAGTGCCGCAACCTGTGAGCAACAGACAGACGCTGAGGAGGGGAATGAGGACCTTTTTCATTGGGCACCTCCTTGCGATGCTTTCAGTTCCCCGGTGCTGGCGAATTTCTGAAGCGTTGAGTTCGGAATCTTGATCTTCTCCATCCGATCGACGGGCTTGAAATCAATATCCTTGTGATCGGACTTGAACTTGGCTTCGACATCCGAATTGAAGCCTTTCCCCGCAAGGGCCATTTCCCCGGAGGAGGCTGCGGTCTGGGCACTGTCGCCGGCCTTCATGACGATGTTCTTGGTCGTCAGGGCAGAGGAATGTACCCAGCCCGACTGGCTACCCGCGGTGACCTGCATCCAGGCCGCGCCCTGAGGCTGGACCACGGAGACCTTGTCACCGTATGACAGCCCCGCGACTACCTTTCCGAGGAAGGAGGGGGTATCCCTGATTTCCGCTTTTCGAATCTGAACACTCATAATGGTGGTTGCCGCGGCGAACGATACGGCCGCCGACAGGATCAGACCACCAACGCTCCACAACAGTCTGTTTCGATGCATGGATGAGTTTCCTTTCGCGGCGGCAGTCTACATCAGGCGGCGGCAAAACGGAACAGGAAAGCGGGCGGCTTTATCGGCGTGCATACCGCAGGGCTTCTGTCTATTATTCGCCGTTGTTCAGACGGAAGGAACGCCTATGAAAACCGAGCAACGTGTTGAGACCAGTCTTCGCAACAGCGCCAGGACGATCGAGACCCTGGTTCAGTTCGTTGACCCCATTGCCGCGATCGGGCGAGAACTCATTGCAACGCTCAAGGCGGGCGGAAAGATTCTGACCGCGGGGAATGGGGGAAGTGCGGCTGAGGCCCTGCATCTATCCGAGGAACTGGTGGGCCGGTTCAAGACTGACCGGCCGTCGCTCCCTGCCGTGGCCCTGGTGGCCGACTGTACTGCCCTTACCTGCATCGGGAACGACTTTGGCTTCGATCGCATCTTCAGCAGGCAGGTGGAGGGGCTGGGGAGGGAAGGGGACCTCCTGGTTCTGTTCAGCACGAGCGGTCGCGCAATGAACCTTTCGCTGGCGCTGGAAGCGGCGCACGGGAAAGGGATGAAGACTCTTTGCCTGCTGGGGCAGGACGGCGGCAGACTGGCGGGGAAAGGAACCTGGGAGATCATTGTCCCCGGGGCGGAGACGGCGCGCATCCAGGAAGCGCACCAGGTCCTGCTGCATATCTTTCTCGAGATCATCGAGGAGGCTTTTACGGGCTGAGAGCCGCCCGGGTCAGGAAACGGGCGAGCATGTTTTTGCGGGGTGGGCGGTGGCCCGCCCTGGGCAGAATTGACGAACTAAGAAAGGCCATTGAGTATCATGAAGAAACTACGTGTAGGTGTGATCGGACTGGGCATGGGACGGGCGCATATCGCAGGCTACCAGAAGCATCCGCAGGCCGAGGTCGTGGCCCTGGCCGACCTCGATACGGCGCGACTGGAGAAGGCTGGCGCTGAAGTTGGCGTCAAAGCCTTGTACACTTCGGTGGACAGCATGCTGCGCAAAGAGAAACTGGACGTGGTTTCGGTGGCGACCCCCAACAAGTTCCATAAGTCATTGACTGTGGCGGCTTTGAAAGCCGGGTGCCATGTGTTGTGCGAGAAACCGATGGCAATGAATGCGGCGGAAGCCCGCGAGATGCTGGCGACCGCCCGGAAGGTCGGCAAGAGGGTGATGATCAACTTTTCTTTCCGGTTCACCGAGCAGTCCTGGGCACTCAAGAGGCAGGTCGAGACGGGTATTCTTGGCGATATCTATTTTGGACGTACCGTGTGGCACCGGAGGCGCGGGATGCCAGGCTTCGGCGGTTGGTTTGGCACTAAGAAACTGGCGGGTGGCGGTCCCCTGATTGACTTGGGGGTTCATCGCCTTGACCTGGCGCTGTGGCTGATGGGCCATCCCAAGCCGGTGTGGGTCATGGGCAGTACGTATAACCCGATTGCCACCGCCCGTGCGAAGCAGGAAGGCAAGACGTTTGACGTCGAGGATTTTGCGGTGGGCATGATCAAGTTTGCCAATGGCGCCACCTTGGAGGTGGAAGCTTCGTGGGCAGCGAACATTGCCGAGCGGGAATTGATGGAAACACGCCTCCTTGGGACGGAAGGGGGCTTGCTGCAGCGGAACCGCAACGAAGGCTATGAGTTCGACGCACAGATCTTTGTCGAACGGGAAGGGTGCCAGTTTGACATGAATCTTCATCCGCCGGTTCCCGGCGCTCCGTCGGCACAAGGGCATTTCATCGATTCCATTCTGGCGCGGAAGCCGCATACGGCAACAGGCGAAGAAGGATTGATGGTGATGGAATTGCTCGACGCACTTTATGAGAGCGCCCGCAAGAATGCGCCTGTGAAGATTCGGTAAGGGAGCCGGTGACAGGAGGCTTGAATGCTGATCTTTGCCAAAATGGGGGTTCTTTCGCTGGTCGAGGACCCCGATGCCCCAGACAAGCTGATGATTAGGGCGCGATTCGAGGAGGATGCTGAGGAATTGTGTCGGCGGATACGCGCGTTGGGTGCCCAGAAGGTGACCTGGCAGGAAACGTCGGACGGCGACTATCGCTATCGAGTGACGTGCGGACGCGAAATGATGGCGAAGCTTGTGGAGCAACTGGTGAGGGAGATCGACTACAGCACGCTGGGTCCCAAGTTTGGAAACATGGCATGACTGCTTCAGCCATCGTCGGATGGGGACAGCGCAGCCTGATGGGCGGGTGCGGGTTGCCTTGAATCCGGCCAAATGCTTGGCGCACCGGGTGGGTTTGTGGTAGTGAATCGGCCGGCAGTCTGGGAGTGATCATGTCCGAACCCTTTATTTCATCAGAAAAACGACAGGTCCTGGAAGAACGGATGGCCAAATTGGGCATTCGTGAACAGGATCTGATCGAGAAATTTATCCTGGGGGCGGGCAAAGGCGGCCAGAAACTCAATAAGACGTCGTCTTGCGTCTACCTGCGCCATGTTCCCTCGGAGATCGAGGTCAAATGCCAACGGGAGCGATCTCGGGAGATGAACCGATTCATGGCGCGGCGCGAGCTGTGTGATCGACTTGAGGAACGCGTCATCGGCATAAAAAGCGCACGTCAGCAGGCCGTTGAAAAGGTCAGGCGACAGAAACGGCGCAGGTCTCGAAGGCAGAAAGAGCGGATGCTTGAAGGAAAGCATCTGCAGGCGCAGAAGAAGCAGGGGAGGAGAGTTCCAGGGTATGAATCCTGATGGATCCAATAGTGGCGGGCAACGGCTGTGGGGGTTGGCGATGCGTTGGCTGATGTTGACGCTTGCCGTCTGGGTGGCCGTCAATGTCGTTTCCGGCGTGAGGTGTGACGATGTGCCGAGTCTGTTGGCGGCGGCACTGGTGTTGGGCTTGCTGAACAGCCTTGTCAAACCGTTGCTGGTTCTGATTTCGTTGCCGTTCGTCGTGTTGACGTTCGGGATTTTCCTGCTTTTTATCAATGCTTTTCTGCTGATGCTAGCGGCTAAACTCGTGAAAGGGTTTCACGTTGACGGGTTCTGGTCAGCGATGGGCGCGTCGTTGATCATCAGTCTCTTAAGTGTGGTGATGGGGACGTCCGGGCGATCCGCGAAGAGACGTGGTCCCCGCAACACGGCCGGGCCGTACGCTCCGACAGCTTGTGGCTCACCCCCGCCCGGCAAGGGCCCCATCATCGACGTCTGATGATCGCCGGCTCTGTCTGCGCGTGCGCGAAGCCTGTCGCATTTGCAGCCTGTTTCCATGAAGGAATGAAGAATGACCGAGATGTGGCATTCCAGAGTACTGCCGCCTGAGTGGATCAAGACCCCGGACAAGAAGACCGGCCGGATGGTCTGGCAGATCACCTCGGCGAACGCGGTGAGCGAGGCTCCATACTTCGAGGCACAGGGTTTCACGGCGGATGAGCGATACCTGGTCTTCCGCTCGCAGCGAGAGGGGGTGTCGCGCCTCTGGCGGTGCGACATGGCTACAGGTGAACTGGTGTGCCTGTCGCCGGATGACATCGGGCAGGCGCGGTTTACCATGCACCCGGACGGGTGCCGTTGCCTGTACTGGGCTGGTGCGCTGCTTCGAAGTGTGGATGACGAGTCCGTTCATCGTTCCCCCCTGTTTGTGTAGCAGGTTGTGTAACAGCGGGGGGAAATAGGGGTGGAGGTGGAGGCAGACCCGTTGGCTCCCAACGGGTTATGAATGAAATGGTGGAGGCGGGGAGAATCGAACTCCCGTCCGCGATGGAGTCACACCAGCCTCTACGCGCGTGTCCGATTATTGAGTTCTCGTTGTGGCAGCTGTCAACCGGCAGGCTACTGACACAACCAGTGTCCACGCCGCGGCTTTCTCCTTGCGGAGTCAACCGTGTTTTTTAATCTTCGCGACCATACCCGGACACCCAGCATGACCGCTAACCTGCTATCGTCGCCTCATCTGCTCAGCAGGTGTCAGCAGGGAGACGTCACAGCCACTTAGGCCGCGAGAGCGAGCTCTTCGTTCGCGTTTATGTTTTTCCCGGTAGATTTACGAGGCCAACCGGGGTCCTCGGCGCGCCACTGGAGCTTCAACCAACACGTCGAAACCAATCGCCCCCATGGTCTTCTTGCGCTATGTTATCACAAATGGAACCCAACGCAAGCACTGTGGGAAGAGAAACTATGAAGACTTTCCGGCGAAAACTCCGGCGAAAACTCCTGATTTTCGATCTCGACGGCACCCTGGTTGACTCCTGTCGGGATCTCGCCACGGCGGTGAACCTGATGCGCCGATCCTATGGGTTGCCCCCGCTTTCCGTGGAAACGGTGACGGGCTATGTTGGAGACGGGGTGCGCATGCTGGTGACGAGAGCACTGCAAGGGACGGGAGTGAACATCGAGGCGGCGATGCGAGTTCAGGCTCCGCTGTATCGCGAGCATCTTCTGGATGAGACGGCTCTCTACCCGGGAGTCCTTAAAGGCCTGCAAAGACTATGCGAAATCGGCCATGTGATGGCTGTCGGGACCAACAAACCGGCAGACGCCTGCGAGAGGATCCTTGATCATTTTGCCATCAGGCCGTTGTTTGCGAAGGTCATGGGCGGTGGCAGCACGCCGAACCTTAAGCCGCATCCGGAGATGCTTCACGCCATCATGACCGCCACAGGCATGTCGCCTCAGGACACCTGGATGATTGGAGACAACCATACGGATCTGGAGTCTGCACGAAGAGCGGGGGTCAACAGTGTCTTCGTGAGCTATGGTTATGGGAACAAGGGAACTGAAGAGCCTGCCGTCACGCTGGCTTCATTCGATGACCTGGTTTGCCTGTTCTCGGAGGAGGGATGATCAGGCTCATGTGAGACGGGAGACTTCCCTCGGATCAATCAGTTGCCGGGAAAGTGAGTCGCCCGGTAGGCCTTGTTTGCGGTCGATTCCGTGTTATTTTCGACCGAACGTTTTTTTTTGTTGAAACCATGGATCAGTTCAGCCATTATGCGCCGTCGTTTTACGGGGGCGTAGCTCAATTGGTTAGAGTCCCAGACTGTCGATCTGGTTGTTGCGGGTTCGAGTCCCGTCGCTCCCGCCAGTAAAACCGATCCAAGGCCATCTCTCTCCAATCCCTGTTCCCCCTTGCCGGACTTTTTCTTTACACCCTGAGTCGAGCTGGTACGATGTACGGGTTGGATGGGTTAGCCTGTGAAGGACTCAGACGTTTCTGAACTGAAGCCTTGATCATGGACTATTTGCTGCAAATCATCGCGGCCGTTGTTTCCTTTGGATTGGCTGCGACCGTGTGGTATGGCGAACCGAAGCGTTCCTATGCCCGCCATTCCCTTGCCATCGGCCTGGTTCTGTTTGGGGTCGAGAGCGTCTTCTGTGCTGTCAGTTCCTATATCCTTCTGTCACCGGAAGTGCTTCTTTGGCAGAGACTGCGACTCCTGATCATGGCCTTGGTGCCGGGATGCTGGCTTCTGTTCAGTTTGACGTACGCCCGCGGGAACGACAGAGAGTTCGTCCTGCGATGGAAGGGTGCTCTTCTGGCCGCCTTCGTGATTCCGGTGGGGATAGTGGGCCTGACCTGGAGAGAATTGTTCAGCGGGAGCGGAGAGGTAGGGCCGGAGTCCATGTGGTTGCTCCCATTGGGGCGACCAGGTGTGATCTTGAACATCGTCTTTATTGGAGGGTGTGTGCTTTGCCTGATGAACCTGGAGCGAACGCTCAGGTCATCGACAGGAACCATGCGCTGGCGAATCAAGTATATGATTGTCGGCCTGGCGACCTTGTTCACGGTGCGGTGCTATAGCGCTTCCCAGTCAATTCTCTATTCTGCGGTCAATCTGGACTTGTCCGTGCTGAACGCTTCCGCTCTGATTCTTGGGAGTGCGTTGATCTATCTCTCGGTGAGCCGAGGATCGCTCAATGCGGTCGATCTGTATCCTTCACATGGCGTACTCTACGGGTCCCTGACGGTGATCATGACCGGTACGTATTTGCTGCTCGTGGGGGTATTCGCGGAGGCGGCTGTCTTCCTTGGGGTTGGAGAGTCGTTTCCGTTGCAGACGTTCATGATCTTGCTGAGCCTTGTAGGGGTGGCGGCGATTCTGCTGTCCGACCGCATGCGCCAGCGAACAAGGCGGTTTGTCAGTCATCATTTTCAAAGGCCGCAGTATGATTATCGCCGTGTGTGGTCGTTGTTCTCTGAACGAACGGCTTCCGTTACCGATCCCCAGGAATTCTGTCGGGCGGTGACGCGGGTGATTGCGGACACCCTGGAGACGCTTTCGGTGACGATCTGGCTTGTGGGAGAGGATGGATCGCGCCTGACGTATGGTGGGTCTACCTCGTTATCTGCGGGCGAAGCGGCGAAATTGATTGGATTGACCCGCCTGGGGGAGGACGCGGCGCGCCTGTTACGAGACAGCACTTATCCCACGGCGGTTCGCGACGTGCAGGGTGACCTCGGCGTTCTGCTTCGCCAACTCGGGCACAAGGAATTTGAGAATGGCGGCGAGTATTTCTGCCTGTCATTGGCGACGCGGGACGAGGTGCTGGGACTGTTGGTGCTGGGCGACCGGGTCGGCGGCTTGCCTTTTACCATTGAGGAGATTGAGCTGTTGAAGACCATTGGAAACCAATTGACGGCGAATCTGCTGAGCATCAAGCTGTCCCATCGGCTCGCGGACGCCAAGAAACTCGAGGCGTTCCAAACCATGTCTGCCTTCTTTGTGCACGACCTTAAGAATACGGCCTCCACCTTGTCTTTGATGCTCCAGAACCTCCCCAAGCATTTTGACGATCCGGCCTTTCGCCAGGACGCCTTGAAAGCGATTTCCAGGAGCGTTGAGAAGATCAACGGCCTCATTGCACGTCTGACTTTCTTCCGTCAAAAGATGGGCATCAAGCCGGTCGAGGCTGATATAGTCGAAGTCGTGAAGAACACGCTGGCTGGTTTGGGCAGCCTTCGGTCCGAAAACCTGACGATGGAGCTAAATCCGGTTTCGAAAGTGATGGTGGATGCGGAACAGATGCAGAAAGTCATCACGAACCTGGTGCTGAACGCCAGGGAAGCATGCGGACCGGAAGGACGAATTCAGATACGCACGTCACAGAAGGACGGTTGGGTCTGCCTGGCGGTAAGCGACAACGGCTGCGGGATGTCGGCTGAATTTGTTGAACAATCGCTCTTCAAGCCTTTCCAAACGACGAAGCCGGAGGGTATTGGCATTGGACTTTTTCACAGCAGAATGATTATTGAGGCACATCGAGGTCGGATCGAAGTTGAGAGCCGGGAGGGAGAAGGCAGCACCTTTCGTATCTCTCTTCCCGCGCGGGAGGGACGGACGTGAAACCCAAGCTTCTCATTGTGGATGATCAGGAAGACATTCGGACGCAGATGCGCTGGGCACTTGCGGAAGACTACGACGTTGTGCTGGCTGAAAATCGCGTCACGGCGCTCGCCCTGTTCAACGAGGCGAAGCCGTTGGTGGTGTTGCTCGATCTGGGACTTCCTCCTCATCCGAACGATACGACCGAAGGCTTCCTGATATTGGGGGAGATGCTCAATAGCAATGCCGACGCCAAGATCATTGTCATCACCGGACAAGGGGAGCGTGATATTGCCATCACTGCCATTGGCGATGGCGCGTATGATTTTCTGTGCAAGCCGATTGAGACTGATGAGATCAAGATCATTCTCAAGCGGGCCTTTTACGTAGCCGAGCTCGAGCAGCAGGCGCATGCGCTGCGTAACCAGGTTGACGACGGGGGGTTTGAGGGAATGTTGGGTGCAAGTCCCCAAATGCAGCAGGTCTTTACGGCGATTCGCAAGGTGGCGACCACGGATGCTCCGGTCTTGTTATTGGGCGAAAGCGGCACCGGCAAGGAGATGGTTGCGCTGGCGATACATCGCAGAAGCGTCCGGAAGGACGGTCCCTTTGTGGCGATCAACTGCAGCGCGATCCCTGAGACACTATTGGAAAGCGAGTTGTTCGGGCATGAAAAGGGGGCCTTCACAGGCGCTCACGTCCAGCGCAAGGGGAGGTTTGAGATGGCGTCCGGGGGGACGCTTTTTCTTGACGAAATCGGCGAGCTCCCGACGGCGCTGCAGGTCAAGCTGCTGCGTTTTCTTCAGGAACAGTGCATAGAGCGCGTGGGCGGGCGGGGCACCATCGATGTCGATACGCGGATCGTTGCGGCCACCAATATCGATCTCAAGCAGGCGATGAAAGAGGGACGTTTCCGGGAGGATTTGTATTACCGTTTGGCCGTGGTCGTTGTGCGATTGCCGGCGTTACGCGAACGGGAAGGGGATGTTCCTTTTCTCGCCAAGATTTTTCTTCAGAAGTTTGCCGACGAGAACAAACGGGCGATCTTGGGATTTAACCGCCAGGCGCTTCAGATGATCATGCGATACGATTGGCCCGGGAATGTGCGTGAAATGGAGAACAGGATCCGGCGGGCAGTGATCATGGCGGACGGACGGCACGTCAGTCTGGCCGACCTCGATCTGGCTTCATCAGCGGTGGCATCGGGGGTGAAAGGGGGGGGGCTGAAAGAAGCGAGGGAGCAGTTGGAGCGGGAGATGATTGAACGCTCATTGGTTCGAAACAAAGGGAAGATGAGCGGGGTTGCCGAGGAACTCGGCATCAGCAGGCCTACGCTCTATGAGTTGACGGAAAAGTTGGGAATCGCGCGACCGTAGCGCTGTGCGGGCATGATTGGGGCGATCCACGTCCATCAAGTTAATCAACAGGGAGAAGCGTGCCGTGTCTAGGATGACGCCAGGAGTGCTTAGGGCAGGTTTTTGGATATCAGTCCTTGTCCTGGTGGCCTTGTTCAGCCGGACGCTGTACGCCCTGTTGTCCTTTGCCATCGAGTCTGATCTCGAGTCGCACATTCCTCTAATTCCTTTTGTCTCCCTCTATCTCCTTTTTCTCAAGCGCCGTGAGTGGGTCCCTTCTTCACAAGTCGCGGTAATTCCGGCTTTGTTGATAGCGGGGGTGGGTCTGGGATTGCTGGGCCTGCAGGTCATGCTTGTGCAGCGAGGCGTATTTGAGGGAACGGCAGACCGTCTTTCCCTTCCCGTGGCTGCCTTCGTTAGCCTGGTGATCGCGGTGTATGTCTTTTTTTTCTCACCGGCGGGATTCCGCCATGCGGCGTTCCCCCTGCTTTTCCTTTTTGCGATGGTTCCGATCCCTGAGCCTGTCGCCCATTGGATGATGGTCTCCCTTCAGCGGTGGTCGGCAGGGGCTGCAAACGGAATGTTCATCGTGACGGGAACGCCTGTTTTCAGGGAGGGGCTGGTTTTCCGTTTGCCGGGGTTGACCGTTGAGGTGGCAGAGGAGTGCAGCGGTATCCATTCCAGTCTTGTGCTGTTCATCACCAGCCTGGTGGCGGCTCATCTCTTTCTGAGGAAGCGATGGACGCAGGTGGCTCTTGTTGCCGCCGTGGTGCCGTTGGGTGTACTTCGGAACGGATTCAGGGTTGTGACAATATCGCTGTTGACGGTCCATGTGGATCCGGACATCATCAATGGTCCCATCCATCACAAGGGGGGGCCGTTTTTCTTTGTGCTCTCCCTGGGGGTGTTTTTCGGACTGCTTGGACTCCTCCGGTGGTATGAAGGAAAGTGCAAGACGCCGCCGTAAAGAGCGGCGTGAAACAGGAGCTATTATGGATCGGCCCATTCATCGTCCTTTGAGGGTTTGCTTGCTTTTACTGTGCGCGGTCTTGATCGGGGGATGTTCCCCTCAGGCGCAGAAGGCACGTCATCTTGCGCGCGCTGAGAAATACAGGGAGAAGCAGCAGTACCGGGAAGCTGTGATCGAGTACATGAACGTGTTGCGGGCCGATTCAACCAACCGGGTCGCGATCCGGAAGATGGGCTTAACGTTGTTTGACATGGGGGATTGGCGCGCCGCTTTTCCCTATCTTCAGCAAGCGGACACTGCCGATCCAGCGGACACGGAAACGGGTTGGAGACTTGGGTCCATGTATCTTTCCCGGGGCGATCGAGTCCAAGCGAGGAAGAAGGCGGATGTTGCCTTGAAGCGCAATCCGGATCATCTCGAGGCGATCATCCTTTGGGCGGGAGCCGCCGGATCATCGAATGAGGTCAATGAGGCCATCGCGCGGCTGCAGTCTGCGGCGACCCGCCTGAGGCAACCGCTCCGGCTCTATCTGGCGCTGGGCGCGTTGCAGGTTCAGCGCCGGGACTTTGCGGCCGCCGAGGAGGCGTATCAGATGGCCCTAAAGCAAGATGCCAAGGCATGGGAGCCGCATCTCGCGCTTGGGGATCTGTACTTGCTCAAGCGTGATGCGGCCCGGGCGGAGCAGGAGTACCGGATCGCGGCGGACCTGTCTCCCCAGGATTCGGTTGCCCGAATCAGGTTTGCACGATTCCAGTGGGCCAGCCGGAAGCCCAAGGAGGCCCGAGAGATTCTGGAAGGTGTTACGCGGAAGTCGCCTCAGTTCGTGCCCGCGTGGTTCCAACTGGCTGAGTTTGCCCACTCCGAGCGTGACTTTGCGACGTGTATTGACATTCTGAATCGCATCTTAAAGCAGTCTCCATCGCATGTGGACGCCTTTCTGTTACTGCAGCGCGTCAGATTGGCGCAAGGGAAGACGGATGAGGCGATTGCCGGGTACGAGAAACTGGTTGCCGCATTTCCAAAAATCGTGCAGGCAAGGTTCTACCTTGGGATGGCTTTCCTGCAGAAAGGCGACGTGCGCAAGGCGACTGCTGAATTGGAAAAAGCGGTGGAGCTGGACCCTGAATCCACGGATGCCGCCAGAGCTCTTGCGGAGCTTCATATTCGTCTTGGGAATAGCGACGCTGCGCTGCAGCTGTTGAGCAGTCTGATCCGGCGTTATCCTGATGCCGGGTACGCACATGTGCTAATGGGGGCGGCGTATATCAATAAGAAGAATTACCCCAAGGCGGTCGAGGCCTATCGACACGTGATTGAGCTTGCACCGACGAATCCCCAGGGGCCATACCTTCTGGGTATGGCGCTGCAGCGGCAAGGCAAGACGACGGAAGCGGTGGCCATGTATGAAGCCTCGATGAAAATGGCTCCGGGCTTCGTCGAGGCATTGGACAGATTGGCGGCGTTGGAAGTGGAACGGACCGGCAACTGGGATACGGCGCTGATCAGGATCCGGAAGCAAATCGACGTCGCACCCGATCAAGCCGGACTCCTCTATCTTCTGGGACTCGCGCATCTTCGCCGGTCGGATTGGGATGAGGCGGAACACGCCCTTTTGAAAGCAATTGAGATGCAGCCTGAGTTCATGGCTGCCTATCTGACTCTCAGCCAGCTCTATGTGGCCAGGCACAAGGATGACGAAGCCCTGATCAGAATCAACACGGCATTGTCGGTCAATTCCAATGAAGTGGCGTCCCTAATGATGAAGGGGGCGATCCTGGAACGAAAGAACGAGGTGGCGGGGGCGGCTGAACAGTATCAGCGAGTGCTTCACTCCAATCCCCGGAACTTCCTGGCGGCCAACAATCTGGCTTGCCTGTATGCCAATGATCCCAAGAAGAAGAACGAGGCCTTTGAACTCGCCAAGCAGGCAAGGGAGTTGGCACCGAGGAATCCTTCGGTTGCCGATACCCTGGGATGGATTGTGTATCGCCGCGGGGAGTACAAGTGGGCCTTGGCCTTGCTGCAGGAGAGCGCTGATCATCTGCCGCAGCAACCGGAGGTGTTGTACCATCTTGGGATGTGTCAGGCGGCCTTGGGAGATGCCGAGAATGCGCACGCCTCGCTATCCAATGCGTTGGAATTGGAGAAGACTTTCCCTGGTTCTGCCGCCGCGGGTGAGATGTTGTCGGCACTATCTGCCGGCGACAATTTGAAGGAACTGGGGTCTGCGGCGCAAGTGGAGTTGTTTCTCTCCAAGCATCCGGATAACCCGTTCGCCCTGATAAAAGGGGGGGCGTTCTACGAACAGGCAGGCGACTACGAGCATGCCCGGACCTTGTATGAGAAGGTTATTGCACAGAATGAGCATTTTGTACCGGCTCTGATCAGTCTTGCGAGACTGTACTCGGTTCACCTCAAGCAGTTCGATCGGGCAATGGCCATTGCCAGACAGGCAAGGGAAGAGGCACCAGGAGATTCCGGTGTGGCTGATCTGCTGGCTTCGTTGGCGTACCAGAAGGGCGACCACAAATGGGCGCAGAGCCTGCTGGTGGAAAGCATCAATCGGGCGGGGCCTACCCCCGAGCGCCAGTATCTATTAGGGATGATCCACTTCGCTATGGGGAAGACGGACGCGGCTACCAATCTCATCGGCCAGGCGTTAAACACGGCTCCGGGGTTTGCCTCTGCCGCCGCGGCCAGACGAATGATGGAGCGGGTGCGGATGCCTGAGTTGGCAATGGGACAGATGCAGGCGGCCGACCTGACAAACTCTTTGACGGTGGAAAACCTGCCTTTGCTTATGTATGTGGCGGGGACGTATGAGCAAAAAGGGGAAAAAGCGAGCGCCAGGTCTTTTTATGATCAGGCGGTGGTTCATTATCCCGGTTTTAGCCCAGCGTTTAGGCGACTGGCTGTTTCGTACATCGGTGAAAAGACCATTTCCGATAAGGAGTTCAAGGTGCTCACGACGGCCAGGGAACTATTGCCGGACGATCTGGATGTGGGACGGGCCTTGGGCGAGGCGGCGTTTCTGAGAGGTCAGTATGAATGGGCCTCGCGCCTGTTGCTGGAGACCACGGCCAAGTTTCCGGACGTGGCGGAGGTCTACTACTATCTGGGCATGAGCTATCATCAGCTTCAGAAGAAGGATGCGGCCCAGAAGGCCTTACGACGGGCTCTGGAGTTGGATTCCCGGTCCGGTTTGGCCTCAAAGGCTCGGGAGATTCTGAGTCAAATCCAGTGACGGGCGGGGACTTTATGATGGAATCGAGATCGCTCTACAGGGAATGAAATGAGATCGTTACATAAACTTACTGCGATGGCGATTACGGTTCTATTGGCGAAGGGGATGATGACGTCCGCCCACGCGCAGAGTCAGGATATTACGGTGCCGTGGCGGCTCTCGTTGCGAGTTGGGGCAGAGTTCAATGACAACCGGGATGGGTCGCCAACCAACAAGGAAAGCAATCTCGATGGGATCGTTGCTCCCAGCGTGAGTTTCTCTTATCAGGATGCGGACCGGACGTCGATGCAGTTGACACTGGTGCCGGTATTGAAGTGGCATAGTAATCCGCGAACGACGACCACAGCGGGGGCACAGCGCGACACCGAGCTTTTCGGGTCTATCGGATTGGAGGCGATGCATCGCCTGACGCCGACCGTCACTCTGAACGCAGGGGATCGGCTTGCCTACAGTGATGACCCCGAGATCGAAGACAACGGCTCTACGGTGCGACGGGCCGAGAGTTACATCCGGAACGCCGCACATGCCGGAATGAATGCCGTTCTTACTGCAGAGACAGGGTTGGGCCTTGGTGCGTCTAGCGTGGCCACGCGCTACGAAGATGATGTCGTGGCAAGAGAATCGGATTCGGATAGTCTTGGCGGCCAGGTCACTTCTTATCATGATATGGGGAGTGGGTGGACGGTCTTGGGACTGGTCGGCGTGTCTGAGTATCAGGTTGAGGGGCCGAACCCGGCGCGAGGATATGACTCGGTGACGTATAATGGTGGGGTGGAGAAGAAGTTCACCCCGAATCTTGTCGGCAAAGTGATGGGTGGATATCAGGTTGTCGATTATGACAATCCAGACCTTGGGCCCGCAGATGGGATGAATGGAAATGCCAGTCTGGTGTTTCAGGCGACGGCGAGGACACGTTGCCGTTTGGGCGTGGTGTATGGATTCACACCTCCCAGTGACAGTTCCTATTCGGCGCAGAAATCAACCACCATATCGGGGGCCGTTGACCATGATTTGCTGGCGGAGCGTCTGACGGCCAGTCTACAGTGTCATTACTCGGACAGTCAGTACAAGCAGGAGGGGGCTGAGGCTGACGAGGGATCGGAGCAGATGACCCGGGTCAGGGTTCAGGGTAGGTACCGATTGAGTCACAGATGGTCCCTCACAGGTGGCTATGCCTTTGAGAACTGGGAATCCTCAGTTCGCGAATCGTTCCGACGTAATCGTGTGGACGTGAGTGTTAGCGCTACATGGTAACATGCTGACGCAGCATTCCTGAGGCAGACTGCCGTTTCGCCTCTCCCGATTCCAAGAAGTAGGCGGAGGAGTTCGTTATGCGAAACGATTGTCAATAATGAGAAGTTGTATCCCGCTGGATCACCGGCGACGAGCTAGTTCGCTGTTTTTGTGGCTGGGAATCTTGCGCCCTTTACGCAAAGACCAAGAAAGCGAAGGAATGTCATTGCAGGCAGTGATGTGGGGCTTCGTCATTCGCAATATACGTAATGACAGTATGTTATGGCGCGGAACGTTCCGTGATTGTGGACGGTTATTCGATGATGCCCATCTGCTATTCTACTACTACGGATTTGCGGCACCCCAGTGCTGCAAGAGCCTGGGAAACTGAAGTCTCTTCTGAACACCATGTCTGGCACGCTTGTGGCTATTCAAGTCTGTCATACGGAATTGGGTGTGTTCACAGGAGATAGACATGAGATTGGCCTCAAGACTACGGTGCGAGATTCTGGCAGGTGTGGCTGCCTGGATCTGTCTTTTGGTTTCCTCACATGCGGCGACTGTCTCGTTGGCCTGGGACCCGCCTGAGCCCGTTGTGGAAGTCGTTGTAGATAGCACAAATGCTGCGAACGTAACGGTTACGGGGTCGTGGACGACAAGCAAGTGGGCACCGGGATATTGGGCTGGAAACTATCTTCACGACGGTAACACGGGTAAAGGCGCAAAGAGTGTAACGTTCCGACCGAATGTGCCGACAGGCGGGGTCTATGCGGTGTACCTGTGGTGGCCGGCGCAGCAACCCGCCTACGGGTGGGCCAGCAACACTCCAGTGGATATCGTGGGATCCACGGGAAGCAATACGGTCATGGCCAACCAGAAGGCGAACGGCAACCGGTGGGTGCTGTTGGGCACGAACACGTTTGCCACTGGGACGGGTGGTTATGTGCGGGTTCGCACGGATGGGACGGCTGGCTATGTGATCGCCGATGCCGTGAAGCTGGTGAAGGTTACGGAAGTGGTCGGATATCGACTATATCACGGCACTGCAAGCAGGGGCTATGGCGAGGCTATCGATGTTGGGAATTCCACTGCAGCTGAGTTCCTCAATCCTTCATCGGGATGCAGTAATTTTTTCGCTGTCACAGCCGTGAATAGCTCAGGCCTTGAAAGCGTTTTTTCGGATGAGTTGGCTCTATTTGTGCCTTCGGCAATAGTGGTGAGCACAAATGCGCTTTCGATTTTGGAATCCCACTCAGCGACATTTCAGGTTAGGCTCGATGCGCAAACGGTCAACATGACGACTGTCCTGGTGAGTCGTGTCGGTGGCGGGAGTCTCTATCTTGGTACGGTCAGTGGAACTGCGCTCGTGTTTTCCCCCTCCAATTGGTCCAGTAATCAGACCGTGACCATCGCCGCCTTGTACGATCCTGTGAAAACGAACAGGACGTCCGTGTTTGAATTGTCCGGGGAAGGACTGCTGCCGTCAACGGTTCGCGTGTCTTCCATGGGCGTGGGGCAAAACGTCACGGATGGAAATGATGTTGATGGGAATGGAATTCCAGATGCTTGGGAGATCGTCAAGTTTGGAGGGCTGGGGGTCCCCGGTACGGCGTCGCAGGATGATGGCGATCAGGATGGGTGTCGGAACCTCTCGGAATACCTTGCGGGGACCGATCCCTGTAATTCTGGGAGTTTCCCCGCGCTGCACGTACGTGCCATGGCCGGTCAGCGCCAGATCTCTTTTGACGCCATTCAGGCGGAAGCAGTAGGGTATGAGGGGAAGACGCGGTTCTACACTCTGGAGCATTGCGTTAGTCTTCACTCAGGGGTTTGGAGTGAAGTTCCAGGGCAAATCGCAATTCTTGCTCAGAACCAGACGGTCAACCACACTGTTTCGGACTCCGCGAGCGGAAACGGATTCTACCGGATTCAGATCCGCCTGCAATAGCCGTCCCACGCATCGGGGTTTCCCTGATGCATTTATCAGGGTTTACCCAATAGACTGATTGTCACGATTCTGTAATAGTCCGACCATCGTGAAAGTGCTGAGTTGTGTTCCAACTCTCCAAGTCTGCATCAGGGATGCGGATTCCGGTTGTGAGCAATGAAGTGACCGGATAGTGTGTGCATGAGCGGATGGCTGCGCGCAGGTTACTCTTTCACGATTACATGGGTGCATGAGAAGGAATGTGGGGGCTTCTTTCAAGAGGTGCCTGCATAATCCAAGGGGGCGAAGCATGTTAATGATCCAGAAGATGGAAGCGATCAACGAGAAGGCGGCTCGATGATGTGTGTAAATGAAATGCGGATGCGATGGGGTGTGGCGGTGCTCTGCCTGCTATTGTGCGGGGGCTGCGTTACCGGGAATCAGGCGCCGCACGTTCCGGTGTCTTTGACTTTAGCGGATTCAGCCATGCGTATTGGGCCGGGTGATGAGCTCGAAATCAATTTCTTTGGTGCACCAGAACTGAACCTGGTGCAGCGGGTCCGTCCTGATGGGAAGATCTCGGTTAGGCTTTTTGGTGATGTTCAGGCTGCCGGGAAGACGCCTCTCGATATCCAGACCGAACTGAAGGAACTCTATGCCACGGAACTTCAGATCAAGGCCATCACAGTAGTGGCGCGCACCTCAGCCGCTGCTTATGTTACGGGGGCCGTCATCAGGCCTGGAAGGGTGGAGCTTGTGCGGCCTATGACGGCACTTGACGCCGTTATGGAAGCGGGCGGGTTCGATCATAGGTCTGGAGCTCGGCTTACCAAGGTTAGGGTCCTGCGAACCGAGGGTGATCGTGTTCAGACCTACCAGCTGGATTTTGAGGAGATTCTGGAAGGCAAAGACGGCTCGCCGTTCTACTTGAAGCCGTTCGATACCATCTATGTTCCAGGTGCATGGTAGGGTAGACCTTGGTGGGTTCGATTGCAACTTTTCATGATGAGGTGGGTATGAGCATGCGTTCCATCTTTTCGCGAGTGTTTCCCAGTGCGCGCCCGGTTTCGAAACGCCGGATCGAGGGGGTGCATTCGGAGGAAGTCTTCAAGGCAATACTTGCCCATGAGCGCGCTGTTGCTGAGCGAAATGGCCTTTCTTTCTCTGTGTTGGCATTCGGCGGAAAGGATCGTCATGTGACCGCTGACTCTGCCCGGATTTTGGGCGGTGTTTTGGCGGAGAGGTTACGCACGACCGACGTAACGGGATGGATGAATACGAGTACGATCGGCGTTTTGATGCCGCATACCCGGTTCAGAGATGCGACAAGTGTGGCCGATCACATCTGCCGAAAGGCCTCTGAATCCGGGGCGGAATTTGAGTTTCGTGTCTATCTGTATCCGCACAGCGATTACGGGAACGGTGGACAAAGAGAGTTTTCTATAATGAACGAGAGCGCCGGGGATCCTTCGGCGCCGGCAGGGAAACTCGACGCGACATGTTCTTTGTCGGGATTTCGCGCGGCACCTGAGCGGGAGTTGTTCGCCGAGCCTTTGGACATTCTCTTTGTTGAACCTCTGCCGGCATGGAAGCGGTGCGTCGATATCGCCCTTTCGCTCGTTGGGATTATTCTCTGGGCACCTGGGATGTTGTTGATTGCGGGAACCCTCAAAGTGGTTTCTCCGGGACCGGTCTTTTTCCGGCAGGAAAGGATCGGATTCATGGGGAAGAAGTTTGTGTTGTTCAAGTTCCGTTCAATGCGCATTGATGCCGAAAACCAAGTCCATAAGTCTCATCTGGCCAAGTTGATGAAGGGGAATGCCAGCCTGACCAAACTGGATAAGGTGGATGCACGACTCATTCCGTATGGGCGCTTCTTCCGCGCCTCTGGCCTGGATGAGCTGCCGCAATTATTCAACATTTTTCTTGGTGACATGAGCCTTATCGGGCCACGCCCATGCGTGCCTTATGAGTATGAACAATTTGCGTGCTGGCACAAGCGCCGATGTCACACCCATCCCGGACTCACGGGGCTCTGGCAGGTGAGCGGCAAGAACAAGACGACGTTCACCGAAATGATGCGGCTCGATATTGCCTATGCCCGGAAGCGGTCCTTCTTGGCGGATTTGAGAATTCTCTTCAGAACGGTTCCAACTGTGGTCGGACAAGTGGCGGAAATGACTGAACGTAAGGGGTAAATCATGGCTAAGCCGGTCAGAATCGCTGTTGTAGGGTGTGGGTATTGGGGGCCAAATCTAATTCGCAATTTCAAGAACCTACCCGATTGCGATCTTTCCCACATCTGTGATGCCAGCCAGAAGCGCTTGAATCACATGAAATCGCTCTATCCTGATCTCGTAACCCACACCTCTTTTGAAAGTCTGTTGAAGGTGCCTGATCTGGATGCCGTCGTCATTGCGACGCCCGTTCACTTGCATCATTCGTTGGCCAAGGCCTGCCTTCTAGCCGGAAAGCACACGATGATCGAGAAGCCGATGGCCGCCACTTTGAAAGAATGTGAAGAACTGATCGGCATTGCCTCGCAGCAGCGCTTAACCCTGATGGTTGGACACACTTTTCTCTATTCGCCTACGGTCCGAAAGATCAAAGAAATTGTCTCCTCAGGCGATATGGGCGATATTCTCTACATCAGTTCGCGTCGTCTCAATCTGGGACTCTTTCAGAAAGACATTAATGTGGTGTGGGACTTGGCTCCCCACGATATTTCCATCATTCACTATCTCATGGATGAAATGCCTGTTGGGGTCAACTGCCAGGGGAAGGGGAATGTGACCCGCGGTGTTGAAGACATTAGTAACCTGACTCTCTCTTTCCTCAGCGGCCGTTTTGCAACGATCCAGACCAGTTGGTTGGATCCGAGAAAAGTGCGGGAGATGACCATCGTCGGAACCA
>CAYOIT010000032.1:26904-35044 GCA_964404035.1 uncultured Verrucomicrobiota bacterium | reverse complement strand
GGGCATCACGCTGGCCCGCACGGAGATTCCCGACTTTGTCGAAAACAGGACCAACCTCCTGGCCGAAATCGAAGCGCAGCGCGTTCCCGCCATGGCGAAGCGCAGCGAGGAACTGCCCAAGTTGGATGCGGCGGTCAGAAGCGCGCTCATCATCAAGCCGCACCGTGTTGTCATCATTCCCCTGCCGCCTGCGGCTGTCGAAGCCGGGCAGGCACGCTAACTGCGTGCAGCAGCGTGAAGGACTGGGACAAGGCTGGCTTTTTCCGCCAGAAAGAGTCCTCTGCCTGTCGGGTGCTCGGAAACCCGGGCCCCGTCCTGTTGCGGAGGCGGCTTGACCTTTCTCTGGCAATCGATCATTCTCGGCATCAGCCTATAACAGGAATTCTTCATGCAAAGGGTACACCTTATGACCACTGTATTGCGGCGGGTCTGTTCGTCAGGATTGGTCTCAGCTGGCGCAGTTTTGGTGGGGTTGATCGGTATAACCACCGGGACACCGGCGCTGGCTCAGGAGCAAGCCCCCCCCACGACGATCGAGGGCTATGCCGTCAATCTCGATGATCGCAGGGGGACAGCCGATCCGCTCATCTCAAAACCCTTGCCGCTGAGCCTCGAAATTGAAGGCGTCAGCCAGAAGCGCAAGCTGGATTTCGACGACCTGGGTGTGCAGTCGGTCAAGATACAGCGCATGGGGGTGTATCTGGGGGTGGATGTCACGCGCGCGCTCACGCTGCGAGGGCTGCTGGGAGTCAGTGAGCTTAAGTCTAGTATCGCCCGGTCCGGCGAGGACAATGGCGACTTGGTGTGGGGCGTGGACGTTGAAGGCCGGTTGATTAACTGGCATGTCGATCCCACCTTGGTCAACGTTTCCTGGATACACTTCGATGCCTCGGCGCGTTTCCTCAATACGCTGAGCAGCGATGACAACGAGCTGGGTTGGCGGGAAGGCTACGGCGACCTCACCGTCAGCCTGGTATCGGTTCCCCATGACAAGGCGACGGTGCGCAGCGTGACTGTCTATGCCGGCCCGGCTATTTCCTGGCTCGATGGCACAATGGATACGGTGCGCGGAGGACGCGACGATTTCAGCGAAAACCAACTCGTGGGTTTCACCGCCGGGATCGTGGTGGTCCCGCATGAGAACATTAAGCTGAGAGTGGGAGCGGAAATGTTTGACGAGGTGTCCTGGACGGGCGCCATCCAATTCCATTTTTGACATCGCAGAGTAAAGGGGCGATTCTTTTCGCTCCTTTGGCCTATCGTGACCTCAACCTGGAACAGGGGTTCACCATCGCATGAAGAAGTGTGATCATGCTCGCGGTACCCCCGAACAGGTGGCCGCTATTTTAAAGATCCAGCGGGATCTGGCCGTCGCACTGACCTCTTACAACACGATTGAGGCGACGCTCAATCAGATCCTGATCGCCGCCTGCAAGGTTGGGGGGATTGACTGCGGCGGCATCTACCTCGTCGACCATGAAACCGGCGAATACGAACTGATCTGCCACCGGAATCTGTCGGCAGCCTTCGTGGCCGCCGTCGAACGATTCACTCCACAAGGCCGCCAGGCCAGGCTGCTCATGAAGGGCCACACCATTTGCCTCGACCGTGCCCATTTCCAGAGGGCAATCCGGAGTGTTCTGATCGGGGAGGGGTTGCGCTCCACGATCATCGTGCCCGTCAAACATGCCGGTCACGTTGTGGCGGCCCTGAACCTGGCGTCCCGCACGCAGGACACCCCCCCTGAAGCGTCCCGGACCGCGATCGAGGCGTTTGCCGCCCAGATCGGCCCCTCCATCGCCCGTATCAAGGCCGAAGCGGCCCTGCACACGAATGAAAAGAATCTTCAGACGCTGTTCAACTCACTTGAAGACTTGCTTTTCATTGTCGACCTGGACGGTCACCTCAGGCAAGTCAACCCCATGGTTGGGCATCGTCTCGGCTACACTCCTGCGGAAATCCGCGGGTGCCCGCTGACCGTACTGCATCCCCCCGACCAGCGTGAACAGGTCTTGGCGATCCTTGCGGCCATGCAGGCGGGCACCACCGATTATTGCAGCATTCCCCTGTTGGCCAAAGACGGGACACTCCTCCCCGTTGAGACCAAGATCGTGAAGGGGGTATGGAACGGCAAACCCTGTTTCTTTGGGGTTGCCAGGGATATCACTGAGCGTATGCGCGTGGAGAAGGAACTGCTGGATCACCGGTTCCAACTTCAGGCTCTTGTTTCGAAGATGACGATGGCCGAGGAAAATGAACGCCGCCGCATTGCCCGCGGGTTGCACGACGATATTGGCCAGATGCTGGCGATAGCCAAACTGAAACTGGCACATGTACCGCACATGAGGTCGCAGAAGCATATCCGCGCCGCGGTGGCCGAAGTCGATGACTGTCTGTCTGGCGTCATCCAGACAACGCGATCACTGACCTTCGAACTGGCCTCCTCCGTGCTCCAGAGATTCGGCCTCATCGCCGCCGTGGAAGATCTGTGTGCGAAGATGGAGGGCCGGCAGGGCATTTCCTTCGAGGTGCACAAGGGTGCGAAAATCAAACCCCTGCGTCCCGAGACCGAAATCGTGATGTTTTATGCCATCCGTGAGTTACTCCGGAACGTCGTTTCGCATGCCAAGGCCAGGAACGCCTCGGTATCGTTTCGGAAGACGGGGAACGTTCTGGCCATCGTGGTGGAAGATGACGGTATCGGATTCGGTCGAAAAACACCAACCGGGTTCAGTCCCACGGGTGGCTTCGGTTTGTACACCATCCGGGAGCAAATGACGCATCTGGGCGGTTCTCTGGCGATTGCCCCAGTGTCACCCCAAGGCTCACGCGTTACCCTGACGATTCCCTTGGTACCACGAGACAACGCTTGAAACCACGCCGTTCGGCGGTCAGTGGCCCCTGACCGCCCAATACAGAAGCGTACCCCCTATGGCCAGCGAGTAGGCGGGATAAAGCATGCAGAGGAGTGGCAGGCGTCTGAGTTCCACATGTTTCCAGGCCTGCACCGCCACCAGGGTTCCCAAAGCCATGCCAATGACCATCAGGTCCCGGCCGGTGTTCTCAAACATCAGATTGCCCAGCATGACCGCGGTAAGGGGTATTCCGAGAACGGCGAACACCCCGCAAGTGGACCAGGTCTGTCGGGTTGGCATGGGGTTGTTGATGTGCCCCAGACCCGTGGTTACGGTGGTGAGGATGAAGCCCAGCCAGAAAACGAGATGGCCGAGTATCTCGTCATAGAAGTGGCGGGCGGCCAACGCCTGGGGCGTCCAACCGGTATTGCCAAAGGCCCCGACGTTCGAGGCGGTGTCGTGCATACCAAGTCCGAGGCCCACGAACAGCACTCCGATGACGAACAGCCCTGCCAGCAGGGAACTCTTGCCATCGGCCGCGACCAGGAAGAGCCGCCAGAGGAACCAGATGAGCAGGGGAGCAAAGAGGAGAAGGTAGAGTGCGTTTTTCAGCGGCAGGATGCCCCTAATGTTTCCTGCGAGAGCAGGGATAGGCCATCGGCGAAGAGCCCATAGTGCCAGAGCACAGAGGATCACGCCCATCAGATGGATGATCGCGGATCGGATTCGCTGTTTGCCGGGGTCATTCATGGTCGGGATCGCATCCTTGCTTCGCCCCGGTTGGATTGATCAACATGAGTTTGACTCTAGGCTTCACGGCCCCGCGCAACAACAGAATAATGGCGAGGGAACTCTGCTGTGGTTTATAGGGTGAGGCGGCCGTGACGGGTTGATATTGTCGCAGACGCCGTGTTTCAACATCAGCGGTGAAATGGGTGTGTCAGTTGACGTTGACGGTTTTCAGGGGTAGAGTAGTTCCCAACAGGTGGTGCCATGGGAGCCCACCTGAGTTGTCATAACCCAGCATAGTGAAAGGATACGTATGCGTAAGTTAATCATGACGGTAGTGGCGGTCCTCGTGACCTCGGCGGTGGTAGCGATGGCGAACTGCGGCACCTGTAATGGCGATAAGCCTGCTGCGGGAGACAAGGCTGCGATGAACTGCACAGGCATGGTGCTTTATGCCTGCGCCCCGTGCAAGACCGTGGCCATGGAGGCGGGGAAATGCACCAAGTGCAACGCCGATCTGGCCAAGATGCATGTCCTGGCCTGTAAAGATGGCAGTGCGACCCTGTGCCCCTGCGCGGCAGACTGCAAGTGCACGGTCAAAGCCGACGATGCAGCGAAGTGCAGTTGCGGGAAGGACGTCGTCACCGTCAGCGTCAAGGGGTTGAAGTGTGGCGAGGCCTGCAAGGCCGCTGCGGCCAAGGCCTGCAATGCCGCTGCGGCCAAGGCCGAAAAGGCACCCGCGCCCAAGGCTGAATAACCTGTTTTATCAGGGTTTCTTTGACAAGGCCGTCCTCGCGGACGGCCTTGCCTTTTTGCTCAGCTTCACCGTCCGCATTGATGCTGCAAAGACCTGGCGAGGTGTGGTAATAATGTAGATCAGGACCCGGCGACACTACAGTAACCTGATCGGCTTGGCGGTGTGTGCCCCGGGGACACCGTTGCGGTGGATTTTATCAAGTATCCCAAAGGAGTGAGTATGGCGGCATATGAATTGGTAGGGACGGTTAAAGTAGTCATGGATCCGATGAAGTTCGACAGCGGGTTCACCAAACGCGAGTTTGTGGTGACCACCGATGAAGAACGATACCCGCAGGACATCAAGTTGGAGTGCGTCAAGGACCGGTGTGCCCTCCTGAATGAGGTCAAGCAGGGGCAACGTGTGAAGGTGACGTTCGACGTGCGGGGTAATGAATACAAAGGCCGGTATTTCGTCAGTCTGTCCGCCTGGAAGGTCGAGGCCTCGACGGCCACCGGTGCGCCCGAGGTTGGGGAGGATGGCCCGCCCCTGGATCAGCGCACGCCGCCGGCCGATGAAAACACCGAGGACATGCCATTCTGAAACGGGTGACGGCGGCCGGTCGACAGCTTTTTCGGTCGTTGCGTTACCGCAATTTCCGGCTCTTCTTCCTGGGGCAGGGCATCTCGCTGGTCGGCACCTGGATGCAACTGGTGGCGGCTGGGTGGTTGGCGTATGAACTCACGGCCGGGTATCCCGTACGCACGCGGGCGATCTGGCTGGGAGTCGTCGCCTTTACGGGCCGGATTCCCACCTTTGTCCTGGGCCCATTGGCCGGCGTGCTCGTGGATCGCTGGAACCGGCGCCGGCTGATTATCGTGACGCAGATTCTGGCGATGCTCCAAGCCACAATCCTGGCCGTACTCACGCTGGGGAGTTGGATCACCCTGGGCGAGCTGATTGGACTATCGTTGGTGCTGGGGATCATCAACTCCCTGGATGTTCCGGCCCGTCAGTCCTTCATGATTCACATGGTGGACCGGCGAGAGGACCTGAACAATGCCATCGCCTTGAATTCGTCGATGGTCAATGGCGCCCGGGTTATCGGGCCGGCCGTTGCCGGTCTTCTGCTCAGTGTGTTCGGGGCCGGTTACTGTTTCCTGCTCAACGCCGTTAGCTATGTTGCCGTGGTGGGCGCCCTGTTTGCCATGGAGATCAAAGCCGAGAAACGCGTGGCCCCCCCGGGCCGTTTCCTCCGTGAATTGGCCGATGGCCTCCGCTACACGTTTCGTTTCACGCCTATTCGGGACATCCTGCTGCTGCTGGCGTTGGTAAGCCTGACAGGCTCCTCCTACACCGTTCTACTGCCGATTTTTGCCGGGGAGGTCCTGCACCGGGGTTCCGGGCTTTACGCGCTTCTCTTTGCGGGCGCCGGGGTTGGCGCGCTGGCGGCGGCCGGCCTTCTGGCGATGCGGAAGTCAGCGCAAGGACTGGGGTTCTGGATTGCCGGGGCGCCGGTGATTTTTGGGGTGGGGCTCATTGTGCTCGGTGCCTCGCCGTGGGTCTGGCTGTCGCTGGCCATCATGCCGGTGATCGGCTTCGGCCTGCTGGCGCAGACCGCATCGAGCAACACGGTGCTTCAGACCTTGGTGGATGACGGGATGCGAGGCCGTGTGATGAGCCTGTATTCCATGGCCTTCATGGGAATGATTCCGCTCGGAAGCCTTCTGGCGGGAGTCCTGGCGCGACAATGGGGGGCGCCCATTGCCGTGATGATCAACGGCGCCTGCTGCATCATGGGGGCGCTCTGCTTCCATCGTCGCCTGTCCCGTCGAACAAGTTATCCGCCGATCTTGTGCTGACCGCGTCGGTTCGACCCCGAGGGACTGATAGTCACTTTCAGAATTCCTTCAGGTGCTCATCGATCTGCTTGCCCTGCTCTGTGACAAGGCGCTCTCTTGCTGCGGCAACGACAACAGCATATTCATCGAGTATTACAGTCAACAGGGTTGGCTCCATGGTTGCCATGGCGCCTTTTCTTTGATAATCGTGCGTCGCCGGCCGGTTGTTCTGCATTTCCCAGTGTTGCCCCGCCGCATTGGCTCCGAGCAACTGGAGGAGCACGACTTTCGCAACCGCATTGCTCTGGCTTATCTCGTTGGGAAGAGAGTATTTGATCTCTCCAATGACGTTCTTGCCCACATTATTCGTAAAGAAGGTAGCTTCCACCTGGATGCCATCTTTGTTGTACACGCACGTAATTGTGTTCGAACAGTTGCCAGCATAGGAGCCATTGGGGTGGCCGTATCGTTCCACGACCTGCTCTGCGGTCTCGCCAACCCGTGCCTCGGCGTTGCTTGCGAACAATACACCTACAATTAGGATGGCAGTGACTCTCATCGTTTCCTCCGTCCGGCTTATTGCGTGATATTGAAGACCAGCGTATACGGCTCGGAGTAAATATGCCGTCCATCGACGGTGTCATAGATAATCCTGACCGTGAACTCACTCTCTGCTCCTGCCTTCAAGTCGGGAAATCCCTCCCAGGTATCCCCGTTGATTTGTATGGGGATAACGGTGTGGGCGCCTGGCGAAAGGTTTACCCGAATGTCATCCTCCGCTTTACTCCCCGCCGCCTCTTTCCTCTTGACCATGGTCGTGAGGCCAGCGTGGTCCTTCAGTTCGATGGCACAGGCCTTGCCGGGGTTTGCCCTGACCAACACAGCCGCCTCTGACGTGTTTCGGATACGAAGGAATAGGCGCGCAGGCTGAGTCCGGATCACGATGCGCTGCCCGACGGGTTCGAAGTACGTGGTTCCGCTGGATTCCACCAGTGCGATGGCCAGCGGGTTGAGTTCCGATGCGTGGAGGGGCATGGACATGCAGACTGTCCACAGGAGAGCGACCAACCCGGCCGCGGGGAGACGCGGGCTCATGCGCCCGCGTCTCAAACCCGGCTCGTGATGAAGGGCATTCTGGTTCAATCGATCGTCTATTCGGATGGAATTGTGTTTGCTCATCTTTTTCCTATCGCTGGTTCTTCCCAATCCCAATGGTAGTTCGGAGTGGCCGAAGGCTCCTATGGGGTGTAACCCTACCGGGATCAAGGTGAACTACCGATTGCCTGTGTTTGTCTATAGTGGTTTCCCCTATCAAAGAATCAGGAACTCCCCGACTGGACAACTCGGAACCCATTGCACTAAAGTTCCTCAATATGAGAACGAGACCTTGTCACGATTCAGAGTAACTGGGTCCGAGTTCATTCTCCATACTCTCCATAGAGAAAAGGGAGAGAAACGATGAATGAGTCCATGTTGCGGTTCTACAATTTCATGTTGACCACTGCGAGGACCGAGGAATCCAAACGCCTGTTTCGGGAATTGGTGGTGGAGGAGAGGGCGGGGCGGTCCGTGGCGGATGAGAGCGACACTTACTCATTCGTGGTTCCTCCCTCTCCGATACCCCATGTTGCGAATGGTGCCATGCCTGATCTCCAGTGGGATGGTATCGGGGCACACAATCGGCGACAATCGGTCAGATACAGCTGTGAGCTTCCGGTCGAGATTCATCAGGATGCCTCTGGGCAGGTTTCCATCGCAAATGCGATTGCGCAGAATATCTCTTCAGGTGGAATGCTCCTCAAGTGTTCCGCCGTGTTGGATTCCTTGAGTCAGTATTGCGTGATGTTCAAAATGCCGGAATGGTTCCCCAGCGCGAAGCGTGCCTGTGAGATTATGACCTATGCCCACGTTCAACGCGCCAATCCCACGGGACACTACTATGGCGTGGTATTCAAGCACTCCCTGTAATGGTCTCACCA
>CAYOIT010000032.1:5217-26804 GCA_964404035.1 uncultured Verrucomicrobiota bacterium | reverse complement strand
GATCTCTCTCGCCGGTTCCTCTCTGGGGCTGTTCACCCACAGGCTGAAGCGTAAGAGGGCCAGCAAACCGTAGAACACGGGCAGGAACCAGGCGGGTGGGGCGGCCACCTGCATGTGGCCACCGGGTACGGCGGCGAAGAGCCGGATGGTGGTGGTCAAGAGATAGATCAGCACCAGGTTGGCGTGGTTGAAAAGGTCGGCCAGGAACCCGGCGACAGACCCGAAGACGAGCGACAGGAATCCCGTGACAATAACGAGCGACGATACGGGCACGGCCAGCAGGTTGCCGAGCAGGCCGATGGGCGAAAACTGCTCGAAGTACCAGGCCGTCAGCGGGGCTGAGACCAGCCAGGCCGCCAAGGACATGGCCAGGAGGTCGGCTACAAACACCCAGAGCCGGCGCAGAAAGCTCACCCACTCCGACTCGGGCTGAATCCTGAGCGGGTCAGGCTGGAACCGGCGGCGTAACGGCGCCGCGATGATGGGAAAGAATAGCACCAGGCCGATGACGGCGACGAAGGACAGGACAAAGCCGATACTGAACAGGTCGGCAGGTGACACCGCCAGGATGAGAATGGCCGCCCCTGCCAGGGCGGTATGGATATCGGGTTTGCGCCCAAGAAAGGGTGCCGACCAGAAGAGGATGGCCATGATGCAGGCGCGGACCGCACTGGGCTGCAGACCGGTCATGATGGTATAGCCCGCCAGCAAAGGCCCCAGAAACAGGATCCAGCGCGTGCGCGGAAGTCCGCAGGCCGCCAGCGCCACAATGATGACGGCGCATACGATGACGACGTGTGAGCCGCTGATGGCGAACACGTGGAGCGTCCCGGTCGCCGCAAACGCCTGATAGAGCTCGCGGGGAATCCGGCTGTAGTACCCGAGCAATAGCGAGTTGAGAATGGTGACCTGTTCCGGGAAATCCTCGATCCCGCGTTTCAGGATGCCGCCCGCCCACGTCCGGGCGGCCAGGCACTGCCGGGTGAGCGCATTGCCGTGGCGGTCCGAAAGAAAATGGGCTTGTCGGCCCGAAGCCGTCAGGTACAGCCCGGCGGGTTGTCCCATCTTGCGGCCCTGCTTGAAGACCGCTTGATTGAGCGGCCCTTCCACTGACCAGCGTTCTCCGTAGGCGGGAACGCGCCTGCTGGAGCCAGGGAACAAGCGGACGCGGACGGTTCCGCTGGCATCACGCCAGTTTGCCGCCGGATGCTCGCGGAACCGGTCCACGGTGATCGGGAATGACCAGGCAGGCCGTGCTCCCTGCTGTTCCGTGCAGACGGGCGCGTCGGCCACCACGCCGATCACTCCTGCGCTGGCTTTTCCCGATGCAGGGCCCGCCGCGAGGAAGATGGCGGGTGCCACGGGGTGATCCAGCGCGGCGTGGGCCCAACCCAGATTGAGAACGGTCACATGGATCAACAGAGTGGAAATGATTGAAGCGGACCGCCACTGCAGTCGCTGCAAGGATAGCGCCAGGATCATGAGTATCGCCGCGATGATCAGGAGCGTGGGGGGAGAAACGGGATGAACGAGGCCAAGGCCGATGCCAGCCACAAACACGAGCGCCAGGCCGACGAGAGGGCGCCGGGGAAGCGTCGTCATGTTTGCCAGGCGAAATTCAGAGGGGCGTGCGACCCGGTGACGACAGCGCCGCGCAAGGCTCCGGAAACGAAACACTTGGCCACCGACACGGATTCCTGCAGATCAGTTCCATGGGCCAAGGCCGCTGTCAGGGCGGCTGAAAACGTACAGCCGGTTCCGTGGGTCTCCCGCACCCGGATGCGGGGCGAGGTGTAGAGGGTGAGTTCGCCATCGACGCACAGTACGTCCACGACCTCACGTCCCTCAAGATGGCCACCCTTGGCCACGCAGGCCACGCCGAAGCGCTTGGAGATCAACAAGGCCGCCTTCTTGAGGTCATCAAGTTTGCGGATCCTGCCGCCCACCAGGACTTCTGCCTCGTGCAGGTTCGGGGTAATCACGGTGGCCAGGGGCAGGAGATCGCGGACCAGGGCGGCCATGGCGTCATCGCGCAGGAGACGGGCCCCGGAGGTGGCGATCATGACCGGGTCAACGACGAGAGGGAACCGGGGCCCCTGCTTGAGAACCTTCGTGACCGTTTTGATGATCTCGGCTGAAAACAGCATACCGGTCTTGGCGGCGGCCACAGGAAAGCCGGCGGTAACCGACTTGATCTGGCGGGAAATCAATTTTGTTGAGACCGCCTCGATGCCGGTGACGGCCCCGGGATTCTGGGCGGTGATGCACGTGATGGCCGAAGTGCCGAAGATGCCCAAAGCCATAAAGGTCTTGAGGTCGGCTTGCATCCCCGCCCCGCCGCCGCTATCCGAGCCGGCGATGGTGAGGGCAACAGGGACAAGGTTGGCTTTGGTTCGGGCTGTCATGGGCACTCCCGTGGTGTCAGGCCTCGATCTGGCCGGCCTTGGCGAGGGCGCGGGCTTCCACGCCCTGGATTTCAGCGAACCCCTGCGAACTGACGGGGTTCAAGCCTTCACTGGCCTCCATCGAGGAATCGGCCTCGTTGTAAAGCGAAGCGGAGCAGTCGGTCAGGCTCATGAAGTTCAAGTTGCCCTTGTAAAGCCCCAGTTGGACGGTTGCCGTGGCGGGAAGGGTCATGACCTCGATGGCGGCCATGGCGGCGCGCGTTGCGGGATCAAAATAGCGCCCGTCATAGATCTGGTCCGCGACCAGCTTGGACAGATACTGGAACAGAAGGGTGGCGCGACGATCCAGGATGGCCTGGTAAACCTGACGCAGCCCGACGCCCAGCAATTCCATGCCGGGGGCTTCATAGACGCCGCGGCTCTTCGTGCCGACCACTCGGTTTTCGAGGGCGTTCTTCATGCCGACGCCATTACGGCCGGCGATGCGGTTGGCCTCGACCATTGATTCCAGGGGTGTCACGGGATGTCCATTGATCGCGACACACCGGGCGTGCTCGAAACGCAACGTCACCGGTTCAACCTTGTCCGGCGCCTTGTCGGGCCACACGCCCATGGTCGTCTGGACAATAGTGCAGGGCGTCTGCAGGCTCTCCAAGTCCTCGGCCTCATGTGACAAGCCTGCCAGGTTGGCATCCGTGGAGTAACGTTTTTTGCCACCGACCGCCGCCTCGATCCCGAACCTGGCGAGATAAGCGACCATCTGGGTGCGTCCGGCGAACTCCCTGAGCAGCGACGGGTCGCGCCAGGGGGCATACACTTTCATTTCGGGTGCCAGGACGTTTGTATAACGTTCGAAGCGCATCTGGTCGTTGCCTCGTCCTGTGGCACCGTGCGCGAGGACGGTGCAGCCCCGCTTCTTCATCTCCGGGATCAATCCCCGGACGGTGACGGCCCGCGCGATGCCCGTGGAGTTCCAGTAGCCGCCATCGTACATGGCTTGCGCCTTGATGACATCGAAGCAAGCCTCAGCCATGGCCAGCTTCAGGTCGATGATCGCCGTCTCCGCGCCGCAGGGCGCCATCTTGGTCTTGATGTCGTTAATGTCGATTTCGTCCGGCTGACCGAGATCCGCCGTGAAACACGTAACGTTGACACCCATCTCGACCAATTTCTTGGTGATGGTCCGGCTATCCAGACCACCTGAAACGCAGATGCCGACTTTTTGCCCCTTGAGTTCGGTGATGACCATGTGCGGCTTCGTCCTATCGTTACTCGGCTGCTTCCTTCGACACGCCGTGCCATTCGGCCAACGCGTCATCCAGAATCTCCAGTGCCTCGTCGATCTCGTTATCCTTGACCGTCAGCGGCGGGAGGAACCGGACGACCGTGTCACCGGTCGGGATGGAGAGGAGGTTCATTCCGGTGAGGATCTTGGACAGTTCCTTGGCGGGCTTGTCCACGACCAGGCCGATCATCAGGCCTGAGTGCCGGACGCCCTTGACGTGCTCGTACTGGCCGATGAACTTCTCCAGGCCCGTCCGGAAACGGCGTCCCGCTTCGGAGGCCCGTTCGACCAGGTTTTCCTCTTCGATGACGCGGATGGTGGCGAGTGCCGCCGCGCAGGCGAGGGGAGACGCCCCGAACGTGCTGGCATGATTGCCGGGATGGAACACATCGGCCACTTTCGGGCCGGTCACAATGCCGCCGATGGGGTAGCCGCTGCCCAAGGACTTGGCCAGCGAGAACGCATCCGGCTTGACGCCGGTCTTCTGGAATCCGAACCATTTCCCGGTCCGGCCCATGCCGCACTGGACTTCGTCGCAGAACATCAGGACGTTCTTTTCGTCGCAAAGCGCCCTGAGCCCCTGCATGAACTCGAGGGTGGCGGGAACAATGCCGCCTTCACCCTGGACCGCTTCGATCAGAACGGCCGCCGTGCGATCGCTGATGAGGCTCTTCACGGAGTCGAGGTTGTTGAGTTCGGCGTACAGGAAACCGTCAGGCATGGGTTCGAAACCGTCCTGATACTTGGTTTGTCCCGTCGCGGCCAGGCTGGCCAGCGTCCGGCCGTGGAACGAGTTCTTCATCGAGATGACCTCGTACTTGCCGAGGTCACTGCCCCAGAGGCGCGCCAGTTTGATCAGGGCCTCATTGGCCTCGGCGCCGGAGTTGCAGAAGAAGCATTTTCCGCCCAGGGAGAGGGTGGAAAGCTTTTCGGCCAGAAAGGCGTGGTGCTCGTTATGATAGAGGTTCGACACATGCATCAGCTTGGCGGCCTGCTGCTGGATGGCTTCGACGACCTTGGGGTGGCAGTGCCCGACATTCTGGCAGGCGATGCCGCCGACGAAATCGAGATAGACCTTACCGTCAATGTCCCACACCCGGGTGCCCTTGCCCTTGACCAGTACAAGGCTGGGGGGATAGTAAGTCGGCATTACGTAGCTCTGGTACTTCTGGCTGATTTCGGTGCTTGTCGTCATTCTATAATCTCCGTTCCTACTCCTGTGTCTGTAAAAATCTCGAGCAAAAGAGAGTGTGGCAACCGGCCATCGATAATGTGGATTTTTTTCACGCCGGATTCAAGCGCTTCCACACAACTTCTGATCTTGGGAAGCATGCCGCCGTCAATAACGCCGCTGCGGATCAGTTCCTCAACCTCCTTGATATGAAGGGTGGAGAGAAGCGTGCTTTCGTCCTGGCGGTTCCGCAGCAGGCCGGGGACATCGGAAAGAAAGGCCAGTTTCCGTGCCCGCAGCGCCCGTGCCACGGCCGCGGCGGCATCGTCGGCGTTGAGGTTGTACAGCTTGCCATCGGCTCCCAGCCCGATCGGGGTAATGACGGGGATGGTCGCGTGGCTCAGGCAATCCAGCAAGGGGGCGGTATCGACGTGCCGGATTTCGCCCACGTAGCCCCAGTCGAGGGTCTCGCCGGTGGCCGGATCCTGGCCCAGGCGCTTGTCGACCGTGAAAATGGAGTTGCCGTCCACGCGCCGGGCTTTGGCGCCTTTCTTTTCGAGAATAGCGAGCAGGGAGGCGTTGACCTTGTTCTTGATCGTATCCGCGACGACGGCCATCGTGGCCTCATCGGTCACCCGCAGGCCCTTGACGAACCGGGCCTGAAGGCCGGCTTCGGTCATGGCCCGGGAGATGGCTTTCCCGCCGCCGTGGACCAGGACGGGCAGCATGCCCACGCATTCCATGAAGGCCACATCCGTGAGGATGCTTTCCACCTGGCGCTTATCTTCCATCGCGCTGCCACCGAATTTCACGACGATCGTATCGCCGCGGAAATCCTGGATATAGGGCAGGGCCTCGATGAGCACGTCAGCCTTGGCGATCACCTTCTGCATCAGGTCATGTACTCCGCATTGATGGCCACATATTCCTTGCTGAGATCGCAGGTGTAGACGGTGTAGTCCATCTTTCCGGCATGCAGATCGACATTGATCGTAAACGCTTTCCGGGCATAGACCTGCTCCAGGTCCTTCAGCGAGGAGCCCGGGGCGGCCTGGCCGTTCTGAACGGCGAGGACATTGTCAAAGGTGATGTCGACGCGGGATTGTTCAATCCGGGCGCCTGAGTAACCGATGGCCGCCATGATGCGGCCCCAGTTCGGGTCGCCGCCATTCCAGGCCGTCTTGACGAGGGGGGACTTGGCGATCGCCCGGGCGGCCGCGCGGGCGGCCTGACGGGAGGCGGCACCGGACACGGTGACGGTCACGAACTTCGTCGCGCCTTCGCCGTCCTTGACGATCATGATGGCCAGCGCGTGCGCCACATGTTCCACGGCTTGGCAGAACCGGCGCCAGTCATGGTGATTCTTGTTCAACGGCTTGGTGCCGGCGGCGTTGTTGGCCAGCATGAGCACGGTATCGTTGGTGCTTTCATCGCCATCGACAACGATACGGTTGAAGCTGTGCTCGACGGCGTGGGCGAGGCAATCCTGCAATGAGCGCTGATCCACACCGGCATCGGTGGTGATGAACGCCAGCATGGTGGCCATGTTGGGGGCGATCATCCCCGACCCCTTGGCGATCCCGCCGACGGTGATGGGCAGGCCGTCGATCTTCAGTGTGACGGCGACTTCCTTCCTGACGAGATCGGTGGTCAGAATGGCTTCGGCGGCTTCCGCTCCGCCGTCCCGGTTGACCTTCTTCACGAGAGCCGGCAAAGCGGCCTCGATCTTGGCCATGGGCAGGGGAATGCCGATTGTGCCGGTGGAGCAGACAAAAACGTTATTCTTGCCGATGCCCAGATGCTGTGCGGTCAGGTCGGCCATCCGCTCGGCGTCGGCGATGCCTTGATCGCCGGTACAGGCATTGGCGTTGCCGGCATTGATGAGGATGGCTTGAGCCTGGCCCCAGATCAAGTGCCGCTCGCAAAGGCGCACGCAGGCGGCTTTGACGCGGTTGCTCGTGAACGTTCCGGCAACCGTAGCCGGGGTGTCCGACAAAACCAACGTCAGATCGTCGCGCTTGCGGCTTTCCTTGATACCGGCCCGGACTGAGCCTGCCCGGAAACCCTTTGGCGCGGTAATGCCGCCTTCAAGCACTTTAAGATCCAATTTCATCGGATATCTCCTTCGTCACGAAGCTGTTACACCGTCTCACGAACAGGGGGACAGGCGCATCCGGTCGCAGGTGTCAGCGAGAGGTCCCCCCGAAAAAGCGCGTCACTATCGTAAATCGCCCCTCAAAAGTCGAATACAAATTCCCTCGCTACACACTCTCCGCTTCGAGGTGGCTGAGGATCAGTCGCTTCAGTTCCTCATGGATGTGGCCGTTGGTGCCCATAAAGAGGAGGCGATGGGGGGCTGGATTGGCCAGGATTTCCGTATGGCCTCCGGCGTTATCCACAATAAGGGCGGCCGCCGCGATATCCCAGGTGTAGATCCCCGCTTCGAAGTAACCATCGGCCTGGCCGGCGGCAACGCGGCACAGGTCCAAGGCCGCAACCCCCACCACACGTGCTTTCTGGGCCGTATCGGCGATGGCTCGAAAGAGCTCCAGCCGCTTCATCCTGGGATTAACCTTCTGGTCCAGACCGGTCATGACGAGCGCCTGATCGAGACGGGGCACCGAGGAGACCGCGAGCACCCTGCCGTTACACGTTGAGGGTTGCCCTGCCGCCGTTGTATAGAGTTCGCCGAGGGCGGGGGCAAAGACGGCCCCGGCCAGCGTCCGGCCCTGATATTGAACCGCCACGGAGCAACACCAGAAGGGGAGCCCATGCGAGAAATTCACCGTGCCGTCGATGGGGTCGATGATCCACAGATAGGGGGAAGAGCGGGTGGGCGTGGCGCTGTCGGCCGTTTCCTCCCCGAGCAGGGCATGATCGGGGAAATGCGACAGGAGGGTCTGCTCGGCGATGACCTGGCATTCCATATCCAGCTTGAGTTTCACGTCATGCGCGAATCCCTGCGCGACTTCCGTCCGCCGGGCGAGGTTCGTGAGGGCGTGGGTCCCGGCGGCGCGTGCGGCGGCTATGGCGGCCTCGAGCAGCTTGGCAGGCGTTGGGGCAGGGGATGGCGAGGCCGCAGGCATGGGTGACGTCACTTGACCGGAATGTGCAGTTTGCCGGTCCTCTGCTGAAACTCTTTGTTCTGTTCGTATTCGGCGAACTTCATCGAGACCACCTTGGAAATTCCGGTTTCCTGCATGGTCACGCCGTAGATGACGTTGGCCCCGGCAATGGTGCGCCGGTTATGCGTGATGACAATGAACTGCGACTGGGTGAGGAAGTCCGCCAGCACCTTCACGAAGCGCCCGATGTTCGACTCGTCGAGAGCCGCATCCAATTCGTCCAGCAGACAGAACGGGCTGGGCTTGATCATGTAGATGGCGAACAGCAGCGCGACCGCCGTCATGGTGCGTTCGCCACCCGACATCAGCGAGACGCTCTGAAGGCGTTTGCCCGGGGGACGGGCGATGATATCGATGCCGCTCTCCAGGACATCGTCCTCGGTGACCATGACCAGCTTGGCCGAGCCGCCGTTGAAGAGTCGTTCGAACATGATCTGAAAGTTCTCATTGATACGCGCGAAGGTCTGGGCAAAAAGTTCCGCGGTGGTGCCGTTGATCTTCTTGATCATCTCGACCAGCTGCGTCTTGGCGTTCACCAGATCCTGCTGTTGGCCGGTGAGGAAGGCGTAGCGTTCCTCGTGTTCCTGATACTCCTCGATGGCGACGAGGTTGACCGGACCCATGGCCTCGATCTTGGTGCGCAGTTCGTTGATGGTGGCTTCGTAAGGCGGTTCACCGCCCGGCTGCACTTCGCCTTCCCACGCCGGCACCGGGGACTGCATCAGGACTTCCAGACTCATGCCCCATTCCTGGGTGGCGCGGTCCGCGAGGTTCTGGCGGCGCATTTTGCTTTCCGCGTTCTTGATTTCCAGCGTCGATTTCTGGTCGCGGATTTCCTCCATGGCGCCGCGCTTGGCCGCCATTTCGGTTTCCAGACTCGTCAGCTCACGGGCCTTGTCCGTTCGTTCGCGCCGCAACAGGTCCAGCTTTTCGGTAAGGTCCGCCACGCTGGACTGCAGCGTCGAGAGCTGGCTCTCGGCACCGGCCGTTGACAGGGTAAGCTGCTCGATGGTCTTTCCATACTGGGCAAGCCCTTCCGAACGGGACTTGATCATGGTGGTCAGTTCGGCCAGGCGCCGGCGAATGGGTTCCTGCTGGGACGCCATGTGTTCGAGTTTCTGGCGGGCCTCCGAATACCGGACGCGTGACTCGGTTGCCTCTGCCTGGAGGGTTGCCCGGCGGCTCTCCATCTCCTGAAGGGTGTGCGTCAGGGTTTCCAGCCGGTCGTGGGCGGTCGACTGCTGGGCGCGGGCGTCGGCGATTTTGCGGGCAAAGCCCTGCCGCTCCTCGTCGCCCCCATCCAGTTTATTCAGGGCCTCGATCTCCCCGTTGACGACGTCCAGCCGGCCCTTGGCCTGGCGGACCTCGTTGGAGACAATCTGGTATTCGCCTTCTTTCAGGGCCATGGCCCGGCGCTGTTCGGTAAGCAGGGTGGTGGCTTCGTGAATTGAGCGGCCGAGTTCGGACAGTTCCTCGGTGAGGCGGCCCACGGATTGCGTCTGGGACGCGAGGCTGGCTTCCTGTTCCTCTAGTCCCTCGTGCAGGTCGGCCAACTGGTGCCGGCGTGTCAGCGGGTTGCTGGCGCGGGCGTCGGACGTCCAGTACTCGAAGGCGCCGGTGGCCCGGGCGACCACGCCGGTGAGCGTGACGAACACCGTTCCATCCGGCATCGGGGCGGGAATCTGGTCCACGGACTCGACGACAAAGATATTGGCCAGCAATCGCGCTATGGTGGGTTTGGCGAAAGGGGTGCTCGTGGTCAGATCGAAGAGTCGCTGGGCTCCCTCGGGGGCGGGAAGCCGTTCAGGCATAGGGGTGCCGGTGTCGGTCACCAGGCGGGCCGATCCGGCCTTGCGCGTCTGGAGTTCCTTCAGGATGCTCAGAGCCCCGGCGGCATCCGTGATCACGACGGCATCGAGCCACGCCCGCAGAACGGCCTCGAGCGCGGTGCGATAGGCCGGTTCGATCTGGATATGATTGGCCAGCGCCCCCAGGACTGCCTTGGTATTGAGGCCCAGGGGATTCGCGCCATCGAGGATCAGGCGGGCTCCCTCGGGGAAGTCCTTGGCCGAGCTGTCATCGGCCTCAAGAATCTCGATCTGGGCTTTCTTGACCGCGAGGGTGGATTGGATTTCGCTGCAGGCCTTGCGAAGCGCATCGATCTCGGTCTGCCGTTGCTGGCGGGTATCCTGTAACTCTTCGAGGCGGGACTCGCGTCGTTCGAGCTCCTGCTTGAGCGAGCCAAGATGCCCGGCGATTCCGCCCAGCTGGGTTTCATTGTCGTTGGCCACGCGGGCAATCTGGGCATGTTCGGCACTCAGGCGCTCGCGACGCATGATGGTGGCCTGCTGGCGGGCTTCGAGCTGGGTAAGCTGGTTCTGAAGCTGGGCGATGGAGTGGTCGAGCTGCATGGAGGTGGTCCGCAGCTCCTGGATCTGACGGCGGCTGCTCTCCACCTCGGCTTCGTGAGCGGCAAGGGTTTCGCTTCGGGTCCGGGAGTCCTCCTCCAGCTGGTCCCGCGTGGCTTCGGCCTGCGACAGGCCGGCGATCAGGGCCTCAAGGGCCAGGCGCTGCTCCTCCGCCTGGGAGGTCGCCTGTCCGGTGTCCTGGCGGTCGCGCTCGGCGAGGTTGGTCAACTCCTCGATGCGTTCGCCGTTGATGCGGATCAGCTCGTGGTTATGTTCCAGACGGGTCTGGGCCGCGGCGCGTTCCTCGGTGGCTTCACCGATCCGCATTTCGATTTCGCTGACGACATTCCGCCATTCGGCGCTGTTGACCTCGCCCTTCTGGACGTCTTCCTGCAGGGCTACCAGACGCGTGCCGAACTCGGCGATCCGGGTTTCCAACTGATGCAGGTCGGTGTCCATCTGTTGGAGCTTGCGGGCGGTCCAGAACGTGTCGAACAGGCGCAATTGGTCGCGGAGTTCTTTGTAGCGGCGGGCTTTTCCCGCCTGGCGCTGCAGAGAACCGATCTGCCGCTTGACCTCCCGGACGACGTCATCGAGCCGGAGGAGGTTCGCTTCCGTTTGCTCGAGTTTGCGGAGGGCTTCCTTCTTATCCGCCTTGAAACGCGTGATGCCGCTGGCTTCCTCGAAGATCTCGCGGCGGTCCTCAGGGCGGGAGCTCAGCACCTGATCGATCCGGCCCTGTTCCATCAGTGAATAGGAAGAGGTACCGATACCGGTATCCATGAAGAGGCGTTGGATATCCTTCAGTCGGCAGGCCGTCTTGTTCATGAAGTACTGGCCTTCGCCCGAACGGAAGACGCGGCGGGTGACGGTGACTTCATGGTAGTCGGTCCCCAGGGTTTGCTCGCAGCCTGCGAAGGTGATGCTGACCTCGGCCATGCCGACGGGTTTGCGGGTATCCGTCCCGTTGAAGATGCAGTCTTCCATCTTGGCGCCGCGCAGCGCCTTGGCGCTGGTTTCCCCCAGCACCCAGCGGACGGCATCGGAAACATTGCTCTTGCCGCAGCCGTTGGGACCGACGATGGCGGTCATCCCGGGCTCAAAAGTCATCGTGGTCGAGTTCGCAAAACTCTTGAATCCGACCATTTGAATGGATTTCAGGTACACAGGCTTACTCCTGCTAAACAGCCCGCTCACGAGCCATAAAACGAACGGTAACTCATATCATCCCGTCCTGCCCTCATCAACCAGAATTGTCGGCAAGGCCGGCGTTGACAGGGTGGGAGGGATGTGATACCTACATTTTCTGAATTATTCAGAGGAGTTTGAGATAGCCTATGCCGGAAGAAACCAAAGATGATGTGATCCGTATTGATGGCACCGTGGTTAAGGTGCTGCCGGCAACGATGTATCGAGTCAAGCTCGACAACGGCCATGAGCTCCTGGCGCATATTTCCGGGAAGATGCGCAAACATTTCATTCGTATTACGTCCGGTGACAAGGTTACGGTCGAGATCTCTCCCTACGATCTGACCAAAGGGCGGATCACCTATCGCCACAAGACCTGATCGCTTTTGCCGGTCAAGTCTTCAGCCCGAGCTTCTTCAGGCAGCCCGTGAAATCCTTTGGTAAAGGCGCGGCCACCCGGATCTTCCCGTCGCCGAAAGGCGAGTCGAATTGCAGCGTGGCGGCGTGCAGCATCTGCCGCTCTACGTGACGCAGCTCCTGGGGAAGGATCTGGCGCATTCCGTAGGTCTTATCTCCCAGGACCGGGTGCCCGATGCCATCCAGGTGTTTCCTGATCTGGTGGGTCCGCCCGGTGTCGATCCGCACCTTCAAGTGGCTCGCCAGGGGGGTGCTGTCGATCACCTGCAGGTGGGTGATGGCGGGCTCGTTATCCAGCGGTTTGTTGATGGTCTGCTCCGGTCCGCGGAGGCGGCCCGCGGCGATCGCCTGATAGATCTTCAGGATACGGTGTTGCTTGAACAAGTCCACGGCTCGGTCAAACGCCTCCTGTCGTTTGGCCAGCAGAAGGCAGCCGGACGTGTCGCGGTCGAGCCGATGCACCGCAAGGAGCGTCTCGATCCCCAATTGTTTTCGCAACTCCGATTCCACGCTGTCCGGCCCATTCGAAAGACGGTCGGGCGGTTTGTTGGCCACCACGTAGTCGGGGGTGTCCAGAAGCACCGGCAGGCGGGCAGGGGCGGCGTTAACGCTCTGCAGAAGCGGGATTTCCACCACATCGCCGGCGCGCAGGGCATGTCGCGCCATCCATATTCTCTGTCCGTTCACAAACACCTGGCGCGAATCGAGCATGGTCTTGGCCTTATTGCGCGACCAGCCCATGAGCCGGGTCAGGAAATCCTGGAGGGCGGTCCCCGACTGGTCGTGTTTCACTCGAATCTGTCGCATTTGCATGGGGCGTATTATGCGCGCCGGAAGAAAAACTTCCAGCGGATTACGACGGGACCTGGGCGGCGGTGAAACGTCCGCTTGCGGATTTGCGGCTTTTTTGAGCGCGGGGAGGATTGGTCCTTGTACGGATGTGGGGCCTGTGATAAAAGAATTCCCCTTTTTGAGGGCATCACCATGGAAACTGTGCGCCGAATTGCCGCGATGGGTGAGGATCAGTTTGAGGAGTGGTTTCTGGCCGGCGTCGCCAGCGAGACCATGCCGATTGACGATATGCTGGGGGCTCTCCGCGAGCTTCGTCTGGCGGGAATGAACGAACAGTCGGACAGTTGGGCCGAACTGATGGAAGAATCCCTCGCCGAGCGCGGTCGGGCGGATGATGTCGTTCGGGTGCTCAAGGTGCGTGCCGACTGGCATGTGGCGGATACGGCCTTCCGGGCGTATTGCGAGAAGCGGATCTCCTGGCTGTATCGCAACGATCCGATCCGCAAGAAATTCACGGCGGGCATGGGCCTCACCAAGGCGGTGCCGATCCAGGAGTGTTTCCGGCGGCTGGATGTGCTGCAGCGCATGGCGCCGGGCATGTTGTGCCTGGACAACACGTGGGGGGTTGGCGCGGTCAAGTACGTCGACGCTTTCTACGAACGCGTGACCATCGATTTCGACAAGAAGCGCGGGCACGAAATGTCGTTCGCCTACGCGGCCGAGGCCCTGCAGTTTGTCGATGAAACTCATCTGCTGGCCCGCAAGTACCGGGATGCGGCGGCCTTGACGGCGTTGGCGGAAAGCCAGCCGACCGAAGTCGTCAGGATGGCGCTGCGCAGCTATGGCCCGCTTTCGGTGACGCGCCTGCAGGAAATCATCACGAACGGCATTGTGAAACCCGACGCCTGGAAATCCTTCTGGGATCCGGCCCGCAAGGCTTTGAAAGCCGATCCGCTGGTGGTGATTCCGGCGAAGCGCACCGAGCCGATCACGCTGCTCGACAAGGAAACTGCCTATGACGCGCAGTGGTTCGCAGGGCTGGCCACCGAGCGGACCCCCGAGGGCGTGTTCGCCCGGCTTGAGGAGCTTGAAGACAGCCTCGAACCCCAGGAGCTCGATGACCAAGGCCGCCGAACCGTTGGGGAACGCCTGGCCTTCCTCATGCTCGGGTTCGGTGACAAGGATGTGGGGATCCGGGTGCTGGTCACGCTGGAAGCCTGGAAGTGGAATGTGGCGCCGGAGCTGGTCAACTGGGCGGCTGAAGCCCCCCGTTTCCTGACGCCTGAAAGTTTTCTCGCGGCGGCTGGCGCCATCTCGTCGCGCCGATTGGACGAATTCCTGCATTTCCTGGTGCAGCAGGACCGGACCAAAACGGTGGAGACACTCACCGCCTCTATTCCGTTGATGACCCTCAATGTCCTCAACGCCTGCATGACGTTCCTGCTTGAGGAGGGCGCCGAGGCGGCCTGTGCGGCGGTCTTCAAGGAACTGATCGGCCTGCGCAAAGCCGGCGTGGAAACGTTGTTCTGGCTGGCCAAGCGGCCCGATCGCATGACGGCCTGGGGGCTGGGTACGCTGGGCGACCTGGCGTTCCATATCATGCCCGCCATGGAACAGACCTATAACTTCGAGCGGCTCAAGGCGGCCAACCAGCTTACCGAACTCGTTCAGCAGAAGAGCTGGATTGAAACGGCCGTCGATTCCATGAATGGCGTACAGCGGACCAGTTTTGTGCGGAGTCTGCGCGCGGTGATGGGCCGGGTGCCGGTCGATACGCAGACGATGATTGGGCGTATTGTCCTGCGCTATCCCGAACTGGCTGACCTGATGGTTGAGAAGAAAGACGAGCAGGGGGCCGGCCCGGTGGCCGGGGGATTCTCCTCCTGGCGCTCGGTGCGGCTGCGGCAGCAACAACTCGAGAAACTCACCAACGAGGATATCCCCAACAACAGCAAGGATATTGGAGTGGCCCGCAGCTATGGCGACCTGCGTGAAAATTTCGAGTACAAAGCGGCGAAAGAACAGCAGACTATTCTGCTCAGGCGCCGGGAAGAGATCGAGCAGGGACTGAAGGACATCCAGGGGACCGATTTCGCCGACTTCAAGACCGACGTGGCAGGGCTCGGCACGAGCGTGCTGCTCAGGTTTGCCGACGGTCGCACGCAGCGATTTTTTATCCTTGGAGAGTGGGATCAGGACACTGAACTTGGTATTATATCGTGTGGAAGCCGGATGGGGAAGGCGCTCTTGGGCCATCTTGCCGGCGAGGACGTCCAGGTGCCCGGCGAAACGGGTGAGACGACATGCCGCCTGGAGGAAGTGGCCGGGTTGCCGGAGGCCATTCGGGCCTGGACAAAGGGTGGTTGATCTGTGCGGTATGGGGGTTGACATCATCAAGGGCGTTTGTTAATTAGGCCTGCTTTTTCCAGAGGACGCTCAGGGCGTCAACAGGTTGCGAAGGGTGGTAAGAGGGTTATGCCAAATAAAACCGTTAAAACAACAACCGCGAAACAATCGGTACCGGCAAAGGCTGTCAAGCCGGCGGCCAAGCCTGCGGTGAAGACAATGACCAAGCCCGCCAAGGCGCCGGCCAAGGTCGTGGCCAAGCCGGCGACCAAGGCTTCCGCTCCGTCTGAAGTGTCGAAGCCAAAAGCGAAGAGCTCGTTTGATGCGAAGAGCCTTGCTCCGATCAGGGAGATGTTGCTCAAGATGCGCGATCGGTTGACGGGCCAGATCTCCACGCTTTCCGACGATTCGCTGAAGTACAAGGATGACGGTTCCTCCGAGGACCGGACGGACGATTTTGATCGCGAGTTCGCCTTGAACCTTGTGAGCAGCGAGCACGATGCCATTTTTGAAATCGATGGTGCGATGCGCCGCATCGAGGAAGGCGTCTATGGCCTTTGCGATGCCTGCGGCTGTTCCATTGAGAAGGCCCGTCTGCATGCCTTGCCGTTTGCGCGCATGTGCTTGAAGTGCCAGTCGGAAGCGGAAAAGGGACGCAGCCGTTTCCGTCCGTTTGGCGAGACCCTGGCGCAGGGCGTGGAGCAGGCTCCGGACGTCGCGGAATCTGAAGAAGTAGAGTAATGACCGGTTGGGTTCGAACGGCCAGAAGTCCGGTCCGCTGGAAATCATGACAGCGGCCGGGCATTTTCCATGTTGGTGCTCTTGCTTAGCTTTGCGATCGCACTGATTGACCAGGTCACCAAGTACCAGGTCTGCCTGAAATTCTACCCGGGCGAGTCGGTGCCGGTCATTCCCGGTTTCTTCAATCTGGCCTATGTCCGCAACACGGGGGCGGCCTGGGGCATGCTCGGCGGCCTGAATGGCTGGCTGGCACTGTTCTCGGTCGTCATTCTCCTCGGAATGATCGTCTTCCGGCGGTCTTTTCTGAGCGACGTCCTGATCCATCGTCTCGCCCTGGCACTGATGATCGGCGGGATTATCGGAAACCTGGCCGACCGGCTGCGGCTTCAGTACGTGGTCGACTTCCTCGATTTCCACTGGCGGATCCATCATTTCCCGGCCTTCAACGTGGCCGATGCGGCGATCTGTATCGGGGTGGGTCTGTATGTGCTATCGACCTTTGTGGTCCCTTCCCACCCGTTGCGGGAGATGCAGGCCGACCGGTCGGAGACCGGGGAGGACTGAGACGTGAAGTGTTCTGGTTCCGGTTCGCACAGCTACACGGCCCACTTTCTGGTCGGCCCGACGGCGGTGGGTAAAAGCGCCGTGGCGCAATGGATCGCCGAGCGGGAAGGCTTCGAGATTCTGTCGGCGGATTCGATGCTCGTGTACCGCGGCATGGATATCGGGACGGCCAAGCCCACCGTGGCCGAACGCCGGAAAGTCCACTATTGGGGGGTTGATCTGGTGCCCGCGGGGCAACCCTTCAATGTCGCCCTTTTCCTGGATGAAGCCCACCGGTGTTTTGAATCGGCACAGTCCAGCGGCGCGAAACTCATTGTTGTGGGGGGGACCGGCCTCTACCTCAAGGCCCTCAGCGAAGGACTTGCCGACGTCCCGACCGCGGATGAGGGCGCTCGGGCGCAACGGCGCGTGACGCTGGAGACGCTGGGCGTGGAGGGCCTGCAGCAGGAACTGCGGACCCGGAATCCGGACTGGCTGGCCTCTCTTTCCGATCCGGCCAACAGCCGGCGTCTGATCCGGGCGCTTGAACTCATTGACGCCGGCTGGGAACGACCTCCGGAAACGTGGAGTGGAACGGAAGGCACGCCGAAGATGGTCGGGCTTACGATGCCGCGGGAGCTGCTCCGGGCCCGGATTGCGGTGCGGGTGGAGACCATGTATGCCCAGGGGCTCCTTGACGAGACCAGCGGCCTTCTGGCGGGCGGCTTCAACGCCTCGCCCACCGCACGGCACGCGGTGGGATATGCCGAGGCGGCGGCCTGCCTTGAGGGGCGGATGACCCGCCGGGCTGCCGTTGAGCGAACCGTCCAGCGTACGCAGCAGCTGGCCAAGCGGCAGATGACCTGGTTTCGCCACCAAGTGGCTGTCCGATGGGTCGAAGTGACCCCCACGGAACCGGTTGAGGCGGTCGCGGAGCGGGTCCTGGCGGAATGGAGGGAGATGGGCGCCACCCCGGTGGCCCTTTGACATGAGTACAGTCGACTACAGAGGATCAGGGGAAGAAAGCTCGGAGACGCGTCTGCACTATCGCATTTGCGACATGCCGCTCAGAATGCGTCCGCGTGAAGCCATGGAGAGACATGGCGTGGAGAACCTTTCCGATACCGTGCTGCTGGCTATTTTGTTGAGAACCGGGGCCCAGGGCGTGAATGTGATGGACTTGGCCGAGCGGCTGATCTTGCAGTACGGGTCGCTGACGGCGCTGGCGCGGGCATCGGTGGCCGAACTGGCCGGCAACCCAATCTTGAAGGGGTTGGGGAAGGTGAAGGCGCAAACCCTGCGTGCGGCGTTGGATCTGGCGCGCCGTATTGCCGAGGAAACGCACGACGAGCGGGGCTCCTTTGTGAGATCGCCGGAGGATGCCGCCGGGGTGCTGCGCGAATTGGCCAAGACCCTGGAGCATGAACGTTTTTGGGCCCTGATGCTCGATACCCGGAACCGGCTAAAGGGAAACGCCTCCGAAGTCTCGAAGGGCATTCTGGACAGCAGCCTCGTTCATCCCCGCGAAGTGTTCAAGGCGGCGATTCAAAGCGGTTGCGCCGCCCTGATTCTCGTGCATAATCATCCCTCCGGCGACCCGTCGCCCTCCTCCGAAGATCTGCGTATCACGCGTCAGTTGATCCAGGCGGGACAGGTGATTGGAATCAAGGTGCTGGACCATGTCATTCTGGGGCGCCGTTCGGACGACCGTCCCAAGGATTTTGTAAGCATGCGTGAAGCCGGCCTGGTGGAATTCGAGAACTGAGGAACCAAGACCATGAGCATCCATCCAACAGCAGTGATCGATCCCAAAGCGGTGATGGGAAAGAACGTCAGCGTCGGTCCCTTCGTCTTTATCGACCAGGATGTGGAGATCGGCGACCACTGTGTGCTCGGTCCTCACGCTTCCATTCTACGGTATACGACGGTTGGCGAAGGGACGCACGTCCATGGTGGCGCGGTCTTGGGGGATCTGCCACAGGATCTTGGCTTCAAAGGCGAGTCGTCCTTTGTCAAGACAGGCAAGCGGTGTGTGTTCCGGGAGTTCGTCACGGTGCATCGCGGGACGAAACCGGGAACAGTGACCGAAATAGGGGACGACTGTTTCCTGATGGCGCATGTGCATGTTGCCCACAATGTCAAAATGGGGAACCGGGTGATTGTCGTCAATGGCGCGCTGCTGGGCGGTTACGTGGAAGTTGGCGACCGTGTCTTCATCAGCGGCAACGTCCTGATTCACCAGTTCGTCAAAATCGGCTGCGGGGCCATGGTGGGTGGCGCGGCCGGGCTCTCCAAGGATGTCCCGCCGTTTTGTCTCGTTCAGAGCATGGGGCGCAATATTGTTCAGGGGTTGAACATTGTGGGTGCCCGCCGGGCGGGGATTCCCCCGGAGGAACGCAAGCAGATCAAGGAGGCGTTCAAGTTGCTCTACCTGTCCGGGCTCAACGTGACGCAGGCGGCGGAGCAACTGAAGACGGCTTTCCCGACCGGGCCGGCGGCTCAGTTTGCGGCGTTTGTTGAGCAGGCTCACCGCGGTTTGTGCCGGTACGGAGGGGCAAGGACGGGCGGGGCTGAGGACGCTGAGGACTGAAGGAAAGAACCTTGCGGGCGGCCTGAATCACCTCGGCCAGGGTAGCCGTTTCCGGGAGGTTGGCCTGGCCTTTCATAAACAAGGCCGTCGTGCATTCCGCATCCCACAACGCCGAATGAAAACGGCGGGTCCGGTTCGCAGGCACTGCGGTTCGGGCAGCCTCTGACTCCACGGGCAGCAGGGTCCGGGTCAGCTCCTCCAGCGCGTAAGTGGTCAGACCGGGGAACCAGGCGCGATAGAGCGGCAGGGTGTCCAGTAGCGGATTATCCAGCGGTGTCAAACCGTTGCGTGCCATTTCCGCCACCATGAACCGGCGGTCAAAATGGGCATTGTGGGCAAGTAGCACGGCGCCTGTGGTGAAGGCGGCGAAGTCCCGGAAGACGACCGAAAACGGCGGGCCGTTTGAGACCATCGCCGGGGTGATCCCATGGATGCGCTGTGACCCCTCCGGAATCGGAATGCCAGGGTTGATCAACCAGCTCTTCTTATCCACGATCCGACGGTTCAGGAACTTGACCGCGCCGATCTCCAGAATACGCCCCTCCGCAGCTTTCAGGCCGGTGGTTTCGGTATCGAAGGCCACAAAAATGACCTCGCTGACCGGCCGCGAGCCCCGGGCTGGTGCTTCCTCCGCGACGACCGGTCCGTACAGGCTGACGGTCAGCAGCAGAAGTAGCATGCCCTTGATCAGCTGGCTCAAGGCAGAGGCCGTCATGGCATCCGCTGGGCCCAGGTACGATCGATTTCCGCTTGAATCGAACGGGTGGCGGCCATCGGGTCCGCGGCCTCCACGATGGGCCGGCCGATGACCAGATAGCTTGCGCCGGACTCCACCGCGAGGGCAGGGGTGGCGACACGCTTCTGGTCCCCCACCTCCGCGCCTGACGGACGAATGCCGGGCGTGACCAGGAGGGCGGCGGGACCGAACGTCCGACGCAGAGCCGCGGCTTCATGCACCGACGTGACAACCCCGTCAATGCCCGAGTCCAGGGCCAATCGTGTCAGTGCCAGGGCTTGTTCGGCCACGGTTCTCTGGAGCCCCAGGTCGGAGAAATCATCCTGGTTCAGGCTGGTCAGGGTGGTCACCGCGACCAGGCGGGGTCGGTGCGTCCCCAGGTCTTGCGCCGCCTCGGCTGCTGCACGCAGCATGGCCCGCCCGCCGACGGCATGCACCGTCATCAGGTTGACACCCAGTTTCCCTGCCGAGGTGACAGCGTTGGCCGTGGTTCGAGGGATGTCGTGAAACTTCAGATCCAGAAAGATGCGCTTTCCTTCGCCCGTGAGCATCCGGACGATGTCCGGCCCTTCAGCGGTGAAGAGTTCGAGTCCGATTTTGAACCAGGAAAGCTCGGGGGGCAGTTTCTGAAGCAAGGGCCGGACGGCCGCCGCTGTGGGGACATCCATAGCCACAATAATCTCAGGTTTCATAGGGGACAACTCCTTACCGTTGGACTGAGAGCGTTCTTAGCGGATCGATCACCGGATATCGAGCAGAAAGGGGTCGCGTTTTGCCGATTGTTAGAGGGATGGATTTGGACTATAAAAAGGGACGGTATGAGATTCCTGCTTTACAACGTTCGTTACTGCACGGGGATCGGCCGGCGGTTTCATTTTCCGTTTCCCTGCAGCGGCTATCTCAAAAGCACCCATCATGTGCTGAAAGAGGTCACGGACTTTATCGGATCGGTGAAGCCCGATGTGGTCGGGTTGGTGGAAGTGGATGGGGGGTCATTCCGTTCCGGTCGCATCAACCAGGCCGCACACATCGCGGCGGAGTTGGGGCACTACCACACGTTCGAATCCAAGTACGGAGATCGATCCTGGGTTCGGTTTCTGCCGGTCGCGAACAAACAGATGAACGCGTTCCTGACCAGCGATGTGGTTCATCAGGAGAAGTTCCTGTACTTCGACCACGGGGTCAAGCGGCTCGTCATCCAGTTGGACCTGGAGCGGGTGACGGTTTTCCTCGTCCATCTTTCCATCAAGTTCCGGCATCGCCAGCACCAGTTGAGCGATCTCTACACGCTGGTGAAGGACGTCAAGAAGCCTTACCTGATTGCGGGCGACTTCAACGTCTTCTGGGGGGATCCGGAGATCGAGTTGTTCCTGGCCGCCACGGGGCTCAAGAGTGCCAATGCTCAGGATTGGCCGACGTACCCGAGCTGGGCTCCCAAAGCCGAACTGGATCTGATTCTGTACAGTCAGGGGATCCGCATTACCAATTTCGAAATGCCGAAGGTCACGTATTCCGACCATCTGCCGTTGATCTGCGATTTCGAGGTGGAGGCACCTCCTGAGCCGTAGCCGCTCGCGAGCATTGCCCGGGACCGCAGGAAATAGTAACCTTATCGCATGACATCACCTTCCCTTCATCCTCACGATCCTTTGCATGGCATCAAGTTGGAGACCATCGTCAATCAACTGGTTGAACGATATGGCTGGACCGAGATGGGAAATCGCATCCCCATCCGCTGTTTCCAGATGAATCCGAGTGTGAAGTCCAGCCTCACGTTTCTGCGCAAGACACCCTGGGCGCGCGTGAAGGTCGAGCAGTGGTACATCAGCTCTGCGAAGCG
>CAYOIT010000032.1:0-5117 GCA_964404035.1 uncultured Verrucomicrobiota bacterium | reverse complement strand
TTTCCCGCCCGTGGACATCTTCATCTCGCACAATTCCCCCAGGGGAGTTCATGAAAGGGATGAGGGTAGTTATGCAGGGTTTGACGGCTTGACCAGCTATCTTTTTGAACACAAGCCGAGGTTTCTGTTCCATGGACATCAGCATACTAGCCGGGAAACCGTATGCGACAGGACCCGGGTGATCTGCGTTTACGGTTTCAAGGTGATGGAAATCTGAAGGGGCCGGAATCCTGTTGCTATTGCTGGCTTTACGGGAATAGGTGTGGCACCTTTCCCTGACAGATATGAGTGGCAAGACGGCAAAACACAGTGGCGAGCAGTTGAAGCGGCGGCAAGCCTTCCAGCGGTTGAAACAGGATCTCCAATTTGCCTCGTTTGTCTCGCAGACCGCGCAAGCGCATGAAACTCCGCCGCCTTACCCCAGCCCGGCTGCCGTGGCTGCCCAGGAGCCCTTGATGGCTGAGACATCGTCGCAACCCTCAGCACCGGATTTCCACGATGAGTCATGGCCTCCAGTGGATGCAACGGAAGCCATGGAGGCGACCGGAGCAACAGAGCCCGCGGAGGCAAGGCCGACCGAACTGCCGGCACCCACGTCAGCGCCGGCGCCAACACCTGCGCCCGCCAATCATGGGGTGGCCTTTTCGCTGCGTGAACCCATGACCTGCGAGCTATGCCGACAGAAGGTGACGAAGTGGCTGTCGTACAAGCCGGACGAGGGGACCTGTCTATGCTGGGATTGCGGGCTGGCGAAGATGGACCGGATCATGAAGGGCCAGAAGGTCCCCTGACCTTGCTAGGAACCTAAATGGAAGAAAGCTCACGTATTCCTCAAGGTGGATCGCGCTGTCCCTAACGCGGTCTGAGGCCGGTAGGGACACCGGCGTCCACCTGGTCGGGTTTGCTCGAAAACTCAGGTTGGTGGTCAGGTCAGGCGGACCTCCAGATCACGCGGACCGCGGCGTGAAAGCTGGCAGGTGCCGGCCAGCGTGACGCCGGAATCCGTCACGGCCCGCAGGGCATAGTTGCCAAAGAAACCACGGAATCCAACCGTTCCCACGGCATCGGTTTTGACCCCAACCTGCGTGGTCCACGTTTCCTGGAACGCCTTGCGAAGCCACTCGGCCAGGGGTTTGGGTGACATATCCTTGCGCAACAGTCCCGCCGGAGCCTCTTGCCAGGCGTGCCGGTCTGAGAAATCCCACCAGATGACTGCTTCGACCGCGGGGTGGCTGAACAGGGTGCTGTAGAAGCGTTGACCTTCCTCCAACTGACGCGCCTCGCCCTCGGGGGTTGAGCACCAGTCCTTCTGCAGCCGATGCCAGTCATTGTCGTCCTCCGCCTTGGGCCGCCCCGAGAGGATGGTGGCCTCGGTGAAGTGGAGCGGAAGCCCGAAGCGGGCGTAGGTTTCGCAGGTCTGCCAGGTTTTCTCCAGGGTCCAGACGCCCTTATGCATGTGACTCTGGATCCCGATGGCGTCGAAGGAGACCCCTTGTTCCTTCAGTTTCCCCACCAATTCTTCCATGGCGGGGGAGACGTTGAAATCGTTATAGAGCAGCTCGGCCTCAGGGTTGGCCTCGCGTGCCAGGCGCAAGGTCTCCGCCACGCATTCGGTCGCCCCCCTGGCTTGAACCCACCGGCCTACGGCGTTCTCAACGCGTGCCGCCACGGTCGTTTCGTTGAACACGTCCCAGGTGTCCACCTGTCCCTTGAACGTCTTTACGAGGCGGGTGATGCGGGCGCGGAGACGACGCAGTACCTCGTCGTCCGGCAGGTTTCCTGCCCACTTCGGAAAGACCTCATGCCAGGCCAGTGGGTGCCCTTTGGCCCTCATGCCATGTTCCAGGCACCAAGCCGCCATGCACTCCAGTCGTGTCGTGTTTTCCTGACCCGGTTCACTCTCGTAGTTGCCCCAGTAAAAGGGCAACGTGGCGGCGTTCAGCAGACCGGCAAAAGCCCGCTCGTACTCGATGACGAGCCCATCGTTTGACCGGCTACCCAATGGCTGGCTGCCTCTGTTCCGAATCAGAAAGCCATTCGCCCCGAGACGGAAGTCGTGGCGGACAAGTCTGGCATCCACCCGCGCGGCCGGTACCGGAACCCCCGCGGCATCGCGTACGAGAAGCCGGAACTCCGCGGTACGGTGCTGCTGAATACGTTCTTCGAACCCCTGTTCAATGGCATTCATTGGAGTCTCTCCCTCTAGATTTATCATAGCCCAGCATAGAAGACAGGGCGTAAGTGTTCAATCGGAGTTTCCAGAGCCGTTTCCGGCATCACACGTCCAGGACGTTCTGTCCTGCAAAACGCATGTTGATCCCGATTCCGTTCTCTCCTATCCTCAGACGTCGACGTCGCGATGCGCATTCGTGAGTGACGCGCTGCAATGGCCACGACTGGTTTCGCGCGCGGCGGGTTGCAGCCGTGAGGGAAGGAGATCCCATGACCGAAACAGGCAGTCCTTTTCAGCCATCAAACACCATGATTCCTCCGCCTTGTCTCGCACCGGAATCCAGATCGGAGAAGGCCTCGTTCGTCATAGGGATTGTGGCTCTCTGCTTTGCGGCTTTGGCGGCAGCCTGGAGCCTCATCGGGGGCGCGTATTGCGGGTGGACCGCCTGGGGTTGGGCCTTCATTGGTTTTGTGTTGGCGATCGTCTCGCTCGCGTTGAAACAAAGCGCGATCGGGTGGTGGGCGCTTGGGGTGTCGATCCTGGCCTTCGTCTGGGTGTTTGCGTGCGCCGTCTTTCTGGCAGGCGCCGTCGGAACGGCGGCAGAAGCGATCCAAGGGGGCCCTTGAAGTGAAGACCTCGGGGGGGCGGGCGGATGGCGCAGAGAACGGTCGTCGTGTTGTTCTGCCGTCCTCTCGCGAGGCATGACGGTGACCGCGCCGGTGCCGGAAGTCAGTCGTCTCGGTCCGGTTGCGTCCCATTGTCGGGTTCCGGAGCGGCGCTCTGAGACAACGGGGTCCGGGGGGACGCCAGAATGACGTGGTTCCTGACCCGGCTCACAACGTGCCAGTCGGCGAGGGAGGCATTGGTCTGGTAGTGCGTGCCGCTGACCAGGCTATAGGCTGGTCCGGCTTCAATGCGATCGATATAGGCCGATGGCTCAGAGATGATGCGCTGTTCCCCGGCTGCGCCAAGAGGTAGCACGACAAAGGCAGGGTAGGACCCACGCGATCCCCCTGGGCCGCCAGGCCAGAACCGGTGCGGTTATGAACAGGCCCAGGGTGATGGCGATTCCCACCGCGAACCACGGGGACAGTTCGATAGGGGTGGAGTAATGCGCTTCGATCCGCGCCATGGCGAAGGGCCCGGCCGCGAGGGCGAGGATGAGCGTGAGGGAAAGCAGGGTAACGGTCCAACGCCATGCACGATTGCCGGCGGCCTGCTCCCACCAGCGTACGAGAAGGATTGCAAGGGGCGGGATGAGAGGAAGGATATAGGTGGCCAGTTTGGACTGGACCAACGAAAGCACGATCAGCGGCACGGCGATCCAACCGAGGAAGAGGTAAGCCTGCGTATCGCCTGACCGCAGTCGCCGCCAGGACCGGACCAGCAAACCAGGAAGAAATACCGTCCATGGCAGCAGTCCAACCGAGAGCATGACCAGATGGTACCAGAAGGGTTTGCTGCGGCGGTGGACGCCAGAGGCGATCCGTTGGGTCAGTTCGTAGCGCGTGAAGTAATCCCACAGTTCGGGGTATCGGTGAGTCAGCACGAAGAACCAGGAAAGGCCGATGGCGAGGGTCAGCGGTACTCCGATCCACCAGAACATCCGGATGGGGCCGGCGGCAAGGCGGCGCCGGCCGATGATCCAGACCAGCGCCGCACAGCAAGGAACCAGCAAGGCCATCGGGCCTTTCGTGAGAAAGCCCATGCCCATGGCCAGATAGAATCCCGCCAGGGCCAACCGGCTCTGGCGCCTGACGTAGAAGACGAGTGCGGCGACCACTGCCGTGATCCAGAACGTCAGCAGCATGTCGGTGGTGATGATGCGCGCCAGCACAAAGAATTCGATGCACGTGGTCAGGATGAGTCCGGTCTTCCATCGGGTGGACCGACCGAACAGCAGTCCGGCCATCGCCATGGCCAGGCCGACCGTGCCGGCGGCGGCCAGGGCCGAAGGCAGTCGAACCGCCCACTCGTTGACGCCCAACCCGCGGATGCTCAGGGCGGTGAGCCAGTAAAGGAGGGGGGGCTTCTGAAAATGCGGGACGCCATTGAGGTGGGGCACCACCCAGTCGCCTCCGGCCGCCATCTCACGCCCGATCTCCGCAAAGCGTCCCTCGTCCGGATCGTTCAAGCCACAGGAACCGAGCCAGGCGAGAAAAACAGCACAGGAGACCAGGAAGACGAACAAGGAGGTCTTATCGAATCTTTTCATCGGGTTTCCCGGGTCGCGGCGCGCGAATCCTCCTGCATGCCCTTGAGCGGCAGACACCGATTCGCGAACCACCACAGGCCCAACATGTCGACGAAGGGACGCCACAGGAACACGCGCAACCCGTAGTTGGATCGCCCGCCCGAACGGGCGCGGTGCTGCACGGGAATCTGTACGACGTTGAATCCGGCGGCTGTGGCCATGACGGGCATGAAGGAGTACAGGGTGCGGATGGGAAGCAGGGATCGCAACACACCGGGCCGGATCGCCTTTAGTGCGCATCCCGAATCGGAAACGCCGTCCCGGAGAATCCGTGCCCGCACGCGATTGGCGAGGCGGGACATTGTGCGTCGCAGACGGCTGTCCTGACGCCCCTGCCGAAGGCCAACAACCATGTCGGCGTTGGTTTCGTGCAGGGCCTTGAGCAAGTCAGGGATGTTCGCCGGCACGTTCTGGCCATCGCCATCCATGGTGATGATGATCCGTCCGCGGGCGGCCTGCAGGCCAGTATAAAGTGCGGACGCCTGTCCCCGATTTGTGGCCAGGCAGAGGGTTCGCAGACAGGGGTGTCGCATGGCCAACTCACGCAGGACGGTGGGTGTGGCGTCGGTGCTTCCATCGCTGACGAGAACGCCTTCCCACGTGCCCGGCTGTCCATTCATGACCTCAATCATTTCCTGAAGCAGGGAAGGCAGGCTGTCTTCTCCTCACCACCGCTTTGGATTCCAGATA